>PLRZ01000131.1:0-20050 GCA_003164075.1 Bryobacterales bacterium | reverse complement strand
GAGAAGACCCAGGAGACGGCGCGGTAACCCCCGCCTTTCGTCTTCAGGTTGGATTCGATTCTGCCGGAGTTCCTGCTGGACGCCCCTTTGGAGAGCAACATTCTCACGCCGGCGGCGCCGGTCTGGTCGCAGTAGTCGAAAAACGGGCGGCCCTTCAACTCATCGAGCGAGTAGCCGGTAGTCCTTTCGGCCGCCTTGTTCCAGGTCAGGACATTGCCCTCGGTGTCGGTAGAGATGACAATATCGCTAGCGCTCTCGACGACGCTGGCCAGATGGCGCTCCATCCTTCGGATCTCTTCGCCCAGCCGGGTCTGCTCGGTAACATCATCCATGAGCAGCAGAACGTGATCGACTTGCCCTGCCCAGTTCACGGGGACAACGCTGTAATAGTAGACCCGAATCGGAACGCCGGGCGCCCGGTAGGTCAGCCTTTGGCCTTGCGTCGCATGGCTGCTTCGAAAAACGTTTCGAATCTGCCTTTCCAGGCCCATTTCCGCCAGGATCACTTCCGGGAAAACCTCGGCAAGCCGTTTTCCGGCAGTCACGCCAACGGTCTGGCGGGACTTGTCGAGGAAGTTCCTGTTGGCCAACACCACGCACAAGTTTTCGTCCAGCAGCAGGACCGATGAGGGAATGGTATCCATCAGCATCCGGCACAGTAACTCGGACCTCTTGCCTTCGCTGACATCGTTTGCGATGACCAAACATGCGCTCTCGCCCGCGAACTCCACGGCAGATCTCGCCACCTCGAGGTAGATAACCGTTCCGTCTTTCTTTACGTGTTGCCACGTCCGTTTCCCCACTGAGAAAACAGGCGGCTTCAGCGCCCCGTCGAGAACGGCGGACCTTTCCGCCGGCAGATGCAGTTGCCGCACCGTCATCGCCAGAAACTCTTCCCGCGAGTAGCCGTAGCATTCAACGGTCGCATCGTTCACCGCAAGAAACGACAGCGTCCGCAGGTCGTAGATCCACATCGGCATCCGACTGTTCTCAAACAGTCCTGCTGTAGCCTCTGCAATTTGCAGGGGCCGTCGCTCGTGGACTAAAGCGGAACCTCTCACGTTTCCCCCTTGTTCCGTTTGAGTAAAGAGTATACGGCCTGATAGTATTCATAAACTGCATACCCGTCAATCCGCAGTTTCCCGGTTCCGGGAGGCGCTCTGATCCAACCCTGCGAGAGGGGTTTTCGGTAGCCCGCTAGAGTATCGCCCTATGCGGGTCGCGGGTTTAGCTGGATCAACTTTCCGTGTTTCCGATGCTACTGTTGTTCAGGGCTTGGAGTCCCTGCAACCCGTTCCAAAGCGGGTTGCACATACTATTCATCGACCACAACCCTGCGATGCCGACTAATAGCCAATCCGGTGGTCCTGCCAGGAAACTCGTCTACATCCCGATCATCCACACTGTGGCGGACATGGGGACACTGGGGGCGTCCATACGAAGAATGAAACTGTCGGCGCTTGGGAGGCAGGGTTTGGCGCACAATGCGGCCGTGGTGGAGAAAATGTGGGAGCGGATCGAGAACGTAGTCGCCAGCCTGCCGGTTACCACCGGGACCGTTCGAGTCTATCAGGACGGATTGCCGGTTTGCGGGCACGAGCAGGATATTGTCTTGGAATTGGCTGGGGCAGGGAGCCGGAACCACAGGGCGCTCTTAGGACTCCAGGCCCGTGGCGCGACACTGATGGGTACGGAGTCTCCCGAACTGCTGGTTCAAGAGTACCAGCTTGCAACTGCCGGTTTTGCTTCCGGCGTGACTGTCCGGACCGAGGACCGCCAGAAACAACTGCGCGAGACACTACTCGAAAAGCGAGACCGTTACATCGCGGATCGCATCAACGGGACGTTGTGCGCCGGGGAAAACGGAATACTGTTCATGGGGACGCTCCACGCGGTCGCGAAAGATNNCAAAGAAGAGGTGTATGACTACGGTTCCGGGTAGAATCCTGATCGCGGACGATGACCAGGATATGGTCCAGTTGCTGGGGCGCCTTGTCCACCGCGAGGGGCTGACGCCGCTGCTGGCCAAAGACGGAAAAGAAGCGCTGCAATTGGTCCGGGCAGAAGACCCCGACGTGTTGCTGGCAGACCTCAGAATGCCGGGCATGGATGGCATGGAGTTAATGCGCAAAGCCAAGGATCTCGATCCGGAGCTGCCGGTGATCCTGATCACCGGATTTGCCGAGGTGCGGGGGGCGGTGGAGGCGATCCGCGCCGGCGCCCACGACTTCCTTGCCAAGCCCTTTGAACATCCTCAAGTGCTCCGCGTTTTGCACCGCGCGTTGAACGAGCGGCGGCTGAAGCTGGAGTTAAAGCACCGGGCCGATCACGTCCACCCTGTCCTCTCGCCGCGCGAGTTGTTCGGCCCCAGTGAGGCGATCGGCAGTGTGATCTCCGCCATTGAGCGGGTCGCGAAATCGAATTTCAGCGTGGTCATCGTGGGCGAAACGGGTTCGGGAAAAGAGGTTGTGGCGCGGGCGATTCACCAGGCCAGTGGGCGCGCGCGGTATCCATTCGTCCCCGTGGATTGTGGCGCTGTTCCCGAGATGCTGATGGAGAGCGAGCTGTTCGGACACGAGCGGGGCGCATTCACCGGCGCGGATCAGCAGACCGTGGGGAAAATTGAGGAGGCTCACACCGGGACACTCTTCCTGGACGAGATCTCCAATATGCCGCTCGCCTCGCAAGCCAAGCTCCTCCGGGTCCTGCAAGAGAGGACCTTGTATCGGCTGGGCGGCGCCAAACCCATCCATGTGGATGTCCGGATGCTGACCGCCAGCGGCCACGACCTCGAAGGACTTTGTGAAAGCGGTTCCTTCCGGCCCGACCTTTACTTCCGGTTGAACGAATACTCGATCTCCATCCCGCCGCTGCGTGAGCGGAGGGAGGACATATTGTACCTGGCGAAGCAGTTTCTCGATATTGCGAACATCGAGATTCCCAAATCCATCGAAGGTTTTTCTCCGTCGGCGATCGAGGCGATGTTGGCCTACCGGTGGCCCGGAAATGTTCGGCAGCTTCGGTCGGTTGTCCGTCGCGCCGTACTGATTGCCGAAGGTATCGTTACCGAAGAGCACCTCGGCTTGAGACCCGAGGGGTGCAAGCCGTTGTCGGAAAATGAACTGGCGGCGTGTTCCTCCAGGCCCGGCCCAGGGGGGCGCGATCTCTCGCTGCGGGAGACCGTCCGGAGCAACACGGTCCACGTGGAGCGGGTGGCGATCGTCCACGCTCTGCGGAGAACGGGCGGAAACAAAGCCAAAGCGGCCCGCCTCCTCCAGGTTGATTACAAGACCCTTCATTCGAAAGTGAAGGAGTATGGAATTCAGATCGAAGGAGAACACCTACATGAATAAAAAGCATAATGAGAAAACTTCCGAAGGCGGCATCGAGGTCGGGCTGGGCGGGATTCTCAAAGGTTTTGGGGATCTGGTCGAGAAGCTTGGGGACCTGGCCAAAACTGGCGAGCAGCTATCCCGAACCGGCGAGATCCACGGCGCGGGCAAGGAAGTGAAGGGAATCTACGGGTTCACCGTTAAGGTGGGATTGGGAGACGACGGGCCGCGCATCGAGCCGTTCGGCAACATCCGCAAGGACCGGGAGTCCGGGCACACTGTGGTGCAGGAAGTGCGCGAGCCCGTTGTGGATGTCTTCGAAGAAGAGGACCATGTATTGGTTGTGGCCGAAATGCCCGGCGTCAGTGTCGACGATGTGAAAATTACGGTGGAAGACGACCTGCTGACCATCACAGCCGAGCGCGGCGAGAAGAAGTATCGCAAAGAGGTGACGCTTCCCGCCAGCGCCACCCGCGAAAAAACGCAGGTCACGTGCAATAACGGGGTAGTTGAAATCAAGTGTATGAGATGAGGACCCTTACATGACCTCAGAGCGCACCGAAATCCCGGTTCTCAAACTCAAAGTCAGCGAATCGTTGAGCAGGGATGTGGGACGAGGGATCGCACGGTTGGGTCCGGAAGACCTGGAAACACTGCAGGTCGTGAGCGGAGACCTGGTCGAAGTCTCCGGGAAGCGGGGCACTGTCTGCAAGGTAATGCCGGCTTACCGGGAACTGCGCGGGCAGTCCCGAATCCAGATAGACGGACTGGTGCGTGAAAACGCCGGAGCCGGGCTGGACGAGTTCGTGCAGGTTCGAAAAATCACTTGCAGTCCGGCCAGACGTATCGTGCTCGCCCCGGCCAACGTGCGGCCATCCCAGCGGGATCTGGACTACATCGCCAATTTGCTCGACGGCCTGCCGGTGCAGGCAGGCAACCGGATCCGCGCCACTCTTTTCGGCAGCCGGTGGGCGGACTTTCGGGTGGAGAGCACCACGCCGAAAGGCCCGGTCCTCATCAATTCCGCCACCGAACTGGTCATCGGCAGCCCGCAACAGGCCGAAGAAGTAGCCGCGCGCTCCACCTCCTACGAGGACATCGGCGGGCTCAAACCGCAGCTCCATCGCATCCGCGAGATGATCGAGCTCCCCCTGCGCTATCCGGAGGTCTTCGAGCGGCTGGGCATCGACGCCCCTAAGGGTGTCCTGCTCTATGGCCCGCCAGGCTGCGGAAAGACTTTGATCGCGCGCGCGATCGCGCATGAAACCGAAGCCAACTTCTATGCGGTGAGCGGTCCGGAGATCATCCACAAGTTCTATGGCGAGAGTGAAGCCCATCTGCGGAAGATCTTCGAGGATGCCACGCGCAAGGGTCCGAGCATCATTTTTCTGGATGAAATCGACGCCATCGCGCCCAAGCGCGAGAACGTGGTGGGAGAAGTGGAGAAGCGGGTTGTGGCGCAACTGCTGGCCCTGATGGACGGGCTCGCCAAACGGCAGCATCTGATCGTGATCGCCGCCACGAATCTGCCTAACATGCTCGACCCGGCCTTGCGGAGGCCCGGCCGGTTTGACCGGGAGATCGCCATCCCTATTCCGGACCGCTTGGGCCGCGAAGAGATTCTTGCCATTCATAGCCGGGGCATGCCTCTGGCCGAAAACGTGGAGATGGGACACCTGGCCGCGATCACCCATGGCTTTGTGGGGGCCGATCTGGAAGCACTCTGCCGCGAGGCGGCCATGATTTGCGTGCGACGCATCATGCCCGACATCGACTTCGGACTGGCGCGCATCCCTTACGAACAACTGGCCAAGCTCGAGGTCGGGCCGGATGATTTCCTGGAGGGCTTGCGCGAGGTGGAGCCCTCCGCGACACGCGAGGTGTTCGTGGAGGTGCCCGACGTCCGGTGGGAGGATGTGGGTGGCCTCGCGCAGGTGAAGCAGCGGCTTATCGAGGCGGTGGAGTGGCCGCTCCAGCATGCGGAGCTGTTCACAAAGGCCGGCATCCGTCCACCTAAAGGAATTCTTCTGGTGGGGCCGCCTGGTTGCGGCAAGACGATGCTTGCCAAGGCCGTGGCTACCGAAAGCAAAGTCAACTTCATCTCCGTAAAGGGTCCGGCGTTGCTCTCCAAGTACGTGGGGGAGTCGGAACGTGGAGTGCGCGACATATTTCGGAAAGCCAAACAGGCGGCGCCGTGCATTATCTTCTTCGACGAGATCGACGCGCTGGTGCCGGCACGTAGCGCCGGCGGTTCCGACGCCCACGTCGCCGAGCGTGTCTTAAGCCAGTTCCTTACCGAGCTCGATGGGGTCGAGGAACTGAAGGGAGTGCTCGTGCTGGGCGCGACTAACCGGCCGGACATGCTCGATCCGGCTATCCTGCGGCCGGGGCGCTTTGATGAGATCGTCGACATCGCCCTGCCCGACGAGGAGAGCCGCCGGCTAATTTTTGAGGTTCATCTCCGGAACAAGCCGCTTGCGCCCGGAATCAGCATAAGCGGCCTCGCCGCGGGCACGGACGGTTTCAGCGGCGCCGACATCCAGGGAGTGTGCGCCAAGGCGGCCCTTCGCGCAGTGCGGCGCGCGGTGACGAGTAAGATCGAGCACCCGCAGGAAGAGGCGCCGGTGACGATCTTGCCTGACGACCTGGAGACGGCTCTGAAAGAAGCAAAGGTGAATGATTGACAGTGAGATTGCCTATTACTTGTATTGTCTGACGCCTTGCGCACGAGGCATCCAAACCTCTGCGATCGGGGTGGATGGGCAACATCCTGTTTTTGGGGTGGCCTGCGGGGAAATTGGTGCGGTCCTCAGTGAGGTAGGCCGGGGCGAGTTCTGCGGCGATGCAGCCGAAGCGAACTTGCAGGATCTGGCATGGTTGGGGCCGCGCGTCTACCGGCACGAAGCGGCTATCGAGGAGGTCATGAGCCAATCGCCAATACTTCCAGCGCGGTTCGCGACCATGTTCACTTCCATCGATAGCTTGAAAGAGTCCGTTCTCCAACACCGGGAGGCCATCGCCGGATTCTTCGTTCAGCTTGGCGACAAGCAGGAATGGGCCGTCAAAGGGATTCTGAATCGCACCGGCGCGCTGGAACGGCTGGGCTCATCGGGCCAGCCCGCGTCGGTAGAGCGAGCAGTGGTCAACGCCCCTGGAGCGAGATATTTCCAGGAGAAGCGGATCAAGGCCCAGTTGGAGCGGGATTTCAACTTACACCTGAAAGAATTCTGCCGGCGGGCGGCGGCGGCACTGGGAGCAAATGCCGAAAGTTTCCGGGAACGTAAAGTACTGGCGCCGGTTGCGGCGGGAACTGACGCTGAAGTGGTATTGAACTGGGCCTTTCTGCTTTCGCCGGCAGACCTTGACGAGTTCAGGGGACGCCTGGAACGGCTCAATGGAACCGGGGCGTTCCCCGGTTTGATGCTGACGCTGACCGGTCCGTGGCCACCTTATAGTTTTGTTTCGGATCTTTTATTCGGTGCGAAGGCATGAAGTACCTTCTCTATGGCATCGTGCGGGAGGATTTGGCCGGGTATGCCCCACAGCCGGGAATCCGTCTCCTGACGGCGCACGGCTTGGCGGCCGCGGTTTCGGCCGTTGAAGAGACGACTTCGCCACCCAGCGTCTCCTCTTTACTGGCCTATGAAAAAGTGGTCGAGGCGATTCATGCCAGACAGGCCGTCATTCCTATGCGATACGGCTGTGTGATGGAAAGCGAGTCTGTGGTCATTCGCCTCTTGGAGGACCACCGCCCGGAATACGAGACGCTGCTGGCCCGGCTTCGAGGTATGGCGGAGATGGGGATCCGCGTCCTGTCGCCGGCACGCGCCGCGGTTCTTCCCGCCTTGCCGTCATCCCCGGGGGTTGCGTACTTGACTTCCCTGCGCAACCGCTACAACTCCGCAACGGCTCTCGCTCCGGAGGAGGTCCAACTGGCCGATCGGATCGCGGCCTTATTTTCAGGCTGTTCCACGGAGCAGCGGAGAGAGGTTTCATCATCCAGCCGGGGACGTCTCGTCTCGCTATACTTTCTCATGCCAAAAACCTGCGTGGAACAGTTTCGGCAAAGAGCCCGGGAGATCCGTCTTCCCGGCGCGGCAAAGATGTTATTAAGTGGGGCATGGCCTCCATATAACTTCGCGGACCTCTGAGCCGCTTTTATGGAATGCATACTATGGAGACAACTCCGATATAGTACTCTAAGTAATTCGTATAATACTCTATGTCAATGAAACACATAGTACGATTTCAGGCACGCCGCCTCAAGGCTTTTGGCTAATGACGTGCTTGTTAGTATGTGGGTCGCACGGAACGTGAGGCCCATTTACAGTTGAAGAAAGCCGAAAAGGAGAACGAACAATGGCAAAAGTAGCAAAGTCCACGGATTCCTCCAGCCTGGCAGAGGTTGTCGACCGCATTCTTGACAAGGGCATCGTGATCGATGCTTGGGTCAAGGTGTCGCTGGTCGGCATCGAACTGCTCTCGGTGGAGGCTCGCGTCGTAATCGCGTCGGTTGAGACGTACCTGAAGTACGCCGAAGCCATCGGTCTGACTGCCAGTGCCGCGGCGCCCGCCTAGAAACTGCGCCCGGCAAGGTTCCCGCCGCCGGTCTGAGGCCTCGATAGGGGCCTCTGCCGGCTTGGGAACGCAAAGAGATAGTAAGAGAGGAAAGGAGTGGAAACTATGTTGACGGAAGATATGACACGCTTGCGTAATGAAATCGTGGCGATGCGCAAGATGCGCGGCAGTATGGTGAGCGAGTTGCGGCACGGTGCCAAGGGGCTGAAACACGCTGTTACGAAGCTTTGCGCGCACTTTGGCCACGCTCGCACGACGATGGCGAAGCGAACCAGGAATGAACGCATGGTCTTTCTGAACAACCTGAAGCGCTCAGTTGGCGAACAGCGGCGCGATATGAGAAGCGACTTGACCGGGGCCCGCAGTGCCTGGGCCGGCAAGAGCTCCTAGCAACGGCCGGCGGGGACCGAAGTGCAAGCGGGCGGGAGCAATTGGCCTGACAGCAATAGCGGCTCCTATGCAGGGCCCGCTGGAGGGTTCGCGGCGCGGGTGGCCAAGGCACCCGATTCAGGACCCCGCCAGCGGCCTCCCCGAACGATTATCAACCCAGGAAAGGGCATGGGTGGGTGTATTACCTGAAGTTGCGATGCCGTTCGGAGATGAGATTATGTTCTTGCGCCATGCCCGGGTGGCCTTGCGCGGCGACTTGGTCTGCGACTACCCGCTTCGGGTAGACGGCAACCAGACGGTATCGCCCGCGTGCCGTGAAATTCAGCAGGGAAAGAGGAAAGTAAGATGAAAATCAACTGTCTTGGCTGCGGGTACAAGGTGGATCTCGCCAATGGCTATGACAATTATGTAGGCCCGATCAAGTGCTTCGCCTGTGGCGCGATCATGGAGATTGCGACCCAGGAGGGCAGCGTCCGAGCCGTCGGGTCCGTGACGGAACTGCGGCACCCTTCGGCTGAGGAAGTCCTTGAGCGGAGCCTCGGCTAACAACGTGCCGGGCCGGAGTTGCGAGGCCGGCCGGCTGAAGCGAAGCCGCCGCGGCGGGGCTGTGGGAATCCCGCGCGAATTGGCAAAAAGAGCCGATGTATTGGGTGACTTTGGAAAGGAAGAATAAACATGGGTGTACTAACCGAAGCGACCATGCGACTGCGAAAGGAAATGATGGCCTGGCGCCATATGAGAGTGGCCTTGCGGAACGACTTGGTCCGTCAGACCGACGAGCGGCGCACTCGGGTTTCCGCTTTGTGCGGCGGATTCGCGAGGGACCGCGCGGGCGCCCACCGCGCTTGGTTTGGTCCCACGCTTTTCGAGAGCCAGACCGCCGAGAGACAACAGCGGCGCGGACTGGTGGAGGCAGCAAGGGCCAAGGTCCAAGCGGAAGAGCAGCCACCTGCCACACCGAAAGCGGAGCCGCGCAGTCACGAGCCTGCCAAGCCTGTCCCGGCCCCGGTCCCGGCAGCGGCCCCGGCAGCGCCAGCGCCCATTGCGTCTCTTGCACCCGTGCCGCGGACCGAGAGACTGCTTCTAAAGGGATCGAAGAAGCACTGATTCCTGCCAGTTTGAAAGTGAACATTCCGATGGAGAGACAATGAGCAAAGACCTCGGGGCAGTTGTGGTGAGAGTGCAGCCGGAGGGGGACGATGTTCTGCCCGAGGCCAGTGAAGAGTTTGTGGCGACCCCGCATATTCAGGCTTTGGCCGAAAGGGCGCTCGCGTACCTGGAAGTTGGTTATGCGGTGCACTTTGCCGGCTCGGCGGGAACGGGAAAAACGACGCTGGCCTTCCACGTGGCGGCCAAACTGGGCCGTCCGGTCACTCTCATTCACGGGGATGATGAGTTTGGCAGCTCGGACTTGATCGGCAAGGACGCCGGCTACCGGAAGTCAAAGCTGATCGACAACTACATCCATTCCGTCCTGAAGACGGAAGAGAACATGGACACCCTATGGGTGGATAATCGTCTCACCACGGCTTGCGCCAACGGGAACACTTTTATCTACGACGAGTTCAACCGCTCCCGCCCCGAAGCCAACAACGCCTTGCTGAGCGTGTTGGAGGAGAAAATCCTGAATCTCCCCGCCCTGCGGCCGAGCGGCGCAGGGTACCTTGAAGTGCATCCGGACTTCAGGGCGATCTTCACGTCCAACCCGGAGGAGTACGCCGGGGTTCATAAGACCCAGGACGCGCTGATGGACCGCCTGATCACGATCCAGATGGGTAACTTCGACCGTGAAACAGAGATTCAGATAGCGATGGCCCAGTCGGGTGTGTGCCGCGAGGACGCCGAGATCATTGTGGACATCGTGCGCGAATTGCGAAGTACCGGCGTCAACAACCACCGGCCGACCATTCGCGCCACCAATGCCATCGCCAAAATCCTGGTCCACCGCCATGCGCGGGCCAGGCTGGACGATCCGGTTTTCCAATGGGTCTGCCATGACGTTCTTACCACGGAAACGGCTAAAGTCACGCGCGAGGGACAGTCGGTGATGCCGCGTAAAATCGACGAAAGCATGACTAAGATCTGCGGGGCTGCCCTGAAACCGCACCGAAGCAATAACCGGCTCGGCTCCGCGAACAATGGAAAGGAATGATGCCATGGCTATTCCCAACAAAGGTCTGACCAGCATTCGCACGCTCTCCGGCCGGGTGGATCAGCTCTCCCTGCCCTACCGCAGCTACATGCAAATTACCTGCCTCGAGATGGAAAAGGCCCGGCGGGGTATGGAGCGCAAGAGCGCCGTCGAGAGGGTCGCGCTGATCGACGCCCGTATGGAGCAGATTGAAAAGTCCAAACGAGAGCTGCTCCAAGCGGTGGCGGCTTCGGACCACGGGGCACTGGTAAGCCTGCCCGGCCTCGAGCTAAGACCCGCGCCCCGGCGCAGCGCGCGCGGATTCAAGGTTCGTTACTGAGGGACCGGCCCATGCTGACAATCAGAACCTCTGCCCACGTCCCTGCCAACCACCACCGCAGGAGCGGCCGTTACAGCCCCGCTTCTACCGGTGCGCCTCGGGCGCGGGTCGGCGCGTCACGTCTGCTTCAGGAGTGGATCAGGCTGCTAGACGCCGAGTCGCGGCGTCTGTGGCTGGAAGTCCGGTGGCGAGCGCACCTGGAACGAATTCGGTCCGCGCGAGCGAGGAGGCTGCCATGAGAGTCAGTGGTCGTGCGGCGGTAGCTAACGGCCCGGTTCAAGAGTCGGCAGTGCCCGTGGCGAGCGGAAGGAACTATATCTATGCCATCGTCGCGGGCGGCGAACCACGGGCGTATCCATCTCTCGGCATCGAGGGCAAGGATGTGTACACCATTACCGACGGCCGCGCAACCGCGGTCGTAAGCAGCTTGGCCGCTTCTAAGATCCGGCCGGAGCGCGCCAACCTCAGGGCCCATCAGGCTGTGCTCAAGTGTGTGATGGCCGACACAACACCGCTGCCGATGGCCTTCGGCACCATTGGCGCCAGCCCGGAGGCCATCCGCAAGATCCTGGTCCGGAATCAGCACGCCTTCCAGGAGCAACTCCAACGGGTGGCCGGCAAAGTGGAAATGGGGTTGCGCGTAACTCTGGATGTGCCAAATATCTTCGAGTACTTCGTCAATACGCATACGGAGCTGCGCCTGGCGCGGGATCGCCTGATGAGCGCCCGCCACGAGTTCACTCAGGAAGAGAAGATTGAACTGGGCCGGACGTTCGACCGCCTGCTCCATGAGGACCGGGAGGACCACACCCGGAAGGTGGAGCATGTCCTTACTCCTCTGTGCGCGGAATTCAAGTCGAATCCATGCCGCAATGAGAACGATGTCATCAACCTGGCATGCCTGGTGGGGCGCGATGCACAGGAAGCGTTTTCCGCGGGCGTGTTTGCCGCAGCCAAGCTGTTCGACAACAACTTCGCCTTCGACTATAGCGGGCCCTGGGCGCCGCATAACTTCGTCGAAATCGATCTGGAGCAGTAATGCTGCTGGTAGACGACATCCTCTTTTTCCCGGTCCACAGCATTATGTGGATTTTCCGGGAAATCAGCAAGATCGCCCACGAGGAACTGGCTGGCGAAGCCCAGTCGATCACCGAGCGACTGAGGCTCCTTTACATGCAACTGGAAACCGGCCGGATTACCGAACAACAGTTCGATGCCGAAGAGAAGCTCTTGTTGGACCGGCTGGACGCAATCGACAGGCGTCTGGAAGATGAGGGAGAAATTGAGGAATCTGGCACCGTGACGACCGAGCGGGAGATTGGCAATCCGTAAAAGGCTTGGGAGATCGGCATGAGTCGGCAGATGCCATCATTTTTCGACAAGAAAGGCCTCCAGCTCCTGCTGTTCGGCGGTAAGGGCGGGGTGGGCAAGACGACCTGCGCCACTGCGGCTGCGTTGCGTATGTCCGCGCTCGCCCCCGGCCGTTCTCTGCTGCTGGTTTCCACGGACCCTGCCCACTCCGTACGGGACAGCCTGGCCGGTCATGTACCATCAGGCAATCTGCATGTGCTGGAGCTTGACGCCCAGCAACACCTCAATGCATTCCGCGAACAAAACGGCCCGATGCTACGCGAGATTGCCGCCGCCGGCACTTTCATGGACGATGAGGACATTAGTCAATTCCTGAACCTCTCGCTGCCCGGTGTCGATGAGTTGATGGCCTTCTTCGAGATATCCGCCTGGGTGGAGGCCCGCTTGTACGATTGCATCGTGGTGGACACGGCGCCCAGCGGCCACACCCTGCGCCTGCTTGCCATGCCCGAACTGATTCGGCGATGGCTCGGCATGTTGGAGGCCCTGCTGGCCAAGCGCCGGTACATGCGGCGGGTGTTCAGCCGGGACAGCAGCCCGGACCGCCTCGACCTGTTTGTCGTCAAATGGAAATCCTCGCTGCAGCGAATGGAGAGTCTGCTGCGCGACCCTGCGCGTTCCCAATTCGTTCCCGTTACGATTGCGGAGCCCCTCGGCGTGCACATCACACTGGCGCTGTGCAAGGATCTGTTGGGCCGAAAAATACCGGTATCGGATCTGATTGTGAACCGGCTCCATTTCGAGAGCGATTGCCTTGCCTGCTCGGCCGCTGCCTCGGCCGAACAGTTCCAGTGCCAACAGCTCCTAGCCGGGATTGAGGTCCCTTGTTCGGCCTGGGGAATTGAGCTATTCGCGGAAGAGGTTCGCGGGCTGAAGCCATTATCCGGATTCTGGGAACACGCGCGAACGATCTCTCGAACACCGGTGAGTTCGGCCAAGCTCCCTTTGTCCTACGCAACGGCTGTGCTGCATCCGGCTGTGTCCCCGTCTCCCGATGTGCGGCTCGTCCTGTTTGCCGGCAAAGGCGGCGTGGGCAAGACGACGCTCTCCTGCGCCACCGCTGTGCAACTGGCCCGCGACTTCCCCGAAAAGCGGATTCTGCTTTTCTCCACAGACCCGGCCCATTCGCTCTCCGCCTGCCTACAGGTGGAAATCGGCCCCCGGCCGACGGTGCTTTTCCCAGGCCTGACCGCCATGGAAATCGACGCGCAGGCGGAGTTCGGGAAGGTCATGGCCCATTACGCTGGGGACCTGGAGCGCTTTCTTGAGTCCGTATCCCGGGGCTTCGACCTGACTTTTGACCGCGTGGTTCTTGAGAAGATGATGGACATCGCGCCGCCGGGCTTGGATGAGATCATGGCACTCACGCGGATCATGGAGTTTCTGGCCCGGAACAGCTACGATCTTTTCGTTCTTGATTGCGCTCCGACCGGCCACCTGATTCGCCTGCTGGAACTCCCGGATCTCATCCACGAGTGGCTGAAGGCCTTCTTCAACCTCTTTCTCAAGTACGAGCGTATCCTGCGATTGCCCGGTTTCGCCGAGGAACTGGTGCGGATTTCCCGGAGCTTGAAGAAACTCCGGGAACTGCTGCGGAATCCGGCCGCCTCCGTGCTATATGCCGTGAGCATCCCCACCCGCATGGCGCTGGCGGAAACCAAGGATCTAGTGGCCGCGTGCGGGGGGATGGGCATTACCGTCCCGCTTGTGTTTCTGAACCTGGTGACGCCGCCCGGCGATTGCCGCTTATGCTCGAACGTGCGGCGAAGCGAACTGCTGGTGGCCGACAGTTTCCGGCAGGCGTTCCCCGGCAAGCAACAGACGCTGGTCTACAGACAAGCGGAGATCGCCGGGGTGGAGCGACTGGAAGAATTTGGACGGCGCCTGTACCAGCCCGCCCTACTGGAGATGGTCAGCCGTGACGCATCCTGAAACCATACCCGGCGCGGATAGGTTCACACCTGAACTATGCGCGCTGGAGGAGACCGAGCGCGTTTCGATCTGCGAGGTCCTGGACCGCGTGCTGAACAAGGGCGTCGTACTGGCAGGCGAAGTGACCATTTCGGTTGCCGATGTGGACCTCCTGTACCTGGGCCTGAATCTGGTCTTAACCTCCATCGAGACCGCGCGAGAGAGCCTGGGGCATGGAGCGGCAACTGGTTTGGCACTTGATATCGGAAAGGGGAAGACCAATGGATCCGGTCGGAATAACGCGGGTCGAGTCTGAATCGATCGGGGACTTTGCCCTCGTGATGCAGCAGGATGACAAACTGCAGCCGCGGGCGCCACATAACGGAGCTCCGCGCCGGGCCCGCCTGGATCTGGATCCGGACCGTCTGAAAAACGGACTCGGACAACTCGTCCTCACGGTTATCAAGCTCTTGCACGAACTGCTGGAGCGCCAGGCGCTCCGGCGCATCGACGCCGGCTCGCTCACCGATGAACAGATCGAGCGGCTGGGTTTCACCTTGATGGGCCAGGCAGAAGAAATCGATCGGTTGAGAAGAGAGTTCGGCCTCGAAGAGGAGGATCTCAACCTTGATCTGGGACCCTTAGGCAGGCTTTTCTAACAAAGGAGATTTTTGTGCCCCAACAGGCAGTTACGCACGCGTTGCAGAGCTCGACTCTGTCTGATGTCCTTGAGCGGGTGCTGGACAAAGGCATTGTCATCGCTGGCGATATCAAGATCAAGCTGGTGGACATTGAGTTGCTCTCGATTCAGATCCGCCTGGTGATCTGTTCGGTGGACAAGGCAAAGGAGATGGGAATGGATTGGTGGGTCAACAACCCGGTTTTTTGCAGCCAGGCTCCTCAAGGACAACTGGAAGCTTCTCTTGCCGGGATCGCCGATAGGCTGGCAAAGCTTGAGGCGTCCTCGCCGAGTGCGAACCCGGCTTGAGCGCTGCGACCCCGTGCCGTAAGGTCAGGAGGTCGATTGCAGGATGCATCCTCCCCGAACTCAAAAGAACGACCGTAGGAATCACGCAAGAATAACTTCGCAGTAAGCATCGTGGCGCAGACTCTCAGTCTGGATAGCGCCGAGACTCGTCTCGGCGCTCCGAGAACCGCACTGCCAAGAGGGTCGAGATGAGTCTCGACCCAGCAGGCAAGAGTGCCTGCGCCACATCGCCGCCGCAGACAATGTGAAGTTATTTTTGCACGGCCCCTTAGCAAGAACAAACACGCTCCAACCGAAGACCAACCCTCGCTTTGATGACGTTTGCCTGTGCTGCGACCTTCTTGGCCAGTTCCCCGTAACGCGGCGCCGTCCGCCTACAGCACTCGCACGGGCACTTACATCCTCGCACTCTTTATGGGCTGGATCGCTTGTTTCAACCGCCGGATGCGGAGAACCGCACGTCCGGTGATGACCCGATCCTGCGGGCTCACTGCAAATTCCACGACATCAGGAGTTCTGAGACTTGTCTCGGCAGGCAGGCGTGCCTGCGCCACGTACAGCGCCGTGCCTCCCTGGTGTCTTGCTTGCGGTACACTGAAACTCTTACAAGACATGACCAGAGTATTCCTTCTCTCGCTCCTGCTGGCGGCGCCCGTGGCCGCGCAAGTTTCCGCCAGCCTTTCCGGAACGGTCACCGACCAATCCGGCGGCCTGGTTTCCGCCGCGGCCGTGAAGGCCACCAACGCCGATACCGGCGCTGTTCGCAGCACCTTGAGCGATTCCGCCGGCCGTTATCGGTTCCTTTCGCTGCCTGTGGGGCACTATGAGGTGCGCGGCGCGAAGCCCGGCTTCACTGAGGAAGTCCATCCGGGCGTTCAGTTGGCGGTGGGACAGAGCGCTACCGTGGACATCGCGCTCAAAGTCGGCGAGTCCAGCCAGGAAGTCACCGTCAAGGGTGACGCGGCAATCGTAAGCGCCACCACGGCCGACGCCTCCGGACTGGTGGGCGAGCAGCAGATCAAGAACCTTCCGCTCAACGGCCGGAGCTTCGATGAACTGCTCACTCTGAACCCCGGAGTGGTGAATTTTACCTGGGAAAAGACCGGCGGCATCGGCGTNNTTCCTACAGCGCCGAATATGGCAAGCGTCCGGCCGGGCAGGTGCTCATCGTCACCCAGTCGGGGACCAACCAGTTGCACGGATCGCTGTTGGAATTCCTGCGAAACAACGCCCTCGACGCGCCCAATTACTTCGACCCCGGCTCGGCTCCCGGCTTTCAGCGCAACCAGTTCGGAGGCTCGCTCGGCGGCCCCATCCGGAAGAACCAGATCTTTCTCTTCGCCAATTACGAGGGCTTCCGCCAGCGCCTGCATCAGACCGGTGTCGACCTGGTGCCCGACGCGAGCGCGCGGGCCGGCAGCCTGCCCTGCAAGCTGGTCACCCCGGCGCCCAGTCCGTGTCCGGCATCGGGACTGGTGTTCGTAGGGGTGTCGCCACTGATCGATGCGTGGCCCGCGCCGAGCGCCGGCGCTCCCGATTTCGGCGGAATCTCCGAGGCCTTCAACAATCCTCTGCAGTCGATTCGCGACGATTTCGGGACGTTCCGGCTGGATCGTCTATTCTCCGCCAAGGACTCCTTTAACGCGGTCTATACCGTTGACGACAGCGCCGACTTCACTCCCACCAGCACCAATGCCTACAGCACCGACGTGGAGAGCCTGCGCGAGCAGGTGGCCAGCGCGGAAGAGACGCATATTTTCTCGGCGAACCTGTTGAACACCGCGCGGGTGGGCTTTTCACGCGCCGGTTATTTCTTCACCGGCGAGCCCACGCCCGGTACGCCGGCGGCCAGCCTGCTCGGTTTCCTGACCGGACTGCAGCTCGGCGCGCTGGTGGTGGGCGGCAGCGCCGCGTCCAACCCCACGGCGCAGTTGAGCCTGGCGGGCAGCAACAACGGCAGCAATCTGGACGTGGCGCGCAATCTGTTCACCTATGAGGACCGCGTGTCCTTTACGAAAGGCCGGCACCAGTTCACCGTGGGGGCCTGGTTCCAGCGATTGCGGTCGAATGAGAATCTCGCGCTCAGCCAGTATGGGCAGGCGACCTTCACCAGTTTGCAGACGTTCCTGCAGGGCACTATCAGCAGTCTGCTATACGACCCGGCGCCCACGCCGCTCGGCTGGCGGTCGTGGTTTGGCGCGGGGTACGCCGAGGACGTGATTCGCCTGAGTCCGCGGTTTACGCTATCGCTGGGCTTCCGCGACGAGTTCAGCAACGGCTGGAATGAGTCGCACGGACGCGCGTCCACTTACACTTATTCCGGCGGCGTGATCGTGACGCAGCCGGCCATCGGAAGCTCCGCCTTCACCGTGAACAATGCGCGATTCCTGCCGCAGCCGAGAGCCGGCGTGGCGTGGAGTCCGTTCAGCGCCAGGCGCGCCACGGTAGTCCGCGCGGGCTTCGGAATGTACCACGATCTTCAGGATGCATTGGGCTATCGCACCGATCAGAACGCGCCCTTCAACCCTACTTACAGCGCTCCGAATGTTCCTGTCTCGCAGCTTCCCATCGTGCCGAGCGCCGCCATTCCGTCCGGCACGAAGCTCGTTCCCGGCGGAGTCCAGCCGGATATGCGGACGCCCACGCTGGTATCGTGGTCGTTGCGGATTCAACAGGAGATCACGCCGAGTACGGCGGTCACGATGGGATATATCGGGTCGCATGGTTACCACGAACTTATCGGCATCGACGCGAATGAGCCGTTCCCGGTGATTTGTCCCGCGTCGCCGTGTCCCGCGACTTATCCGGCCTCGTTCCCCGCGGGCATTGCCGGGACGGCGGTTCCCGCGGGCACTTACTATGTTCCGACGTCCACCAGGGCGAATGCCGCCATCGCCAACACGTGGACTTACTTTTCGGAGGGTGACAGCTCCTACCAGGCGCTGCAGGTGGACGTGAATCATCGCTTCAGCGGCGGATTTACGGTCCGCGGAGTGTATACGCGCTCGAAGGTCATTGACGATGGCGATTCGCTGAATGCCACGACGTCGGGCGGCGAGCCGGCGCTGGCGTCGAACCCCTTCGACCTGCGCGCGGATCGCGGGCTGGGTAACTTCGACGTGCGGAATGTGGCCGTAATCAACGCCAGTTGGGCGGTTCCATTCGGCGCGAAGAAGGTTTACGGCGGGTGGACCGTCAACTCGATCGTGACNNGGCCGGTAATCTTGGGGACTCCGGCCCAGTGGTTCAATCCGGCGGCCTTTCTGGCGCCGCCGAATGCCAGTGGATTCTATGGGAATCTGGGGCGCGACACGTTGGAGGGTCCGGGGCTGGCCACTTGGGACTTCTCGTTGCTCAAGGACACGAAGCTTGGCGAAAGACTCAATCTGCAATTCCGCGCGGAGTTATTCAATCTCTTGAATCGGGCCAATTTTAACACTCCGAACGCGGTGGTATTCACGCCGTCGGGAGTTTCACCGACGGCCGGACTGATTACCAGCACGTCGACCACTTCGCGGCAGGTTCAATTCGGATTGAAGCTATTGTGGTAAGGCGGTCCCCGCTGGTCCGCGCGAACTCCCCTGGACCTGCTGCCCTGCAACGCCTTTCCAGCGAAATTCTGGGGGGCCGTACCACCTGAACTGCGAAATCAGCGTAGTTCGACGAATCGATTCCCGCTTTCGAATCGCGCCACGATTCGCTCCCATTGGTCCCGGAACACACTCAGCAGGAACACGCGTCTGCAGTTCCCGAGGCGCACTTATAGCAGTCTGGCCAAGGGTGTCTTTGAGTATAGATTTACAAAGTCGTCGTCTTTCGACGATAACAGGCCCTACCACTTGGTGGGTAGGCCATGCCAGTACCCAACGCCTGGATGGTCGGCAACCGGGAGAGAGGCGGGCGGGTGTTTCCTGGATTACTCCCGATACTCCCGATAAGTGCCGTCCACGCCACTTGGCCGCGTAACGGTCATCCGAGAAAGTATCAATCGTGGTCAACCCCGGCCACCAACGGCAGTTCTCTCATCCGCGGTCCAGTTGTCCCCGCAGTTCGTCGGGGTAGAGCGATTTCAGCTCGGGATAGGCCTCGGCCAGCCGGATTAAGTCCAGTTCGTCCTTCTTACGCTTACTCAGACGCCGGCGGGGATCGGCGTACGCCCAGAGCTTGCCCTGTGTCACATCTTCCAGACAAGCCGCCTTCACTTGAATCCCGAGGACATTGGCCTCGACTGCTCGCGACAGGAAGCGTTGGTATCGCTCGTCGGTAGTGAACTGAATCCGAAGGTCGCTTCCTGGCGCCATGTGGGCCGTCAGTTCCGGCAGACTTGCCGCAATCACGACGATGTCGACGTCTAGTATATCGTTGCACTAAAATATAAGCACTTCAGTTTTCTTCAAGAGCCTTGAAGTTCTTCCATCTATGAACTACCGGCGCGGCATTGATTTCCGCGACTCCCTTGAGGATCAGGGTTTTGAGCTCGTCGAGAGATTGCACCCGGATATGCCGCAGGAAGGTTCGCGCCATCTTGCCAAACAATGTCTCGACGATGTTCAGCCAAGAGCCATGCTTCGGCGTCAGGACGTACTGAAAACGGTTGGGGTGCTTGGCGAGAAATGCCTGCGTCTCTTTGGAAAGGTGTGCGGAATGATTGTCCAGTATGATTCTGATGGTGCACTCCGGGGGATATCTGGCATCGAGATCGGATAGCAGGCTGGTGAATTCGGCACTGCGGTGGCGGTCCTCCACGCGCGCCGTAATGTGGCCGTCCTGGAGGTCCAGCGCGGCCAGTATCGAACAAGTGCCCAACCTCTCGTACTCGTGATCACGGCCGATTTTCGGGTGCTTGCCGGGTACAGGCGGCAGGTCGGGTGCGGTATTGGCGATCGCCTGCACCCCCGGTTTTTCATCCACCGAAACGGTGATGACGCTGGAGGCAATCATGCCGGCGGCCCGCATCGCGTTCTGCAGTTCTACATCCTGATATACGATCAGGACCTTCCGCATCACGG
>PLRZ01000538.1:2637-6966 GCA_003164075.1 Bryobacterales bacterium | reverse complement strand
AGCAAGCGGTCCTTGCCACTTGAAATGAGTGCGGAGGAGCAGCACCGCTCCCTCGCGGTCGCGGCTCGGTAACAAAGTCCCGTGCGATCGTCGCGGCGTTTTCCGAGCCGCGCGCGCCAGCAAGCGGTCCTTGCCACTTGAAATGAGTGCGGAGGAGCAGCACCGCTCCCTCGCGGTCGCGGCTCGGTAACAAAGTCCCGTGCGATCGTCGCGGCGTTTTCCGAACCGCGCCAAGAGCTCATCTTACTCATACCGCAGCGCCACAATCGGATCGATACTCATGGCGCGCCGGGCCGGTACCAGGATAGCCACCGCCGTGGCGGCCAGCAAAATCACCGGGATTCCGATGAATGTGGCAGGGTCGTTGGCGCTGACGCCGTAAATCAACGACTGCACAAGAAGCGCCATCCAGTAGCCCAGCGGCAAGCCCACCGCCAGGCCCGCCAGCGCCGTCAGCATGCCGCGGCGAAAGACGTCCCGCAACACCAGAATTCGCTGCGCGCCCAGAGCCATCCTCAAACCGATATCGTGGGTCTGCTCCGAAACCATGTAAGCCATCACGCCATATACCCCGATGGCCGATAGCACCAGCGCCAGCACGCCGAATACGCCCATGAAGATCTCCACATAGTGCAGACCGATCCCACGATCGTAAATAGCCTTCTCCATAGTCTGCATTTCCGAGATGGGCTGTTCCGGATCGATGGCGCGAATCGCGGCGCTGACGTTCGGCGCCACCAGCAGCGGATCCGCCGCGGTGCGCACACCGATATCCATCAACCTNNACCACGTCTCCCACCACGCCGACGATGGTCATCCACGGCTGTTTCGAGTCCGCCACCTTGATGCGCTCTCCCAGGGGCGACTTTCCATGCCAATACCGCTCGACGGCGCGGTCGCTGACCAAGGCCACGGCGGGAGCATCCGGCCCATCGCCATCGTTCAGGAAACGCCCGGCCCGCAAAGGCACGCGCGCGGTGGTGAAATAGCCGGGGCTGGCCACCTGGTACATGGCGGACGGTTTATCGGCCGGGTCCACGGGGCGTCCTTCGATAGTGAAATTGCGCCAGTTGGAGTGACCGCTGTAGGGCATCGACGTCACCGCAGCCGCCGAGCGCACGCCCGGCAGCGCGTCGAGCCGCTGCAGCAGGTCGCTGTAGAATCCGGCGATCTGGTGGGGCTCCTGATACTTGGTTTCGGTAAGGGCCAACCGGAGCGTGAGCAGCCTTGCGGGCTCCAGCTTTTCGCCGCTGGCCAGTATGGCGTGGAAACCGCGGAACATCAGGCTGGCGCCCACCAGCAGGATTACCGCCAGGGCGATCTCACCGCCCACCAGCAGGTTGCGCAACAGATGCCGCCGTCGCGAACCGGAAGCGCCGCGCCCGCCTTCCCGGAGAGCGTCGGTGAGATTGGGCCGCGAGTTCTGCCAGGCGGGGGCCAGCCCGGCCAGGATCCCGCTGGCCAGCGCCGCGGTCATGGTAAAGACGAGGGCGCGGTTGTCGAGCCGGATATCGTTCCACCCCACGATGTATCGCTGAATCTCAGGCGGCATGGCGCCGCGGATGAGATTCAGACACCAATACGCCATCAGCAATCCGAGCACTCCGCCGGCCACGGCCAGCAGGACGCTTTCGGTAACGAGTTGGGTGACGATGCGCGCGCGGCCGGCGCCCAGGGCGGTGCGCACGGCCACTTCGCGGAGCCGGCCGGTGGCGCGCGCAAACTGAAGATTGGCGACATTGGCACAGGCGATCAGGAGCACGAAGCAGACCGAGCAGAGCAGCATGATCACGTACTGGCTGGTGGTCTGATCCACCAGGTACCGGTGCGAGGGCCAGACCGCGAAATGGCGATTCTTATTGGTATCGGGGTAGGCTGTGCGGAGGCGCGCGGAGATGCCTTCGGCTTCGGAAACGGCCTGTTCGACGGTGGCGCCGGGCTTCAGGCGCGCCACGCTCTGGATGAGTTGCGACACCCGCGAAATGCGCTCGGCGGGGGTGAGGGCCATGGGCGTCCAAAGGTCGGTGGCCAGCGGAAAAACGAATTTGGGAGGCATGACGCCGATCACCAGAAAGTCCCGGTCGTCCAGCCGGATATTTTTTCCCACGATATTAGGATCGGCGCCGAAGCGATTGCGCCACAGGGCATCGCTGAAAATCACTTCGCTCTCGCGGCCCGGCTGGTCTTCGCCGGGTTGAAAGCCGCGTCCGCGGGCAGGCTGCACGCCCATGAGGTCGAAGAAATTGGCATTGACCAGGGCCTGCGAGGCGCGTTCCGGCTCGCCGCCACCGCCGGCGAGATTCGCCAATCCCTCCTCAAAACTGGCCAGGCCGGCGAACGTGGCGTTCTGCCGGCGAAGGTCGTCGATATCGGCGGGGGTAGCGCTATTGAAATCGCCCGGATCGTCGGCGCGTTGGCCCACCATCACCAGGGTTTCCAGGTGGGGAAGCGGAATGGGTTTCCACAGCAGGGCGTCGGCGGAACTGAAGGTGGCCGTAGTGGCGCCGATCCCGAGCGCCAACGTCAGGATTGCGGCCACCGAAAAGGCCGGCGACTTGAGCAGCATGCGGGCGCCGTAGCGCACGTCGTTCCACAGGTTCATAGTGACCTCGATTATCAGCGACTACGCACCGGAGCGCGGATTTGTTGCAAAAATCGACAGGCGCGGTATTGCCGGCACGTAGTGTTGTGCGCCGGAGTCTCCACCGGCGACCATCACGCCGCCGCCGATGTCACTGCCCAAAGAAGGTTCAGAACTCCTGAGGTCGCCCCGCAGCTTCGGGTGGCTTGGGAAAATGCGCTGACCCATTCCTTGCCCGGTGGGGCAGGCGGTGCTCGCCTTCGCTCGATCCTATTCGACCAGCGCGCCTAATTCAGCGCGGGCGGGCAGGCGGCACCGCCTGCCCCACCTCCGGGCTCATCCCAAATTCCACGACATCAGGAGTTCTGAGGTTCCGCGCCAGCTCGCGAAGCCGGGAATCTGGAAAGAAACCGCACCACTGGAAGCATCCCCCCAAGGACGCTCTTCAAAAGGTCAACGCCTTCCCCGCCTGAGCTTCGCATAATATACGAGTCTCCGGGCCATTCCCGCCAGACCGTCTCCACGCCTGACCACAAGAGTGGGAAGACTTCTCGACCGCGCCGCAAATTCGGCGAGGTTCCGTTCGAGTTCAGGCTCGGAAAAGAGTAGTGGAGCCGCATAGTCGAAGTGCCCGCTCCATTCGAGGAATTGGATCTCGTATCGGGGATTCATCCGCTGCGTGGCGCCGATCCTCGCCACGATCGCCGATTTCAGGCTGTGCAGGTTGTGGGGCTTGAACAAGAACTCCACGCGGTTGTCGTGGATTTCTACGAGCCAGCGGTGGTGGTAGCAACCGGCGTAGGTGGGGTTCTCGACTCCCAGGGATTGCTCCAGAATCCGGCTGGGCACCTCGATATATCCGGCTTTGGCTACGCGCTGGATCTCAGAGCATACCCAAATGGGGTCCCGGACGTCCTCCAACAGGTGGGAGCAAGTCGCGTAATCGAAGTACTTGTCCGGGTACGGCCACGGTCTGTGGTCGCATGCGTCCGTCTGGTACCATGTATCGCGCGTGAATCGTGTCGGAACGGCATCTGCCAACAGTTTTTGTTTTTGGCCACTGCCCTTTTCGAAAGGCAGACTATCCAGCACATGGGTTGCCCTGGGAAACGGTGCAGCGCCGCCACCGACGTCGAGGACCTTAGCCCCCTCTGGCAGGGCCGCGGCAATTCGAATTGCGTTTTCTCGGTCCATAAATCCGGCACTTTATCCTAAATCCAATCGACTCCTATTGATTGTATCTCCATATCGCAGGGCACTTGGCCGATTGCCATGACGGTGTTTCGGTCGAGAGCGCCGGGTTTGCACCGTCCCATGCCCGCGTCGCAATGCCCGGCCATGCGCGGCGCCACCTCCAGACCTTCTGATCTCGCCCGGCAATTTCTGCCTGGCGGGGAAAATGGGGTGAGCCATTCCTTTCGATGGCCAGAGCNNGCCTGCCCGCCCGCACTGAATTAGGTCCGCCGCTCGAATAGGATCGAGCGAAGGCGAGCACCGCCTGTCCCACCTGCGGGCTCACTGCAAATTCCACGACATCAGGAGTTCTGATGGTCCGGAGTGCCGGTGCGGGTGTGGCCCGGAGGCTTCGNNCCGGACCGCTATTCGTGCTTTTCCAATTCCAGCGTAATGGTGCCGATGGTCAACTGCATGCGGACGCGAATCTGCACCGGCAGTCGGCGCTGGTCGTCGGTGAGCCAGACATAGAGGTGCGCGGGACGGCGGTAGAGGACGTTGTTAAAAACGTAGGC
>PLRZ01000538.1:840-2553 GCA_003164075.1 Bryobacterales bacterium | reverse complement strand
AGGTAGTCGGCCCGGTGGTTGGGGTAGTCGAAGGTGATTTTGGTGTCGCGATCGCGGCTGCCCTCTTGCGCCGTCAGTTGCACGGACTGTCCGCATAACCCCGAGCCAAGGTTGGCGATGTAGTTGTCTTCCACCTTGAAAAGCTTGGAGACCAGGCCGGCCGATTCGACGTGCAGGTTGATCTGGGCGGTGTCGCTGCCGGTAGTGGCCCACTGGACATGGGCTCTCCCCGCGGTAATGAGCCGCCACTCGATGCTGTAGGTTAAAGACTCACGGGCTGGGAGCGTGTTGCTCTGTGGAAATGCCAGCGAAATGGGGACCAGCAATAGCAACAACGGCCGCAATGCCATTACAGGCCAGTTTCGCAGATGCGGCGCGGCGGGCGCAAACGCGGTTTCGCTGCGAGCTGTTCGCTATCATCCGGGATGCCGCGTCGAGGCGCGGTCCAAGGTAGTCTGAAATTGCGGGATCGGGCTGACGAAGGATCGATAGGTGGGGCAGGCGGTGCTCGCCTGCCGGTCGGCCCGCGCTGAACCAGGCCGGCTGCCCAAACACAATAGAGGGCAGGCGAGCACCGCCTGCCCCACCTCCGGAGTCAAAACCAAGAATCAAGAACTTACGAGCAGTTTCCGGAGAGCTATTAGCTCTTGGCTCGCGTGACGCGCCTGCCCCACCTCCCGGCTCACGATGGGGCAATTGGAGGCGGCCAGGCGTTCTTGGACAGCTTGGCGGATGACCTCCCCGATAGCAGCGCCGTCGAAAAACTCAGATCACGCGAGTATACGGCACTTCGGAACATTTCCCGGCAAATGTGCGTCTCCGTGTTGAGATAATACGGAACATATGTCCACTGGCAAGATCTTGCGCCGTCCGGCGGTGCTGTTGGCACTGTGCCTGGTGTCGGTCGGCGGCGTGGTGACCCTCCTCGGGCGGCTGGCGACGGGACCGGCGGTGGCGCTCAAGCGCGTGGAATTGAGCAACGAACCGGGGGCCAAGGCCTACCCGGCGTTTGCGCCGGATGGCCAACGGCTGGCTTATAGCGCGCGCGCCACATCGTCCAAAGAAGAGACCTTTCACATTTTCATCCGCGACGTGACCGTGGGCCCGGCCCAGCAGTTGACCACCGGTCCAGCCAACGACATCAGCCCGGTCTGGTCCCCGGATGGCGCGCGAATCGCGTTCGTGCGCGTGAGTGAAGGACAAGGGGAATGCGTGGTGATCCCGGCCTCCGGAGCCGGCGAGGAGCGTAAATTCCCCGGCTGCGCGGCGCCCGGCGATGAGACCCAGCCGTTCCCGGCGGTTTCGTGGATGCGCGACGGCCAATCGCTGGTGGTGGTGCAGGCGGCCGCCCAGCAACCCGCGGCGCTGGCAGTGCTCTCGCTGGCCGACGGCAAATTCCGCGCGCTCACCCATCCGGCAGCCGGTACGGAAGACTCCACGCCGGCGGTGTCGCCCGATGGAAGCGCCATCGCCTTCGTCCGATCGACCGGCGCGGAAGGCGCCGACATCTTCGTTTCCGACCCGGCGGGCGCTCAACCCCCGCGCCGGCTTACGTTCGACGACCGCGCCATCCGCGGCATTGCCTGGACGCGCGACGGCCAGGACTTGGTCTACACCGGACAGCGCGTGCGCGGTTGGCGTCTGTGGCGGCTGCCGGCATACGGCGGGAGCCCGCGCGACCTCATCATCGCCGGCCGCGAGGCGCAATACGTG
>PLRZ01000538.1:0-830 GCA_003164075.1 Bryobacterales bacterium | reverse complement strand
GCGCGCTATTCGCCCGACGGCAAATCGATCGCCGATATCTCCGACCAAACCGGCAACGACGAGATCTGGATCAGCGACGCCGACGGCGAGAATCGCGTGCGGGTGACCAGCTTCAAAGGTCCGGACCTGGCGCGGATTCGCTGGTCGCCGGACGGAAAATCGCTGATCTTCGACGCCAGCGGCGAGCAGGGCAACGACCTCTACATCGTGCCGGCCGTGGCTGGCGGGAAACCCGCGCGCGTGCAGTTGGGAGCGATGAACGGGTCGTGGTCGCACGACGGCAAGTCGATCTACTTCCAATCGCGCAATACCATCTGGAAGGCGTCGCTCGATGGCGGAAATCCGCAGCAACTCTCGCAGACGCTGGGGACGGGCCAGCCGGTGGAATCGGTGGACGGAAAATACGTGTACTACCGCAACCGGCGCGGCTTCTGGCGCCTGCCAGTGGCCGGCGGCGACGAGGAGCAGGCCATCGTTCCGGAACATGACCTGATGTGGAGCACCACGATGCAACCCACCAAACAGGGCGTGTACTATATCGAATTCGAACGCAGCGCCGGCGAGCCGGTGGTTTCGTTCTTCGACTATGCCGAGAAGAAAAGCTCGGTGGTCTTCCACGTCAAGAACGCCGGCTCGCGGGACGGCGCTACTTTTTCGGTCTCGCCGGACGGCAAGTACATTCTCTACGCCCGCGTGGACCAAAGCCAGACGAACTTCGAAGTAGTGGAAAACTTCCGCTAGCGGCTGCCTGTAAGAAAGCGCCCCGGCCGCCGACTACCTGATTGTGGAAGGCAAATCCCAGGACGAGCGGTACCTGGAGGCCGCAGCCG
>PLRZ01000338.1:3074-4365 GCA_003164075.1 Bryobacterales bacterium | reverse complement strand
CCAGGCTCAGCGAACAGCCGTGGCTATTGCGGCAACTGGCCACCGATCGCATGCAGTCGCAGGGACAACGCTGCCGGTTGAGCTGCTTCAATACGGCCTCTTTCCGGGCTGCCGGCAGGCCGCTCAGGTCCACACCCGGCAGTTCGGTGTAGAAGGGCTCGGCCGCTTCCGGGCTGCTGTGCCTCCAGACGGTGGGAGCGAGCACCGCACAGCTTGCCCCGATAATCGCCACCAGCGAGAAGATCAGCCTGCGCATTGTCCGTCTATTATCGGGTGCGCCGGCGAAGGCCGGTACGAAATTCTCGCCACTGGCAAACCCGCCCCTGCCAGCGGGCGGGTTCCTGCCGCAAGCGGACCTCATGCCGCCTTTTAACCAGCCACTGCTGATCAACATCCTCGGCCACGCCGGGGGCGCGCTGATCTTCGCCATTTTTCTGTTCCTGCTGTTCAGCGGTCGCGGCTGGTCGGGACTGAAAGGCCGTTTCCTTTCCGGATTGGCCGCCGGACTCTCGCTGGTATGGAACGTCGGCTCTCTGGTGGTGCTGGTGCGGCCCAACCTGCCGGCGGTCTGGCTGAACCTGGCGGTGGCCATCAGTTTTTCGGTCTTGAGCCTGCTGCCCGCGGTGCTGCTGCACGTTTCCGTCGGGACGCACCGGTCTCCGCTGGTGGCCTGTGGCTATGGACTCAGCGTGGTCGCCGTGGGAATGCATTTCTGGGAGTTTCACGGCAACGGACCGGCGCTGCACCAACTGGCGCTGCTGCTGATCACCGTCGGCTTCCTGCTGCTCACCGCGTGGGCGGTGGCCGACGCCGTCTTTCGCGGCAAGGGCCACCGTCCGGACGGGGCGCGCATCGCCGGCTCCATGTGCCTGGCGCTGTTCGCCATGTCGTTCGTACACTTCGGCGCGGGGCACGCCAGCCAGGCATGGTCGAGCGAACTGATTGTCCACCATGCCGGCATTCCGCTGGCGCTTTTCGTTCTCTTGCAGGACTATCGCTTTGTCCTGCTGGACGCCTTCGTGCGATTCCTGGCGAACGCGCTGCTGGCGGCCCTGCTGGCCGGCGCGGTGATTGAAGCGGCGTTTCGACTGGTGCTGGTGGAGCGCGCCGTCCGCCAGCCGCTGCCGGAGGCGATGCTGCTGATGAGCGTGTGCCTCTTTCTGGTCTTCTTCGCCTGGCTGCGCAACCGCGTGCAGGCGTGGCTCACCCATGCCGTCTTCCGCCAGGACAAGGTCGCCAACCTGCCGGCGCGATTGCGCGATTGCCCTGCCTTCGCCGCCGAGGAGCAGTA
>PLRZ01000338.1:273-2982 GCA_003164075.1 Bryobacterales bacterium | reverse complement strand
CAGGCGGAGATGACCCGCCTGGTGAGCCAGGCCGAACTGCGCGCGCTGCAATCGCAAATCAACCCGCACTTCCTCTTTAATGCGCTGAATACGCTTTACGGGACCATCCCGCGGGAAGCTTCCACGGCGCGCCGGATGGTGTTGAACCTGGCCGATATTTTTCGCTACTTCCTGCAATCCGACAAGACTTTCGTCACCCTGGCGGAGGAAATCGAGATTGTGCGCGCCTACCTGGAAGTGGAGCAGAGCCGGCTGGGCGACCGTCTGACGGTGAACATTCAGGTGGACGATGCCGCGCTGCCGATCGCCATTCCGGTGCTGTCCATCCAACCGTTGGTAGAGAACGCCATCAAGCACGGCGTGGCTCAGCGGACCGAGCCCGGCTTCGTTCGCATTGCCGCCATTCACAACCAGTACGGTTTGCGCGTCACGGTAGAGAACAGCGGAGCGCCGCGGGGTGCGGCCGTGCCCGGGGCCGGCGTGGGTCTTGAAAACGTGCGCCGCCGGCTGGAAATTTGCTACGGCGCGGCGTCCGATTTGCGCATCGATTTCCAGCCGGAGACCACCATCGTGGAACTGCGCATTCCCACGGTTCCGGCGCAGGCTCCGGGATAGCGGGCGCATTTCGCTACCGCTCCCAATGTACTCGCAACGATCCTACGGTCACGGGACCCCGGTCGCGGTTGTAAGCCGGATTGACCACGCGCTGGTAATCCAGAGTGAACGTCCAATCCCGCAGAGCGTGCCAGGCGTAGTAGGCTTCCGTAATCGACTCCGGCGCGTAGTTCAGCCTGCCGTCACCGATGATAAATCCCATGCTGAAGACCGCTTGCTGGCGCGCGCGGCTCGGAAAAACCGAGCCGTGACCGCAAGGGAGCGGTTGCTTTCCCTCAGCACGGGAGTTCCGCGACAGAAACCGGCTATCCGCGGTGGCCGAACAGGCCTGCAAGGTCGAGCACGTGATAGAAGACCAGAATCATCATCAGGATTAGATACGCGCGCAGGCTGAGCAAGGAAATGCGCACGCTCAAGGTCATCGCCATTGGACCGAGATTCTCGGTGTCGACCTTAACTTCCGGCACGTCGTCCAGCGGGTGGACCACTACGAAATGGTTGGCGATCTCGTTCAGTTCCATCGGATTCGTCATCGTTGCCATGTTCGTTTCTCCTCGTTACAGCCCGCCCTGTGCGGCCGGGAAGAGGTTAGGGGCCGCAACCTGCGCGGCCAAAATCAAAGACAAGGCGAATAGGACAATGATGATGGTCCAGTTCACCCAATTGTTCCAGGGCTTGTTCGCGTACCCACCCAGGAGTTCCTTATCGTTGAGCAACAGTTGCAGGAAGATGATGGCCGACGGCAACATCACCCCCGCCAGCACCTGCACGCCCAGGATGATGAGTTGCAGCGGCGCGCGCGGGATCAGCACCAGGCCGGCGGCAACGGCTACGCATGCCAGGTAAATTACGTAAAAGCCCGGAGCCTTGCGCACCGGGAGCTGCAGACTGTGCGGCCAGCCGCGTACTTCGCCGTAAGCCCACGCGCTCGATAGCGAGATCGCCGTGGTGCCCAGTACAGCCGCGTTGATCATCATCAGCAGAATCGCATTCTTGAAGAAGCCACTGGTGAAGGTGCCGATGTCCATGGCCATCTGTGCCGGATCGCTGAACGTGAAGCCGTGAACGCGCGACGCATTGCCTGCAATCATCATGCAACCGGCCACTGTGATGGTGATACACGCGCCCAGAAAGGTGTCCAGCCGAGCCCACTTCATNNCCCACGATGGCGATGACCAGGAACATAAGGTCGGGCGTCAGGCCACCGGCCGGCATTCCCGGAATCAGAGACCCGCGCACGATTTGCCACAGCGGCGGATGAGACCGGAAAGCGATCGCAAACCAGGCGAAGTCCAGCAGGCACAGGAAAACGACGATCCGCTCCCAACGGCGATAGCTTCCAGTCACCGCAATCAGGACCAGGCCGGCGGCTACCAGCGGTACGCCGATCCGCGGATCTACTCCCATCTTATTCAGTGCCAGATCGATGGCGGCGAACTCGGTTACCAGAGTCAGGAAGTTTACCAACTCGAGGTCGATCAGGGAGAAGAGCCCCCACCACTTGCCGAACCGCTGATAGATCATGGCGGCGTGGCCCTTGCCGGTAGCGATTCCCAGCCTTACAACCATTTCCTGTATAAAATACGTGGCCGGCAATAAGAGCAGAACGATCCACAAGAGATGAATGCCGTATTGCGCGCCGGCCTGGCTGTAAGTCGATACCGCACCTGCATCGTTATCCGCCACCATGACGATGAGTCCGGGACCGAACACCATCAGGAAGGTCAGCAGATTGCGTGCCCACTTGGATTTGACTACTCGCCCGCGGACCGGCACTACTTCCGTTTCCAGGCCGGGCGCGGGCTTCATCACAAACTTGTTGCTCATTGACGCATCTCCTATTCCGCCCGCGTGCGCAAACACTTCGGGCATTATGACCAGCGGCACTATAACTTAGGCCGCAAGCCGGCATATAACATTAGCTGGAGATGTCGAAGGGGGAAGAGTTTCGCGCTCCGGGAATTGGAGCGTCAGACTTCAGCCCATCGCATTCACCACCGCAACATCCGGGGAAGTCGCGACGGGGAAGGCGATAGCTGAGGGGCTATCGGTTTACCGCCGGAACTTCCACGCCGTATCCTCCGGGGGTACCCT
>PLRZ01000338.1:0-145 GCA_003164075.1 Bryobacterales bacterium | reverse complement strand
ACCGAGGATCCATGCAAATCGGGTGAACACAGCAGAAAACATGCCACATCCATCCGATTTCAAGGTACCGCTCACACGATTGTAGTGTCAAGAAAAAAAGTGGGGCTGAAATCGTGTCTCGTGAAACTGCCCATTCCCACCCTTC
>PLRZ01000063.1 GCA_003164075.1 Bryobacterales bacterium | reverse complement strand
AAGTCCTTTTATACCGGCCAATGTTCTGGGTGCGGGCTGGCATCCCACAACAGAAAGCTGTATTCTTGTTTTCGTTCGAAACTGACTTTACCGGAGGGTGAAGGCCCGGCCGGCAGATCGAAACTTCGCAGGGAACGGTCGCGGCGGGCCTTCACACCAGCCGTGATTCTTTTTATCACACTACCAGAGACGAAAGACAACACCGTCCCGGGGTGATCCCGTTGGATCTCCTCCCGAGGCAATGTCCAATCTGTCAGGAGCAGACGATCATCGGTCATGGACGGCGGCTCCGCCCGGCCCACGATGACCGCCACGAAGCCATTTGGGTGCGCCGCGGAATCTGTCATCCCTGCCGGACGACCTTCACGATCTTGCCCGACTGGCTCGCGCCGTCGGCGCCTTTCACCCTGCGTTGCCGCCAGCAAGCCTGCGCGAACATCGCCGCGGGCGCTTCCGTGGAGCAAGCGGCGCCGCACTGCCAAGACCCGTTCCGCTTGCCCGATCCCTCCACCCTGCGCCGCTGGGCACATCGCCGGCTGCTCAGCCTGTGGTGCTGGCTGACGGCCGGGGCTCTCGGCGAGCTCGTTTTTCAGGCACCCACCATCCTTGCCTGGGATCTCGCCGCGGTCTGCCGTATTCTGCCGATGGAGGCAAGAAGTCCGTGAATCGCCAGGCTCTCGACGACTTGAAACGGCAGATTCCGCTGTTGGGCTATCTGCAAGCGCACGATTGGAACCCGGCGCGGCCACTCAGCCGTGGCCGGTGGATGGGGCTGTGTCCGTTGCATGAAGATCGCCAACCAAGCTTCCTGGTGGATCCCCACAAAGACCTTTTCTACTGCTACGGCTGTGGACGCGGCGGGGACGTAATCCGCTTTGCCGAGCTCTACCACCAGGTGAGATTCTTAGAAGCCTTGGAGTTACTGCGCCAATGGCGCGGCGCCGGGCCCTTGTTAGATGAAGTGTCCCGGTTCTATCGCGTCCAGTTACACCGCCGCAGCGAGGCGGTTGACTATCTCGACCGGCGCGGACTGCGCTCGCCGGAACTGATCGAGCAAATGCGCATTGGTTATGCGCCCGGCGGTTGTCTAAGAGGTTGGTTGACTCAGTTAGGCTACCCGCTGCCCGCTCTGCGAGAAGCCGGATTAGTCACCGCCGCCGGCTACGACTCATACATACACCGCATCGTCTTCCCGCTGGAAGGCAATCTCTATGGCCGCAGTCTCTCGCCCGCGGCCCCGGCCCACCGTTTCCTGCCGGGCTCTAAAGGCGGCTTGTACTCATGGGAGCAAGCCCGGCAATATCCGGAAGTAATTCTCGTCGAGGGCCTGTTCGACTATGCTGCCTTGTGGCAGGCGGCCTTTCACAACGTCACCTGTTCTCTGGGAACCCATCTCAATGCGCGGCAGCTTCGGCAGTTGTGCGATGGTCCTCGCACCGTCTATCTGGCCTTCGATACCGACAGTAACGGCAGCGGCCAACTGGCAGCGCAGCGCCTCTTACTAACTCTCCGGCAACGAGGTGTAGCTACTCGCCTGATCTCCTTGCCCGAGGGCCACGATCCGAACAGTTTCTTTGTCTGTGGCGGCAATGCTCCTGAGTTTCAATGCCTGTTGGAGGAGGCTTGCCGATGAGGTTCCAGGTAACTTACCAGCGCGGACTGAGCAACGCGCAAAGTCCGTTTCGAGTGGTCGAGCAGACCGGCCAGGAGGTGGATTGGGTCAATCGATATCTGGATCAGCAGCGAGTCCGTGGTGTAGCCGATTCCTCACTGCGCAGCTATGCCCACGATCTACTCCATTTCCACCGCTGGTGGACGGCCGCGCACAAGAACTCCGGCATCGCCGAACAGGCCTTGACCGAATCCACATTCCTCGACTACATTCGCTTCCAGGTCAACCAGAATCCCCCGCCTGCCGCCGCCAGCGTCAACCGCCGCGTAGGAACCGCCGAACGCGCCCTGCGGCGTGAGTTTCCCGAGGCCGCGACTCTGTTTGCGCCCGGCTTTCAGGACTGGTACCGGCGGCAATCGCGGCTCGGCTATGGGAGGCTGCGCCCGGCGCTGACTCAGTTGCGGGTCAAGACGCCCAAACGCGTGATTGTGCCGTTAACTGTGGAGGAAGTCGCCCGCTTCTGGTCCAGCTTCCGCACATCGCGCGACTTAGCCATCGTCGGACTGATGTTACTGCATGGCTTGCGGTCCTGCGAAGTCTTAGCACTCAACCGCGAGGACGTTCAGTTCCCGGACTCGCAGATCCGCGTCTTGGGCAAGGGCAAGAGGATTCGCGTGCTGCCACTGACTCGCGAATCAGTGGAACTGCTCGATCACTACATGTGCCTGGAACGACCGCCCCTCTGTGGCCAGGCGTTATTCGTTTGTCTCAAAGGGCCGGCGCGCGGCAGCCGGATGACACCTGCCGGTCTGCGTTCCCTGTTCCGGCATCACCGGCGAACCACTAACGTCACCAAGGCGAACCCGCACCGGTTTCGGCACACCTTCGCTACCGACATGGTTCGCGCCGGCATCAGTTTGCCCGCCCTGATGCAGCTCATGGGCCATGCACAGATTCAAACCACCATGGTCTATCTGCAGATCACACCGCAAGACGTCTGGGAGCAATACGCTCGTGCCGTCGCCCAGATCGTCCGCCCCACTTCGCCGGTCCCGGTGCAGCCATGAAACCAAAACGTCTTCCCCTACCTACGCATCCGCTGTCGAAGTTTTTCCGCCCAGCGGCGGAATCGGTGACTACTTCGCTGGGGGATTCCTCCATTACCTCTTATCGCGGAACCGTCCGGCTCTTTCTGACTTATCTCGGCGCGCGGTATCCTGCCGTCCGTTCGCTCGCGCAACTGCACCGCGATCCCCATATCCTCGGCTGGCTGGCATTTCTGCGGTCGCACCACCCGCCACTGGCCACCATCACACGCGCCAACCGTGTGATCTGTCTGCGCCGTATGCTGGAAGAACTCGCCTGGACGCGACAACTCCCGGCCCTGGCCCATCTGCTCGGCCGGGACGACGTGCCCCGCAAGGAGCACCGTCTGCCGCGCCCTCTGACTCCCGAACAGGATCAACTCATCCAGCGGGAATTACTGCGCCGCAACGATCTGCTCAGCACTGCCTTGTTGCTTCTCCGTCACACCGGCATGCGCATTGGCGAGTGTGTCGATCTCTCCGTGGATTGCTTGCGTCCTCTCGGACCCGACCGCTGGGCCATTCATGTGCCGCTGGGCAAGCTCAAAACGGAACGCTGGGTTCCCGTCGACTCCACGGTCTGTCAACTGGTCGAACGGCTCCGTTCGCTGCGCCCACCGACGGCGCCCGATACCGGCCGTTTGCTGTTGCATCGGCCGCGCGGCCGTTGCATGTTGATCCGCAGACTCCGCGCTGCTCTGCAAGAAGCCGTGGCGGCGGCCGGAATTACCGCCCGCATCGTTCCCCACCAATTCCGCCATACCTATGGAACCGAGATGCTGCGGGCCGGCGTTGGCTTTGCCAGCGTCATGCAACTTCTCGGTCACCTGAGCCCCGAAATGACCTTGCAGTATCTCGAAATCACCCAGCAGGATCTCCAGCGCGAGTTCCAATTGGCCCTCTCCCATCCCAGACATCTCGTGCCAACTCACACCACCTCATCCGGTCTTCCGCCGCGTCCAGACTTGTCTAGCCTGATCGCTTCGCTAATGAACGCTCAGCACGTTCTGGAAATGTACCGACGCATGGTCGACGACCAAGCCGCACGCCGCCTCCTAGGCCGCCTTGCCAACCGCATCGTCAAAATCCTTGCCCAAACCAGAAAACTCAACCCACCCGAAAAATAGGCAGAGATTGGCCGGTTAAGTCGCATTGTGTTCCGTTTAGGCTTTCCTGGCGTCGGCGGAGTGGCCATCTCCCCGAACGCCGTTTCGGGACCTCTATCCGAGTGGGCGACCATTCTCCCGCAATCCTGTCGATGAGCGCATTGGCCTGTTCGCACCAGTTGACAGTTCGCGCTTTGCCCCCCTGCGCACTGCCCGCGGCTTTCCTGGAACCTGGCGGCGCTTCGTCGATTCCACCGGTGACAAAGCAGAACCGTCTTCAGCCCGCAGTGTTCTGGCTCCGCCGCTGCTCGCTTGCCTTCATGATTTCGCTCATGTCCCCAACCGGCCGAATCTCGAAAATGCTGCCAAATGTCAGCGCCGGATGCTGGCCGATCAGATGTACAGCATGGTTCATGTCCCTCGCCTCAAGGACAAGAATGCCGCCGAGTTGTTCCTTGGTTTCCGCATAGGGACCGTCGGTCGTTACCACTTTGCCGTTCTTCCCGGACAGGGTTAAGGCGGTTTCCGGACCCTGAAGCGCTTCGCCACCACCCCAGTGCCCGTTGGCGCGAAGGTGATCGTCGTATTCAAAGCATCTGTCGAACGAGCCATTTCGCTCGCTCTCAGTCATGGCCTCGAATTTACCTTTGTCGTAGTATCCCAAACAGATGTATTTCATTGTTCTTCTCCTCACAGCGAATCGGTGGAACCGGCGCCAGAGTGTTGCGCCGGCTCATTCCTCTCGTTCCCTATAGCGCGTGTTCTGGGGCCGCAATGACCAGGTTGTTTACGTGCTTCCGCCCGATCCTTGTTCCGGAGCCGGGAAGAAAAGAAGCTCGCGCACCTCGCCCGCCGCATCGCAGGAGATGGCGCCCTTGCGCGCCCACGTCAGCGCCTCTTCCAGGTCTGCGCATTCCAGTATCCAGAAACCGCCCATGTGCTCCTTGGTCTCGGTGTACGGTCCGTCGGTGACCAGCACCTTGCCGTCGGGCTGCTTCCGCAGCGTCTTCGCGTTGGCGGCCGGGGAAATTCCGCAGGCGAACTTCCTCACGCCGGCAGCAATCAATTCGCGGTTGAGCGCGTGGATCTCCTCGATCATCGCTTCGGTTACGGTGGACGGGTCAAAGTCGTCGGGGAGGTAATTAGCGACCAGATATTGTGGCATGACTTTTTCTCCTTGTTTTCTGTGGTTTGTTTCCGATGACTCGTTTCCTGTTCACTCAGGAATCGTCGCTCATCGTTCTCTTGTCCTATAGTCGTTGGGGAAACCGAAAATCGACAGCCACTCCAATTTTTATTTCAACTGCCGAATCCGTTCCTGCAGGAATTGCCGCTCCGGTTCCTGTTGGGTCAGCGCCAACGCCCTCTCATAAGAAGCCCGAGCCTCAGCGGTCCTGCCGAGCCTGCGGTACAACTCTGCGCGGGCTGAATGCGCCAGGTAGTAATTTGCCAATTCGCCATGCTCCAACACCGCGTCGATATGCTTCAGACCGGCCTCTGGACCATCGCACATGGCAATGGCCACGGCGCGATTTAGATATGCGACCGGCGAAGGCTGAATTCGTACCAATTGGTTGTAAAGCGCAACAATCTGCCGCCAGTCGGTCGCAGCGGTCGATTCCGCCTCCGCATGAACGGCCGCAATCGCAGCTTGCAGTGTGTAAGGGCCGAAGCGACGCGAGCTCAGGGCTTTCTCCACCAATCCCACTCCCTCCGCAATCTGTTCGCGGTTCCAGAGCGCGCGGTCTTGATGCTCCAGCAAAATCAGCTCTCCGGCCGGCGAGGTCCTCGCCGCGCGCCGGGATTCCTGCAGCAACATCAGAGCAAGCAGCCCATTGACTTCCGGCTCCGGCTGGAGCCCGGCCAGCAACCGTCCAAGCCGGATCGCCTCGCCGGTGATCTCGGCTCGCGTTACTTCCGCTCCCGCCGCAGCCGAATAGCCCTCGTTAAAGACGAGATAGACGACCTGAAGCACCGCGTCCAGCCGCTCCGGCAATTCCTGCGGCGTCGGCACCTCGTATGGAATCGGCGTCTCTCGAATCTTTGCCTTGGCGCGTACGATGCGTTGGGCGAGCGTCGCTGGCGTCACCAGAAATGCGCGGGCGATCTCTTCCGTGGTCAGGCCGCAGATTTCGCGAAGGGTGAGCGCAACCTGTCCCTCCGGAGGCAGAGCGGGATGGCAGCAGGTGAAGATCAGACGGAGGCGATCGTCCTCAATCTCTTCATCTCCGGTCTCTTCATTTCCGCCCGGAGCGTCGTTGACGCGCGATTCCATGTGGGCAACAAGATCTCTCTGTGCCCCGTCGAAGCGCGCTCGCCGGCGGATCGCGTCGATGGCCTTGAAGCGTGCCGTTGAAATCAGCCAGGGGCGTGGCTTGTCCGGAATACCAGTCTG
>PLRZ01000574.1:2335-2621 GCA_003164075.1 Bryobacterales bacterium | reverse complement strand
AGACCGGCGGCGAGAGGTCCGGCGTGGAACAGGCAATAGACCAGCACCTGATGGCCGGCCTGTTTCTGCGCCACGGCGAGATCCACGGCCAGCCGTTCCAGTCCTCCGAGTTCCAGGTCTTCGACTAATTGAACGATGCGCAAGGGTAAGCCACTCAGGCATAAAACGCGCGAATCTGCCGGCAGACGTAATCCACGTCCTCCTCCGGGAGCGCGGAATGGACGGGCAGAGCGAGAACTTCGCCGGCGGCCTTCTCGCTTTCGGGGAAGTCGCCCTCGCGGTAGCC
>PLRZ01000574.1:0-2321 GCA_003164075.1 Bryobacterales bacterium | reverse complement strand
GCGGCAGTCCGATGGGCAGGCCGGCGAGGCCCGCGCGGTACCGTTCGGCGTTCTTCTGCCGGCCCGCGGTTTCGGCGTCCAGGTACTGCAGCTTCACCTGCAGCACCGCGGCCTGCAGGGTATCCAGCCTGGAATTGAGCCCCACCCATTGATGAAAGTATTTCTTGTGCGCGCCGTGGACCCGCAACGCCGCCAGCTTTTGCGCCANNGTGGGATAGAAACTGAGACAGCCGATGTCGCCCATGGATTGCGCCCTGCGGCCTTTGTACTCGGCGCCGATAGATTGCGCTCCGTCTTCGATCACCGTACAGCCGCGGCTGCGGGCGATTTCCAGGATGGGGTCCATGTCGGCGCAAGCCCCGTAGAGGTGTACCGGGATCACCACCTTGGCCCGCGGTGTGCGCCGGATAGTTTCGGCGAGCGCGTGCGGGTCCATGTTATAGGTGGCGGGGTCGATATCCACGAAGACCGGCGTGGCGCCGGCCAGTACGATGGAACCCGCGGTGGCGAAGAACGTGAACGGCGTAGTGAGGACGGCGTCGCCAGGTTCCACCCCCGCGGCCATCATGGCCAACAGGAGCGCGTCGGACCCCGAACCGCAGCCGACGGCGTAGGAAACGTGGCAATAAGCGGCGATCGATTTCTCGAGCTGCTTAACGGCTTCGCCCAGGATGAAGGCATTGGAATCGACCACCCGGGCGATGGCGGCCAGCACCTCATCGCGGATCGGTTGATGCAGCGCCCGCATGTCCAGCAGCGGCACCTGTCTCTTTTCTGTCACGTGAGTCAAATCTCAGTTTACAGGGAATCGCCGCGCAAGCTAAAGCACGCTTGCGCCCGCGGTGCCGCCTGCGCCACCGAGGCAAGTCCCTCGATGCACGAACAACCTCCGCAAAACTGTTAGCCACTCCGCGTGGGGTGCTTACACGGTATCGGGAGGCACGTCTCTGAGCGACCGGTCCCTCGCGGGGTGCCCTCTGGGCCCGGCTCTGTAAACACTTACAAACATTGAGACGCCATTCTGAGCCGCGCGCGCCAGCAAGCGGTTCTTAACCAAAATCCCGAAACTGTTTAAGCACCCCTCCGCGTGTGCGCAGTCGCGGCGCCGCGCGTGCGATGATGTTCAAGTTATGCATACCACGCTGCATTCGGAGCAACACTTTGAAGCTTCGGCCACGGTTCGCGACGTAGTGATCGGAATGTCCGACGGGCTCACCGTGCCCTTCGCCTTGGCGGCGGGCCTCACCGGGACCATGGCAGCCACCAGCAAGCTGGTAGTGATCGCCGGGCTGGCCGAGATCGCCGCCGGNNGAGACCGAAGAGGTGGCCGACGTGTTCCGCGGGTACGGCATGTCCGAAAAGGATCTCCAGCCGGTGGTGAAGGCGATTTGCGCCGATCAGAAACGCTGGGTGGATTTCATGATGCGTTTCGAATTGGGCTTCGAAGAGCCCGACCCGCAGCGCGCGCGCAATAGCGCGGTGACCATTGCGCTGTCCTACATACTGGGCGGCATGGTGCCGCTTTCGTCTTACATGGTAGTGGACAATCTGCACACCGCACTGCGGTTTTCGGTGGCCGTGACGCTGGCGGCGCTGTTCATTTTCGGATATGTGAAGGGCAAGATGACGGGCATTGCGCCGCTGCGAGGCGGATTACAGACGGTAGTGATCGGCGGCCTGGCGTCGGCGGCGGCGTTCGGGCTGGCAAGGTGGATAAGTTGAAAAGAAGCTCTCAGCTTTCGGCACGGGCGCCGCGCGGCGCACGGTCCAAGGATCGCTAGCTTACGAGCAGTTTCCAGAGAGCCGGGGTCGGGTGGCCTGGGACAATGGCGAGAGATCCCGAGGTGGGGCAGGCGTGCTCGCCTGCCGGTCGGCCCGCGNNGGTCGGCCCGCGCTGAACCAGGCCGGCTGCCCAAACAGAATAGAGGGCAGGCGAGCACCGCCTGCCCCACCTCGGGAGTCATTCCAGGCCAGACCGGGAATCAAGAACTTACGAGCAGTTTCCGGAGAGCGATCGGCTTTGGGGCGCGGTTGGCCGAAAGCCAGCGCCGAAGCCGCGCTCTACCGCCCCGGCGGCAAATCCATCGCCGGATTGCTCGCGAAAAATCCTACCGGCATCAGTTTGAAGCCGGCTTCATACACCGGCATCACCGGCCAATCCTCGGGGCGCGGATTGTGCGTGATTCCCATGACGTACCACAGCACCACATCGCGTCCATCCAGAGGCCGGTTGGCGGAGGTCCACTTCGGCAGTCCGTCGCCGCCTTTACTCTGGTTGGGATAATCGCCCGCGGGATACCGTTCCGCGTCGCTGTAGGGCG
>PLRZ01000601.1:7507-10062 GCA_003164075.1 Bryobacterales bacterium | reverse complement strand
AGTCAGGAACCGCAAGTCATTCACGATCGAGGCCACGCACCGCCGCAAGGACGGCACCGAATATCCCGCCGAGATACTGGTCAACCACGTTGTGTATGGCGGGCAGGAGTATCTCTTCGCCTACGGCAGGGACATCACCGGACGGAAGCGGGCCGAGGAGCGGCTGCGCGCATCGGAGGAGAAGTTCGCAAAGGCGTTCGCCGTGAATTCGGCGGCCGTTGCGATGACGCGCGTGAAAGACGGCCTGTTTGTGGACGTGAACGCCGCCTGGGAAGCGATGAACGGCTATCGGCGCGATGAGGTAGCGGGGCGCCTGGTGAAACACTTTCGCATGTGGCCGGAGCCCGAAGACAGAGATCGCTTCACCGCGGAACTGAAACAGAACGGCGCCATCCAGGGGCGGGAGCAGACATTCCTGAAGAAGTCCGGCGAGCCCTATACGGCGCTGTACTCAGCCGTGGTGGTGAATATAGGGGGTGAGGAAGTGGTTCTCACCACTCTGCTCGATGCAACCGAGCAGAAGAAAGCGGCTGAGGCCCTGCGCCAACTGAACCAGCAGTTGGAGCAGCGCGTCGAGGAGCGTACCGGGCAACTCGTCGAGGCCGGCGAGAAGTTGCGTGCCGAACGGCAACGCTTCCTGGATATGCTTGACACCTTGCCGGTGATCGTCGCGATCATCCGGCAAGACTATCGCGTGGAGTGGACCAATCGCGCATATCGTCAGGCGCTGGGCGACAACGCCGGACAGCTCTGTTACGCGGGACAGTTCGGATCGAACGAACCGTGCGAGGAGTGCCAGGCGTTCGTGCCGCTCGAGACCGGTCAACCGCACAATTGGGAGTGGACGCTACCGGACGGCCGCACATTCGACATTTACAATTTCCCCTTCGCAGCCAAGGACGGAACACCGGCCGTCCTGGAGATGGACCTCGACATCACGGAGCGCCGGCGGGCCGAGGAGGTCCTGCGGGATTTGAATGCCACGCTGGAACAGCGGGTCGCCGCACGGACCGCCGAATTGCAGGCGAGCGAAGACCAGTTCAGAACCTTGGCCAACGCCATCCCGCAGTTGTGCTGGACGGCCAAAGCCGATGGTTCAATCGACTGGTATAACGAGCGCTGGTATCAATACACGGGAATGACGGCGCAGGATGCGGAGGGCTGGGGCTGGCAATCCGTCCATGACCCGGAGACGCTGCCGGCAGTGATGGAGCGTTGGCGGAAATCGCTCGCGACGGGCGAACCGTTTGATATGGTGTTTCCCATTCGCGGGGGCGATGGCGTGTTTCGGCCCTTCCTGACGCGGGTGATGCCGTTGCTGGACGGAGACGGCAAGGGGGTGCGCTGGTTCGGCACGAACACGGACATCACGGCGCAACGAAGAGCGGAAGACGCCCTCAGAACGCAGGCTGACCTCCTCCGGCTTTCCTTCGATGCGATCGTCGTGTGGCGGTTGGACGGCGGCATCGAAAGCTGGAACGTGGGCGCCGAAGAGCTGTACGGCTATCCCGAAAGCGAAGCGGTGGGCCAAGAGCTCCATGATCTGTTGGCGACCGTGTTTCCCGCGCCATGGCCCGGGATCCGTGCCGAGTTGGTCGCGAAAGGTTCCTGGGACGGTGAGTTGCGCCATCGCACTCGCGATGGCGAGGAAGTGATTATTTCCGCCCGGAAGCAACTCTTCCGCGATGCCAGTGGCGTCGCGCGGGTGCTGGAGACCAACCGCGACATCACCCAGCAAAAGAAAGCACAGGAAGCGTTGCTGACAAGCAATCTCCGCTTCCGGAGCATATTTGAGAACTCCGCCGCCGGCATCATCCTCACCGATTGGGAGGGCAGATTACTGGAGAGCAACGAAGCATTCCGCGCGCTGCTTGGCTATAGGCGCGACGAGTTGGGGGGACGCCACTTCAGCACGCTGATCCCACCGGCTGACCAGGAAGTGACCCTGGCGGACGTCCGCCGTTTGAAGAGTGGGGAAATCCAACACTTCCAAAACGAAAGCCGCTACCTTCGCAAGGACGGCCAGACAGTCTGGGTACACAAGTTTGTCTCGCTCATTCCGGACACAACCGGCAAAAAGTCCCATGTGGTTGCGCTCGTGACAGATATTACCGAACGCAAGCGGGCGGAGGCAGCCCTTGCGGAAAGCGAGCACCGATATCGGGGCCTGTTCGAATCCATGCAGGAAGCTTTCATGCTGGGAGAAGTGATTTTCGACGAGGCAGGCAAACCTTGCGATTGGCGTTACCTGGACGTAAACCCCTACTTCGAAGTAATATACGGCCGCAAGCGAGAAGAAGTGGTTGGCAATACCTATCGGAGAGTTCTCCCCGGGGCCCACTCGGACGGTTGGATCGAAATCGCCGGGCGGGTTACCCTTACCGGAAAGGGTGAGACTTTCGCAAGCAAAAGCAATGCAGGGCTCTATCTGGAAGGGACGGTTTACTGTCCGCACCCTGGTCAGTTCGCGGCCATCGTTACGGATGCGACTGCGCGGCGCGAAGCCGAGGAGCAGATCCTCCGGCTCAACGCCGACCTGGAAGATCGTGTTCGTG
>PLRZ01000601.1:3201-7495 GCA_003164075.1 Bryobacterales bacterium | reverse complement strand
ATATCTGGGCCGGGTCCGTTCCGAGGCTCAGCGAATGGGACTACTCATTGACGACATGCTGCAGCTATCTCGAATCACGCGCGCCCAGATGGAAAAGAAACCCGTCGATCTGACTGCCGTGGCGACTACCGTCGCCAAAAGGCTGCGAGAGTCGCAGTTTGGCAGGCGAATTGAGTTCGTCATTCCCGCGGCGCTGACTGGAAAGGGAGACGCGGGGCTCCTGGAGATCGCACTGACGAATTTGTTAGGGAATGCCGTCAAATTCACAGGCCAACGCGAAGATGCCCGGATCGAATTCGGCACGACCGAGATCGATGGCGAGCGCGCCTTCTTTGTACGTGACAACGGAATAGGGTTCAACATGGCTTCCGCGGGCAAGTTGTTCGGCGCCTTTCAACGGCTCCACAAGGCGTCACAGTTCCCGGGTACCGGCATCGGATTGGCCACGGTGCAGCGTATTATTCACCGCCACGGGGGGCGCGTGTGGGCGGACGCGGAACGCGGCAAAGGCGCCACTTTCTATTTCACTCTGGATTCCAAATGAAGATCGATTCCAAAGTCATCCTTCTCGTCGAAGATAATCCGAGCGACATCGGCTTAACCCAGCGAGCGCTCGCCAAAGCACGTATTGCGAATGAAATGATGGTCGCCGAAGACGGCGAGGAAGCCCTGGACTACCTCTGGGGTACCGGCGTCCATGCCGGCCGCGATGTCAGCGACCTGCCGGCTGTGATCCTTCTGGATCTGAAGCTGCCGGGCATCTCCGGGCTGGAGGTTTTGCGGCAGATTCGGGGCGATGCCCGGACCAGGAGAGTTCCAGTGGTGATACTCACCACGTCGAAGGAAGAGCAGGACGTCGCCACCGGATACGACCTCGGCGTCAACAGCTATGTGCGCAAACCCGTGGATTTCAATCAATTCGCAGCCGCTGTCGAGCAGTTGGGTCTTTACTGGCTGGTGCTGAACGAGCATCCGCCAGTAGTGAGGAGATCGTTGGAATGAACCAAGTCTTGCGTGTACTTCAGGTAGAGGATTCCGAGAGCGATGCCGCGCTCATCGTGCGCCTTCTGCGGAAGGCCGGGTACGACGTGCACGCCGAGCGGGTGGAAGATGCGGACACCATGCGCGCCGCCCTCGCTCGCCAAACCTGGGAGGTGATCGTTGCCGATTACCAGTTGCCGGATTTTGATGCTCCCAAAGCCCTCCAGGTTCTGCACGATACCGGGCTGGATCTCCCGTTCATCGTAGTTTCGGGCACTATTGGGGAAGATGTTGCGGTCGCGATGATGAAGGCGGGCGCGCACGACTACCTGATCAAAGGAAACCTGGCACGCCTGGCGCCGGCCGTGGAGCGCGAAATCAGGGATGCCGATGACAGGCGGGAGCGCCAGCGCGCTGAGAGCGCCCTCCGCGAGAGTGAGGCGGCGCTGCGACAGCTTTGCGATAGCGCCCTGGACGCCATCGTAATGGTCGACGAAGAAGGCCGGACAATCCTCAGCAATCCCGCCGCGGAACGGATGTTCGGTTACACGGCGGCCGAAATGTCGGGCCAGGCGATCCATGATCTTGTGATACCTGCGGGCCAGGCGCCGGACTTTCATTCGAACCTTCGTGCCTTTCAGGCGACCGGAGAGGGGCCGCGCTTCGGCAAGGTGGTGGAGGTGGCCGCGCGGCGAAAGGATGGTATTGAGTTCCCCGTGGAGCTCTCCCTGGGCGCCATCAAGGAGGGACAGCGATGGAAGGCAGTCGGAATTGTGCGCGATGTGACCGCCAGGCACCAGGCCCGGAAACAGATTGAAGAGGCAAACTACCGATACGATTCGCTCGCCGAGCAAAGCCGGACGATCATTTGGGAAGTCAATGCGGACGGGTTGTACAACTATTTGAGCGGGGTATCGGAGGCGGTCTGGGGCTATCGGCCGGAGGAACTTGTCGGCAAGAAGCACTTCTACGACATTCATCCCGAGGAAGGACGAGAGGCGTTCCAGGCGGCGGCCTTCGAGAAGATGGCACGAAGGGAATGTTTCCGCGCTCTGGAGAATCCCGTGCGGACCAGGAGCGGCCGGGCAGTTTGGGTATCGAGCTATGGGATCCCGATTCTCAACGACGAGGGCGCGTTCCTGGGGTACCGCGGCTCCAGTACCGACATCACCGAGCGCAAGCGGAATGAAGCCGACAGCGAAGCGATGGTGACCCTGTTGCGGTTGCTGAATTTTCCCAATGATACTCGTGAGCTGATTTGCACAGTGACTGGTCTCCTCCGGGAGTGGACGCATTGTGAGGCCGTGGGAATCCGCCTGCTGGACGGCGGCGATTTCCCCTGCCACGAAACCCGCGGATTCCCCGCGGAGTTCGTGGAAGCGGAGAATTATCTGTGCGAACGCGACTTGAACCCGGAAGTCGTGCGCGATAGCCAGGGTAACCTGACTCTCGAATGTATCTGCGGCAACGTATTGTGCGGAAGGTTCGATCCCCGCCGGCCGTCTTTCACTCCCGGCGGAAGCTTCTGGACGAACAGCATAACCAAGCATCTGGAAACCATCGGGACCGACTACACGGACCTCGTAAACAACCGTTGCTATGGGGAAGGCTATGAGTCGGTGGCGCTCGTTCCTTTGCGCAGTTCTGGCAGGACACTCGGCTTATTGCAGGTCAGAGACAGGCGCCCGGACCGTTTCACCGCGGAACTGATCTCCCAACTGGAACGGGCCGCGGCTAGCCTGTCCATCGCGCTGGAGCAGAGAGCGACCCAAGCCGCATTGCGCGCCAGCGAGGAACGCTATCGACTGATCTCTGAGAATGCCGCCGACGTGATTTGGCTGTTGGACGTGGAAACCAATCGATACACGTTTGTCAGCCCATCCGTGCAACACATGTTCGGATATTTCCCGGAAGAATTCATGGCGAATGGCCTGCGGCTTACACTCGGTCCGGAATCTTACGAGCGTGCGGCAAGTTGGATTGCGCAAGCGCTGGCAGATGTGGGCTCCTCCGTTGAATCCAGCCGGACCCAGGTTCACCAGGTGGATCAAGTGCGCAAAGACAGGTCGATCGTACGGACGGAGGTCGCGACCAGGTTATTGCCCCGGCAGGAGGGGCGCGGCCGCGAGGTATTGGGTGTGACGCGGGATGTGACTGAGCGGTTGGAGGGGGAAGCCCGGTTAATGCAGGCGCAGAAACTGGAGTCTGTCGGACGCCTGGCAGGAGGCGTAGCCCACGATTTCAACAATCTCCTCACTGTGATCAATGGGTACAGCGCCATGATCATGGGACAGTTGGCGCAGAGCGACCCATTGCACGAGTTGGTCTCCGAGATCAGGACCGCCGGCGAACGCGCAGCGGCGTTGAGCGGCCAATTGTTGGTGCTCAGCCGGAAGCAGGTTATTCAGCCGAAAGAAGTGAACCTGAACGACATCATCGTCGAAGTCAAGAAGATGTTAGGGCGAGTCATCGGAGAAGATATCAAGCTGGATTCCGTGCTGAGTGTCTCGCTGGGAAGCGTACTGGCGGATCCGGGGCAGTTGCATCAGATCTTAATGAATCTGGCGGTGAACGCCCGCGACGCGATGCCGGGCGGCGGAACACTGTTGATCGAAACGAAGAACGTCGATCTCGACGAAAACTTTGTTAAGCAACGCACCGACGTGACGCCGGGGCGGTACGTGCAGTTGAGAGTGAGCGACACTGGTACGGGCATGACGGCGGAAGTGGTCTCGCACCTTTTCGAACCGTTCTTCACGACCAAACAACCTGGGCAGGGAACTGGCTTGGGCTTGGCGACGGTGTATGGAATCGTCAAACAAAATGGCGGATCGATTTGGGTAGACAGCGAACTGGGCTTCGGGACGAGCTTTACGATCTGCCTGCCCCGAATCGAAACTGTTACGGTGACGCATCAGGCGCCGAAACTCGACGCATCTGTTCAGCGTGGAACGGAGACCATCCTGGTTGTGGAGGATCAGGACCAACTCCGAAAGATGGCCGTGCGGATCCTGCGAGGTCACGGCTATAAAGTGTACGAAGCCGCCGATCCCGACGAGGCGTTGCTGCATGCCAAACGCCATCCGGGTTCGATTCACCTGCTGCTGACCGATATTGTGATGCCCGGCATGTCGGGGTGCGCACTTGCCAGCCGGCTCAAACAATCGCGCCCGGGCCTGAAAGTCATTTTTATGTCCGGGTATAGCGAGCACACTACACTCGACCGGCAAGAACTGGAGTCGGCCGGAGCTTATCTCGCCAAACCGTTCTCTCCCGAGACCTTGGCCACCAAGGTGAGAGAGGTGCTTGGCCC
>PLRZ01000601.1:0-3118 GCA_003164075.1 Bryobacterales bacterium | reverse complement strand
TACACCACATGCGGCCTGGGCTCAAGATAATTACGATGTCCGGCCGGCTTGCAGGCCCGCTGTTGGAGGCGGCGACGGACTTCGGCGCCATGGCGTCGATTGCCAAGCCCATTCAGCCAGACGAGTTACTGGACGTTGTAGACCGCGTGTTGTACGCTTAGAACCACCAGTTGAGAATTGGACCTCTGGTACATAGAGTAGTTGAGGTTGAGCCATGAAAAGTCTTCCGAATATATTGCTGGTCGATGACGATCGCCAAGTGGTTCGGTATCTGAAAAGAGGGCTCGAGGCGAGCGGTTATGCCGTTACTGCCACGAGCTCGGGCAAGCAGGCTCTTGCTGTCATACAGGAGCGTATGCCCGACCTGTTGATTCTGGATTTGAACATGCCCGAACCGGACGGATTCGACATCCTCAGGGCCGAACGCTCCAAATTCCCATATCTGAGGACCCTGGTTATTTCCGGCTACTTGCATCGAGACCTTTTGGAAGCTGCCAGATTCTGCGGCGCCGTCGCCACGCTGGAGAAACCAGTCACGGCCGATGCCTTGGTCGCGAAGGTTCGGGAGGTGCTTGGAAGTCTAAATCGCGCAAGATGAAGGCTGTCCCCACCGCTCACCCCCCCCCCCGTTGAAAAGGCGATATCGCCGGTTGACCGGGATGCGTTTGCTTCAAGCGGATCGTTCGTGTTCGTTATTGACTTAATTCCGGAGCGCGCAGATGCCGTTATTCCCTGAGTCGACCAGTCTACCGCTCCGCGGTGACCGCCGAGAACAGAGCGTCGGCCGCTTTGAGACGGGATACTTCCAGCCCATTCGTAACTTCCCGTGTGACCGCCAGCGTTCTCTCTTCTTCTGCGTCCGGAGCAATCGTGTCCGGCACCGCCTGCCCCACCTGCGAAGCTCTCGCCATCGAAGGGAATGGCTCAGCCCATTTTCCCTGCCAGGCAGAAATTGCGGGGCGAGATCAGGAGGTCTGAGGATGTAGCCAGCGGTTGCGCCGTGGTTGAGGCCGTACCCCAAGCCGAGGCGTTTCCAACTGAGAGAACGACAGAACGCGCAAATGTTTTGGCCTGTGCGAGTTATATGGGGCGCAGCACTGCCGTGACGGCGTTAACAAAAACCCGGCTCACTCATTGGGATAAAAGGACTTGGCTCCCCGTCGTGGACACGTTTCGAACTTTCGCGGCCTGAAACGCGGTTGCTCGAACCACCCCAAATGCTTTCAGGCCAATGGCGTACGCGTAAAACCGGCACGCCCATCCAGACTGGGTGCCCAGTCGAGATTCATTCTCGAACAACGCGAGAACGAGCATTTGCGAGCCGAGAATCCACAGCCCCGGATTGGGAAGAAGGCCCATGCATTAGGGCGGATTCGCGAGAAGCGCTCGGAGATCTCTCCGTCACGGGCGTCACGTCGAATAACCGGACCCTTGAAGCGCTCGATGGCCGCGATGTCAGAAAGGCTCCGGGTCTCTTTGATTTTTGTATTACTTTGTATTTGACAGTGGCTGTTAAGCGTGGTTCAATTGAGCAGGAGACAAGACAATGATCACGCGATGGCTCCGACGCTTTCCGAACTCCGAGAATAATTTTGAGGTGGTGCTGGCGAATCCGCAGGAACTGAATTCTGAACGGATGAACGAACTTCTAGACAGCATCGAAAAGGAGACGCACCGGGGCCTTACCCTCAGTTCTCGTGCATGCACAGAGTTTCGGCGGTGGTTTAGCCAAACTGACACGCCTCTCAAGAGTGAAGCCTACGTGTTGCTCAGCAACTGGTTCCTCACCCAGTCCGGAGACCGGCACAGCATGGTTGCAACTCGTTGCGAAGCTCTCTGGGATGCTCTGTTCCCCTGCCGTCCGGTGAAGCGGCTGTCCTCGTCAGCACCAGGGAGAAATCATGCCATGGAACCTGCCGAGTTTGAGAGCTTTTGGCGGCGGCTGTTGGCGGCTCAGGGTGAAGTTGTCCAAGAACATACTGGAATGCCGACGTCGAATGTCAAGGTGCGGTCCCGAACGCGCGCCCTACTTGAAGACGGCGACGGATCAAGGCCAAACCAGCTTCGGGCGACGATTAATAAGGAAGGTCTTGACTGCGTGGTGGAGGGATCTCCCCGCGCGGTAGCCGATTTTCTACAGCTGGTATCGAACTGGGAATCCTCCGTCAAACCGGAAGGCAAGGTATGATTCGCTTTGCTGGGTTCGCACACTGCAGTTACGACTTCTCTGAAAGTGTTGCAGATGGCCCGTACGCAACGTATCCAGACGGCACACCTTGCCTTGATGTGCCAGAGCTGGCTCTGCTTTTCGAAGTACTTGTGGATAATGGCGCGAACCCTCTTCGTTCGTTTGCGCTCGTGCTTGTTCCGAATGGCTTGGAAGAGAGGGCGATCTTCGAGGGGCTCCGGACCTGCCTCACAGTCGAACAAAACGATCGCGAGGGTCGAGCCTATTGCACAAATTGCGGAGCACAAATCATGACTACGGAGCCGTCATGTCGGCGTTGCGGTGCAAAGCAGTTTTCGATTGAATCGCTCGCCGCAGACCTGGAGAGCCTGGAATTGCGAGCCGAGCTCAAAGTGAAGAAACTCTCTGCGCTCCAGGAGTCGGTGATGATGACTACGTCTTTTAAAGGCGCGGTCGAGTGCCTTCTCACAAGGCCGGTGGATTTGATGCCGGCGAAAGCTTCGACCTCCCACTACGTGCTGTTCAGGAAACGGATCTGGACAACCAAGGAATTTCTGTCTCCCGAAGAATGGGACGCGCTTGTTCAAGATTACGACGAGAGGAAGGACGCACGTTTGCAGGGCGTGGTTGAGCGATATACAAACAAGCACGTGCCTATTAGTGAACGTGGCGGCCCCAAAATGGCCGAAGTGCAGGTACCCTCTTCCACGTTTGCGGCGGGACAAAACGAAAGCAAGGACGCTCGCCTCGAACGCATGCGGGAGTACTGGGCGGCACCTGAAAATGCGATCCTGTACCCCGTGGGTCACTTGCTCGCGACCATGGTGGATACTAAGCGGTGCATGGCCGACGTCCTGGCCGGTGGCGAAGAGATCGAAATGGACGAGATCCGCTTGGATGGTCAGGTGCTAGTGCTTAATTGCATAAATT
>PLRZ01000496.1 GCA_003164075.1 Bryobacterales bacterium | reverse complement strand
GAAGAATCCGTTTCACAAGCTGGAAGTGAAGGGGGAGCATCCGGATTTGCTGGTTTCCGCGCGGAATGGCTATTATGGAGAGGCGGAGGGCGCGGACCGCTCTTCAAATGCACCGACCGCGGGTACTCCCGCAGGAAGAAAGAAGAAGTGAATATTCCACAGCAGGCTGCAAAATCCGCGCGCGCGCCGGAACAGACGTTTGAGGAAGCCAAGTACCTCAAGCACCTCATCGAAAATGCCACGCCTGTCCGGGTGAAGCTGGAAGATGGCGAGGAGGTGGCGGGGACCATCGAATACTACGATCAGTCGTTCATCCGGCTGACCCGTAAAGGCGAACCCAACCTCTTCATTTTCAAGCACGATATCAAATATATTCAGGAAGTGGCTTAGGGCCGCGGCCGGCGTATGCACCTCCTGGAGACAGCCGTAGAGATCGCCCGCGAAGCCGGCCGGCTGGTGGCGAATTACCACCGGCGGCACATCCCGTTCGAAATCAAGGGCGAGTTCGACCTGGTTACCGAGGCCGACCGCGCTTCCGAGAAGCTGATCGTGGAGCGCCTGCGGTCGCATTTTCCCGCGCACGCCATTGTGGCGGAAGAGGGTGGCGGCGTGGAGAGTGCGTCGGAATACCGCTGGTTTGTGGATCCGCTCGACGGCACCACCAACTTCGCCCATGGCTTTCCCATGTTTTGCATCTCCATGGGGCTGGAGCGCGCCGGCGAACTGATTGCCGGAGTGGTTTACGACCCCGTCCGCGACGAACTTTTCACTGCCGAGCGCGGGGCCGGAGCCTTTCTGAACAACCACCGGATCCGCGCGTCCGCGGTGGCGCGGGTGAGCGAGAGCCTGGCATCCACGGGCTTCCCCAGCCGCAAGCGGCACCACAATATCAACATTCACTTTTACTACCAGTTGGCGATGGCGTCACACGGCGTGCGCCGCACCGGGTCGGCGGCGCTCGACCTGGCGTTTGTGGCAGCGGGCCGGCTGGACTTTTTCTGGGAATTCGGGCTGAAGCCGTGGGATATCGCGGCCGGCGCGCTGCTGGTGCAGGAAGCCGGCGGCAGGGTCTCGGAAATGACCGGCGGGCCGCTGAGCGTGACGGCGTCGGACCACCTCCTGGCCGACAACGGCCTGTTGCACGACGAAATCCTGGCGGCGTTCGCGGAAATCTTCCAGGGTAGACTGCGCGTACCGCTGCCGGCGATTTAGTCGGCTATTTCGGGGACAGGCTACATAACCTCGAAACTCCGTTCCGCTCCACCGAGTTGAATTTCGAGGTTATGTAGCCCGTCCCCGAAATAGGGCTCGCCTCTTTGTAGCCTCGTCCATACCGCCCAGTCCATAGTCTCAGACCTCCTTGTCGCCCTGGCAAATGAGTTGACTTCCCCTTACGCAGTTGCTTAACTATAGTTAAGCTCAAACATGGCAAGCTCGACCGACTCGCCCCGGGATTCGCGCTCCCTGGCGGACGTGCATTCCAGCGTCGGCACTTCGCAGCTATCCTTCTGGCGGCGCATGTTCGCCTTCGCGGGGCCAGCCTACCTGGTCAGCGTGGGCTACATGGACCCCGGAAATTGGGCCACCGACCTGGAAGGCGGCGCGCGTTTCGGCTATCGACTACTGTGGGTCCTGGTCATGTCGAATGGCATGGCTATCCTGCTGCAAACACTGGCCGCGCGCCTGGGCATCGTCTCCGGGCGCGACTTGGCGCAGGCCTGCCGCGAGACCTACCCGCGGCCCGTCACCCTGGCCATGTGGGGGCTGTGCGAAATTGCCATCGCGGCCTGCGACCTGGCCGAGGTCCTGGGCGCGGCCATTGCACTCAAGATGCTGTTCGGCATCCCGCTGCTGCTGGGCGTGATCCTTACCGGCGCCGATACGCTGCTGCTGCTGGCGTTTCAGAGCTTCGGAATCCGCACCATCGAGGCGTTTATTCTGGCGCTGATCACCGTGATCGCCGCCTGTTTCTGCATTGAGGTCTTCTGGGCAAAGCCCGCCTGGGGCGAGCTCTTTAAGGGGCTGGAGCCGCGGATCAACAGCAACACCCTGTACCTGGCCATCGGGATCCTGGGCGCCACCGTGATGCCCCACAATCTCTACCTGCATTCGGCGCTGGTGCAGACGCGGTCCATCGGTCACGACGAAAAGGCCAAGCGCGCGGCCTGCCGGTTCAACCTCATCGATTCGGTGGTGGCGCTCAACGGCGCCATGTTCGTCAATTGCGCCATCCTGGTGCTGGCGGCGGCGGTCTTCTTCAAGCACCACATCGTGGTCACCGAGATTCAACAGGCGCAGGAACTGCTGGTGCCGCTGCTTTCCACCACCTTCGCCGGAGTGATTTTTGCCGTGGCGCTGCTCTGTTCCGGACAGTCTTCGACACTCACCGGAACCCTTGCAGGCCAGATCACTATGGAAGGTTTCCTCAACCTTCGCATGAGGCCCTGGATGCGCCGCCTGATCACCCGCTCCCTGGCCATTATTCCGGCCGCCCTGACCATCCGGTTCATGGGCGACAGCTCCACCCTGGATCTGCTGCTGCTGAGTCAGGTGATCATCAGTATGCAGTTGCCGTTCGCGGTGATCCCGCTGATTCACTTCACCAACGACCGCCGCCGAATGGGTTCGTTTGCCAATCGCGGCTGGGTGAAAGTGCTGGCGTGGAGCTGCGCCGCAGTCATTCTAGGCCTGAACTTCTGGCTGGCGGGACAGGCCATCGTCGAGTGGATGGGGAACGCCGGTCCGTGGCGGACAGCCATCCGGATCGTGACCATTCCGGCCGCCGCGGGCGTGGCGCTGCTCTTGGTGTGGATTCTGGCGGAACCGCTGATCAGCCGCTGGAGCAAATATGGGCGCGCGCCGGTGGTACTGCCGGAAGCGGTGGCCGAAACCGCCTCGCTGGTATACCGGCGCATCCTGGTGACCCTCGACCATACGGCGCTCGACCGCCTGGCCGTGAGCCACGCCGCAGCCATGGGGCACATGCACGCGGCCAAGCTGTATCTCTTGCATGTGGAGGAGGGCGTGACCAGCCAAGTCTACGGACAGGCGGCTTCCACGGTGGAAACGGAATTGGGTGAGCAATACCTGGAGCGCATCGCGCAACTGTTGCGGGCGCAAGGGCTTACCGTGGAAACTTCAATCACTCATTCACCCCAGCCGGACAAGGAAATCGTGCGCTATGCCCGCCAGGTGAATGCCGACCTGGTGATCATGGGCGCGCACGGCCACGGCGGCTTGAAAGACCTGATTTTCGGCAACACCATCAACCCGGTGCGCCACCATTTGGATGTGCCCATGTTGATTGTGAGGCCGGGCAAAACGTAGAATGGTCTTCGTGTTTCTGGGACAGCCTGTCTCAGCGGCCGTGTCCGAGAAACCCGGAAGCGGCTCTGAACCGGGCTGTAACCTGCTTTTAAATCATCCCGATTGATTGGTATGCCAAGTGCAAAAGGTACGTCCGTGAAGCCTTTCCCGTTCTCTACGCTGATCTCTTCCATGCTGACCCTGGCTTACTGCGCGGTGGCGCTCCCGGCGGCAACCCTGGAGCGGCTGAGTCTGGACGAAATGATCCTCAAGTCCACGATGATTGTGCGAGGCAAGGTTTTGAATTCCTATGCGGCCTCCAGTGGGCCGATCGTCTACACCCACTACCGGATCCAGGTGAGCGACACTCTCAAGGGGCCGGCGCGCACCGCGGTTGAAATCCAGTTGCCCGGCGGAGTGGTGAACAACGCACGCCAGACTTTTGCCGGTGTGCCGCAATTTAATGCCGGCGACGAATATGTTTTCTTCCTGTGGACCGGGAAATCCGGCGCCACGCAGGTGCTGGGTCTGACTCAAGGTCTCTTCTCGGTGGCCCCCGGCGGCGCGGCCGATCCCCTGACCACGCGTGCCTCGAGCCATGAAGTAATGCTTGATCGTGGCACCGGCAAACAGATGAAAAACCAGATCTTAACCATGCATCTGAGCGAACTGCGCTCGCGTATCGACTCCTTGTTGAGCGGCGCTCTGGTGACGGCCCCGGGGACGGCGAAATAGATGATGCGACAACCCCCCAAGGCGCGTGTTCTGGCGATCGCGGCCGCCGTGTTGCTGCTGGTGACGCCATCGAGCGCTTATTACCACTACGTACACTTCCTGACCGGCAAGGCCCCGTATGTTCCCGTGCCGGAGGCCTTCGACCTGACGGCGCTGCCGAATAAGACCATCACCTTTTTCGTGAGCGACGCCGGTTTAGTCTCCTATGGCTCGAACGATTCCTTCGGCTCGGTGCTGAGCGAGGTGAAACAGGCTGCCGAGGCGTGGAATTCGGTGGCCAGTTCGGATCTGCGGGTGGCCTTTGGCGGGCTGGAGACGTACAATTCGAACCAGGTTTCCGCGACACCTGCCGCCGATGTGGTGTTTGAGGAACTGGCGCCCGGCATCCTGGGTCTTGGCGCCCCGACGGTATCGCCTACGGCAACGGTCCGCACTGGACAGAACGGCCAGTTCATCCCGATTTCCCGCGGCTTGGTGATCCTGACCAATAGCACCAATCCGAACCTGCAATACGGTCAGATGCCCAGCTACCTGGAGGAGTTCTACACCACCGCGGTCCACGAATTCGGCCATGCCTTGGGCTTGCAGCACACCTGGACGGCCGCGGCAATGTCGCAGGCGGTCATTCGCAACACGTCGCGGGCGCGGCCTATCGATGCGGATGACATTTCGGCCATTTCGGAGCTCTACGGAACGGTCAACTGGATGGCCGGCAGCGGCTCCATTTCCGGGCACGTCGTGACCAATACCACTGGCCAGCCGTGGAATATGGCCTCGGTAGTGGCCATCCAGCCGGTAGGTCCGGCGGTGAGTGCCCTGACCAATCCCGACGGCAGCTACACCATCAACGGTCTGACTCCGGGCCAGTACCTGCTTTACGTGCATCCCTTGCCGCAGGACGCGGTTCAAACCACCACGGATTATGGTCTGGCCCTGCCGGTGAACGCGGCCGGACTGCCTTACGTGCCGACCACCGGCTATTTCCAGACGGTCTTCTATCCCGGCACCACCGACGTAACGCAAGCCACTACCTTTAATGTGGCAGCCGGGCAGGCGCTTACCGGGGATTTCGCGGTGCAGCCGCGCAGTTCCCAGCCGGTCTTCGACGTGGTGACCTGGGCGTTTCTCGACCCATCGAGCCGCACATACTCGTATGATCCAACGCCCATCTGGTTGAGTCCCGCTTACGCCACCACCAGTCAGCAGTATCTGCGCATATTCGCAGCCGCCAACAGCATGCCAACCACGCCCCAACCGCTGACGGCGACCCTGCTGGGGCCGGGTACCGCGCCTTCGAGCGATATCCAGATGGATGACGGCTACGTGGTGATGGATTTTCTCAATCAAGGTGGGCTGACGGCCGGGCCGCGCCACTTGGCGATGACCTTCTCCACCACCCAGGGCACCGATCTCTATGTGCTGCCCGACGCCATCGACGTCGTGAGGAACGGACCCCCGGCGATTGGTTCGCTGACCCAAAACGGGGATGGCAGCGTGACGGTAGCGGCCGCCGGACTGACGGCGGACAGCCGCATCTTCTTCGACGGACTGCAGGCCGCGGTCACCGTACCGTTTGCGGCCACCGACGCCAGCGACGGCGCCATCACCGTCATGCCGCCGCAGGGGGCCAGCGGCCAGAATGCCATGGTGACGGTGTTTACGGCCGATAATCAGAACTCCATGCTGCTGCAATCGGCCAACCCCGTGACCTACGCCTACCCGCCCGCCAACGCGCCGCAAATCACCGCCATCAACCCTCCTGCTTTGCCTGCCGGCTTCAATTTGGACGGCACTGCCTCGATGGTGGACATCACTGCCAGCAACACCGATTTCACTCGCGGCCAGGTGACCGTGGGATTTGGCACCGGCGACATCGCCGTGCGAAGGGTATGGGTGCTGAGCCCAACGCACCTGGTGGCGGACGTGGTAGTGGCGAACAATGCCGCCATCGCGGCCAGCACGGTGAACGTGATCTCCGGATTTCAGGTGGTCTCCCAGCCGGCGGCATTCCAGGTACAGCCGGCGAACGTCAATTTGCCGACACTGGCGCTGCCGGTGTATAACGCCGTGAGCTACGCCACGGTGCTGCATGACGCCGATTACGGTTCGATCTTCGGGTCGAACCTGGCGCTCTCGCCCAGCGGAGCGCAGGTCCTGCTGAACGGTGTGGCGGCGCCGGTGCTGTATGCGGCTCCGAACCAGATCAATTTCCAGATACCGGCTGGATTCCCGGTTGGTCCGGCTACCCTTCAGGTGAACAATGGAGCGGCCAGCGCTCTTCCGGTATACCTGCAGATCGACAGTCCCCCGGCGGTGATCGACGTTTCGCCTGGCGCTGCCGGTGCGGTCTCAAACGCGTTGGGTGCGGGGGTGCAAGCGGTCAACCCGGGCGACGTGGTCACCGTACAGGTGACGAATGTCGATGCGGGGATCGTCACTACGCCGAGCCGCGTGATGGTGACACTTTCCGGCGTACCGATGGCGGTTCTCAACGTCGCGGCGGTAGGCGGGGGGGTGTTTCAGATTCAGTTCGCGGTGACGCAGTCGTTCGCCGGCTGGCAGGTTCCTCTGGTGGTGTTGGTGGATGGTTCGCCGAGTCTGGCAACTCAGGTTACGGCGCGATAGCAAGGCGGCGCGGGGTTGCGCCATTTTCCATCACCCGATAGTCCTGGCCGCCACGCCATTACGCCATGGGGGGCGGCAGATTGCAAAACAGTGGCTCAGGCCGATTCGTTGGCGCCTTCCAAATGCGGAACTCCTGACGTCGTGGAATTTGCAGTGAGCTTCGCGGGTGGGGCAGGCGGTGCTCGCCTGCCCCACCTTCAGCGTGGACTCAATTCCATCCCTTCGAGATCACCCGGTGGGTAACGTATTGGACGTCCAGAGCCGACGTGTCGAATACATTGGACCGCACCACCACCTGATACGAAGCCGGAAAGCCCGAATATCCTTCCTTACGAAACAAACTCAACAGCCCTCTTAGCTGTTTAGCGGACGAAAAGAACTCGGCCGCCGCCTGTGTTCCGGGCGAGAGGGTGCCCGAGAATACCACCGCTTTGAGATTGCCGTTCCCTCCGTTCGGCATCACCGTGATCAGACCGTATGCGGTTTGCCCGATCCCGGCGCCGGGCTGCGAGTGGGCGTCGTATTCAGCGGGCTCGCCCGGTTTAGGATTCACGTTCCAGATTACGGTCGCGTGTTGTTCGCCGGGGATGGTGACCCGGAACGGCTTGTCCCGCAGGTACAGATCGATGGTGTTACTGAACCCGGGACGGCCAAACAGGAGCAGGTTCCGCTGGTTGAGAGCGGGCAACTGGATCGCCGATTCCGGCAGAGCCTCCGGCGTGAGCCCCGCTCCTTCGATTACGTGCGTGACTGCCAGGGCGGCGGCGACGTCTCCCCAAAAAGGAGAGGTTAGCGACGGCCCCAGGTACATCTGCTTCGCGGGAGGCAGCCCGGGCAGGGTCCTGTACCAGGCGGCTAGGTCGGGGGAACTGACCGTCGGGCCGGTCTGCGGCTCCGGGGGCCGTTGGATCAAGGTTAGTTGCGCCGAGGTGGAAATGCAGATGAGCGGATTGGCGTGCTTGGTGAGCAACTGTCCCCAGGCCTCGGCCAACACCGGATCGGGTCCGGTGGCGGCTTTTTGCAGCACCACTGCCAGCCCGGCCCCGAGCATGGCAGTGAGGGCGCAGAGGAGGCAGACGGTCCCGGCCGTCATGGGCCGGCTCCAGAATCTGGCGGCCGGTGTTTCCGGCGGTGTGGGGTGAACGATATCGGGTTGCGGTTCAGGCGCTATCGCCAGCGGGTGCCTGTGAAACACCGGGCAATAGCTTCCTTTCGGCACCACGATCTGCACCGGGTCCCCGGGATTCTCCATCCCATAGTATTGTTCCAGGCGCCGCCTCAGATTGTGGATCCGGTTGCGTGCCGTGCCATCTTCGAACGCCGAATAGTCGCTCGGCCTTCCCAAAGCCTCTACCGCTACCGCGTATTCGTCCAGCGCATCGCCACTGCCTGCCAGTTCGCGCTCGCAGACGTAGCGCAGAAGAGCCTTTAACTGATCGGACCGATGGAAGGCGCCACTCGCCACCACTCGTTCCAGAGCTTCGCGCTTTTCTGTTTCCGACACTTCGGAAACAAGACTTTTTTCCATGGACGCGTCCTGGCGTTTGAGCTACTTGGCGCCAACCCCGGCGAGCGTTTGTTTCCACGGGGTTGGTGCATGTTTGTAAACAGTTTATAACCATTACCGAAACTTGTCCAGCCATCTTTCGGGTGCCTACACTGAGTCCACGCGAACCTCCGGCTTTCGCTGAGGCGTAAGCGCAGGAGCAAGCAATGATTATTTTGGTTTTGGGGGAGTGAAATGTCGATTCGAAGTCTCGCCGTTCTCGGCGCCATAGTCGTTTTCGCTGCGACCGCCCCTCCGGGTTGGTCACAGGAATCCCAAGGGACCATCTTGGGACGCATCACGGACAGCAGTAACCTGGTGGTTCCGGACGCCAGCATCGAACTCACCAACGTAGCAACAGCCGCCACCACGCGAACCGTCAGCAACGCGGCCGGCAACTACTCCGCGCCCTTCCTGGTGCCGGGGACGTATCGCGTGACGGTGAAGAAAACCGGGTTTAAGACGGTTGTACGGACTGATGTGGTCTTGAACCTGAACGACCGGCTGGAGATCAACGTCCCTCTGGATGTTGGCACCACGTCGGACACCATTACCGTGACCGAAGAAGTGCCGTTGCTGGATACCACGAACGCTTCCATCGGGCGCGTGATCGATTTCCGGGAACTGCGCGAACTGCCCGCCGAGCACGGCGATCCGGACAACCTGATCAAGCTCAGCCTCGGCGTGGGTTTTACGGACAACCCTTCCAAAGACCAGCCCTGGCAAACCCTGAACAC
>PLRZ01000555.1:2231-7377 GCA_003164075.1 Bryobacterales bacterium | reverse complement strand
CCCGAAGAGAAGTTGACCACGTCCATGCCGTCGCTCACGGCATCGTCCAGGGCTTTGATAATGACGCTCTCGGGTGGACTGTAGCTGACACCCGAACTTCCATAAACTTTGTAGGCGCCCAGGTAAGCCTTGGGAGCCATGCCGCTAAATGCCACCGTGCCGGCGCTGTTCTGAACCGCGGCCGCCACCGCGGCTACCGCCGAACCGTGGCCGTCGCGGTCGCGCGCCGAGAAATCGTCGGGCAGGCTAGTGGCTGCGGTCGCGGTCGCATTGGCGCCGGCAGCTATCATGGATACGTAGCTGCGCGCCACAATCACTTTGTTATTGGTGAACCTGCCGCAGTCGCTAGGTGTCCCGGGAACCGTCGTATTGCACTTGGGGAAACCGGATGGCGCGGTAAAGCCGGCATCGTTAAAAGCCGGGTTGGTATGCACGCTACCGGCGTCGATCCCCGTGTCGAGGATGCCGATCTTGATCCCATTGCCGGCATTACTCTGGCCGCCGATGGCAGCCTGTGCCCAGGCAGCCGGCGCATTCGCCAGTGCGGTGGCCTTGTTCAGGCTTGGCTTGACGATGCGCTCCGGCATCACGCCGATAACGCCCGGCACGCTCCGCAGTTCCGCCACGCGGTCGGGAGTGGCCACCACAAAGATGGCGTTCATCACCATGGAAGCCGATCCGGCAACCTGAATCTTACGGCTCGCCAGATCCTCAATGACCGACTGCTGCCGGGACTCAATTCCCTGGCGATAGTTGACGGCCGCGGCGGTCTGCAGTTGCTCGTGTGCCGTAAAGTGCGCCGCCACCGGCTCGTCCTGCAGAAATAGGATATAGCGGTTCGGCGCGAATCGCAGCTCGCGGCTCTGCTTGCGCGCCGGCTTATGCTCCTGGGTTTTGGGCGTGCTGCGGTTCGCCGGGCGCTGCCCGAAACCGGGCGAAGCGCAAAGAATCAATCCTAAAAAGGCGCAAGAAAAGGCGCGATTAGACATCCCTATCGACATAATCATGTGTACGTCTCCAAAGCTTATCAGGTTACGTGAGCGGGTAAAACGCCCCACCACCGGTGACAAACGCGACAGATGCCAACAGATTCTTGAGGCAAGTGAGGCATCTTCCGTCACTGTGGGTGCTTAAACGGTTTCGGGAGGNNATCCCGAAACTGTTTAAGCACCCCGTCACTGTCCTCACACTACTGGCAACTCCATCTCCACTTCCAGGCCGGGCTGGGCGTTGCGCGCGCGGATGCCGCCCTTGTGCAACTCGATAGCCCGCCGGGCGATGGATAGCCCCAGCCCTATGCCGCCGCTGGAACAGTCGCGCGACTTCTCCACCCGGTAAAAGGCATCGAACAGGCGCGGCAGGGCTTCTTCCGGCACGCCCGGTCCGTGGTCGCGGACGTCCACCACAGCGGCGCCGTTACGGCGTCCGAGAGTGACTTCCACGACGGTGGCAGGGGGTGAATACCGGATGGCGTTCCGAATCACGTTTTCCATGGCGCGCCGCAGCAGTTCCGGGTCGCCCTCCACGGTGACGGGTTCGCCCCCGCGATACTGCAACTGGCACCCGCGCGCGGAGGCTTCGATGGCGGCCTCGTCCACCAGTTGCTGCACCAGTTCATCCAGACGGACATGGTCGCGGCGTAGCGACCNNAGCCGGTCGGATTCCTTTTGGATGCGGTTGAGCGCGGCTTCCAGATTTTCGCCCGTGCGCGCCAGTTCCACGGCCACGCCCAGGCGGGCCAGCGGCGACCGCAGTTCGTGCGAAATATCGAGCAGCAGGCGCCGTTCGGCCGCCAGCAGGGTCTCGATGCGGCCGGCCATGCGGTCGAAGGTGTTGGCCAGTTGGCCCAGCTCGTCGCGGCGGCTGGAGCCCACGCGCGCCGTGAAGTCGCCGCCCCCGAACCGTTCCACCGCCTTCTGCAGCGCGCGCACGGGGCTGGTGAGGTGCAGCGCCAACCAATAGCACAGCAGCACCGCCGCGCCCATGAAGAACAGGTGTTCGGGCGTGAGGAACGAAGGCGCGAGCGAGGTGCGCGGGACGATGAAGAAGAACCAGTAGCGTCCATCGTCCGAAGCGCGCGCCAGGGTGGCGATGCCCACGGGAATGAAGCGGTAGAGCGTAAATCCCGGGGCGCCCAGGCGTGCGCGGCGTACCAGGCCGGAGCGGTCCTGGCCGGTAAGAAGGTCGCGGCCCTTCTCGTCGGCCAGAATGCCTTGCGCGTCGTAATTGCGGTGCAGCGTGTCCAGGAAGGCCTGCAATTCGGGCCGTCCGCCGGTCTCATAGGCGGTGCGCGCCTCTTCCAACTGGAACCGCATCAGGCGCGACCAGGGTGCGCGCTCGTCGGAATCGTTGGGGTTCATGCTGAGGGCGGAGATGAAGGCCGAGCCAATCAGGGTGATGGCCAGGGTGCACCAGAACCAGGCCAGAATTTTGGCAAACAGGGAGTTCATTCGGCGCCGGCGTCTTCGGGCGAGCGGGCAAACTGGTAACCCACGCCGCGGATGGTTTTGATCAGCGTATCGCCGCGATCCAGCTTCTTGCGCAGGTGGCTGATATGCATGTCCAGGGACCGGTCGAATGGCGTGGCCTTGCGGCTGTAGAAATTCTCCATGAGGGCATCGCGGGAGAGGACGTGGCCGGCCGAGCGCATGAGCAGTTCCAGGATATCGAATTCGAAAGTGGTCAGTTCCACGGGTTTGCCGCTGGAAAATGCCTCGCGCGATCCGGGGTCGACGGTAACGCCGTTCACTTCCAGGCGGCTCGAAGGGGCCGGCGGGCGTGGCGCATAGCGGCGCAGGATGGCGCGGATGCGCGCCGCCAGTTCCTTCGGGTTAAAGGGCTTGGCGAGGTAGTCGTCGGCGCCCAATTCGAGTCCCACGATGCGATCCACGTCCTCGCCGCGGGCGGTGAGCATCATCACCGGGACTTTGCTCTGCTGGCGCAATCGCTTGAGAATTTCGAAGCCATCGATGCCCGGCAGCATCACGTCGAGCACCACCAGGTCCACGCCCGGCCGGGCGGCCATCTCCAGCCCGAGGCGGCCCTCGTGGGCACATTCCACGGTAAATCCCTCGCGTTGCAGGAACTCGGTCAGCAGCAGGCAGAGCTCGGCGTCATCGTCCACCAACAGGATGTGCACGGCTAAAATTTACCACGCCGGGAGTAGGTCAGGCAGAGCCGTGACCGTCAGGGAGCGTTAGTTCGTGACTAATATTGGGCACAAACGCTCCCTTGGGGGGCGCCCTCTGGGCTCGCCTCTGTAACGAGTGCCCGCGTGTTTGCAATTAAGAATTCGTAGAGTCAGAACTCCTGATGTCGTGGAATTTGCAGTGAGCCCGCAGGTGGGGCAGGCGGTGCTCGCCTTCGCTCGATCCTATTCGAACAGCGGCACTTTCGGTAGTGAGCGTCATCGAGTTGGCGCACGGCATCGAGCGAGCCGACACAATCGAACGGCGGGCCGCGCGAGAGCGCTTCCTCGACGAACTGCTGAACGAGATCACGCCGGAGCCGGTGACCGTGCCGATCGCGTTTCGCGCCGGAAGGCTGGATGGAAGCCTGCAAGGCAACAGGGACACGGATCGCGCCAGGCGATTTGCCGATTGGGGCCACTGCCCTGGAACTTGGATACGGGTCGCGACCCACAACGTGCGCCACTTTCAGATGATCCCGAATCTGGTGGCGAAGCAACTCTAAATGCCGATAAGGAGCGCTCCTCGCGATCACTGCCGCTCAGACGATGACCGAGCAAGCGGCGCCGCACTCCACTAGTGGTATCCTGCGAGCAAGGCGTCACCTATGAAATCTCAGAGGGTTTTGTGCCTGGCAGGCAGCGGCTTCCTCTTGATCACCGCGGTGTACGCCTTCCAGAAGCCGTTCCGGCAGTACCCCAGCATGGAAGGGTACGACGAAATCGCGCTGCCTCCCGACTATCAGGAACCGAGCGAGTGGGTCTTCGCCCGCCTGATGTATCCCGAGCATCCCAACGGACTGTTCGGGTTCGGGCGCCGCGGCCGATTCGGCGGCGGCATGACGATGGACTGGCGCGAGGGCTTCACCAGTTGGACCCAGGACTATCCGCGCGCCGACCGGCACTTCGCGGCAGCCGTCCGCCGTTTGACCCGCCTCCATGCCCGTTCCACCGAGCAGCCCTCCAATCCCGACGACCTGGACGATTTCTTCAATTGGCCGTGGCTGGCGGCCGGCGAGATGGGCGATTGGAAACTTACCGCCGCGCAGGCCAACACCCTTCGCGAATACCTGTTGCGCGGCGGCTTCCTCATGCTGGACGATTTCTGGGGCGGTGAGGAATTCGCGCGCTTCGAGGAGAGCATGAAGCTGGTCTTCCCCGACCGGCCGGTGGTGGACCTGGATAACGCCGACTCCATCTTCCACGTGGTGTATGACCTGGACGACCGCTTTCAGATTCTGGGCACCTGGGCGATGCCCGGCTGGGGGCGCGGCGGCGGCGGTGGCATGTATCAAAGGGCCGTCGGCACGAAAGCCCACTGGATGGGAATCTATGACGATCGCCAGCGCGTGATGGTGGCCATCTCGTTCAACTCGGATATCGGCGATTCGTGGGAGTGGGCCGACGATCCGCGCTATCCGCAGGAAATGGCTGCACTGGGAATTCGGATCGGGGTGAATGACGTGGTTTACGCGATGACGCACTGAGGGAAGAAATCCGGGCCGCCCGCGTGCATCGCCGGCGGCCCGGGCTGCTGCTCTTTCTCTTACCGGCGGAACCCACCGCGGAATCCGCCCCAGCCGCCGAAACCAAAGCCGATTCCCGAACCGAAACCATAGTAGGGATAGCCCCAACCATAATACGGATAGTAGTAGGGATTGTAGTAGCCTGGGCCGTAGCCGTACGCCGGGCGGACCGGAACCTGCTGCGTCATGGTGGCGGGACGGGAGTAATCGTCCGGGCCCACGTAGCGGAAGGCGCCGCTGGAATTGCCGGTGGCGATGGTGACCGCGTTCTCAGTCTGGAAGGTCAGCATGGTTTCCGGATAGATCACGCTGGGGTGATTGCGGGTTGCCAGCACTCCGACGATCCCCGCGGCCGCGCCAATGCCCGCGCCGGCAGCCGCACCCGTGCCGCCCGCGGCGACCGCTCCCACTACCGCGCCACCCGCCGTGGTGG
>PLRZ01000555.1:0-2129 GCA_003164075.1 Bryobacterales bacterium | reverse complement strand
TTGAGGGTCACTTCCGCGGGCAGACCGTAGGCCGGCCGCGGCGGTTGAGCCGCTGGCGGACGGGCTGCGGGTTGCTGCTGCGGCTGTCCGTAAGCGTCGCGCGATGCCGGTTGCGAAGGATCCTGTTGCTGATCGGCCGGAGCGGGATCGCTCATGCGTCGCCAGCCGCCGTCGGACTGTGGGGCGGACTGCGGGTCCACCGGGGGCTGTTGCGCCAGAATCACGCCGGAAGCGGCCAGGAGAAGTACTACTGGGCGAAAAGAAATTCGAGTCATATTTACCTGCCTTTGATCGTTCCAATACTACTGACGCATGCCTTCAGTGCATGCGTTTCGCCAACTCGTAAATTATTGCAAATAAGAGGCGAAAATGATCGAGCGTCTGGCCGGGAACCACCGGAATGGTGGATTTCGGCCACCGCGGTGGCCGGCAGGCGGTGCCGCCTGCCGGGCTTCTTTCACAGATTCAACCGCTCCACCGCGGGGACATGCACGTTCTCAAACGTGAGGCCCTCTTGCAGTTCGCCCGCTTCCCTGGCATCGGCCAAACGGCGCCGATTCCAGTACCACGCGCCCACCATCGCCAGTGGCGCCAGCAGAAAGCGCAGCGGCGCGTCCAGCATCCACAACTCCATCGCCGAGCCGGCGCGCGTGAAGAGCTCGAAGCCCAGAAATTGCACCAGGCAGAGCATCAGCAGATGATCGCGGAATCCCGGCGTAGGACAAGTCAGGGGGATCTTGCGGTACCCGGCCAGTTGCAGTTCCGCCGCGCTCAGCCCCAGTGCCAGCAGATAGAGCACGTGCAGCAATGCCGTGGGGAGCCCCGCGTTCCACCAGGCGAGCGCCAGCGCCGGCAGCAGCACCAGCGGCGTCAGGAAGCTGAGAATCACGCGACGCGCTACCGGCAGCGTCTCGTGCTCGCGCGGGTCCAGGACGGCGCGGAAAATCCACGCGGCGGGCGCTCCGGCGGGCATCTCGAACGCCAGCCGCAAGCCCAAAATCAACACGTAGGCCGCCGAGAATGGCGCCGCCAATGGCCCATCCCGCCACGCCACCAGCCAGCCGATCCCGAGCGCCACCGCGACCGACAGGCGGTGCGATTCACTGCGCAGCAGGGCGCGAACCGTGAAGCGGTGACCGGCGCGTACGAAGCCCGTGGCCCCGGCGGCGAAGCGGTCGAGGATCCACAGGAATCCGGCGGTAACGCGCTGGTCGGACGGGCGGCGGCCGCCTTCGAGCGCCGCGGCGAATCGGCGGCGATAGCTCAGTCCGTAAGAGAGCAGCGCCAGCGCCAGCACCGCCATCGAGCCCGGCAGCACGGTGTGCGCCAGGCCCGCCAGCACCGGCGTGGCGCGATGCTGCCAACTCTGATAGAGGCCCAGGAACCATAGAGACGGCAGGAATCGCAGGGGCGAGTGGGGGTCGAGCTGCAGGCGCCGTAGCAGCGCCGATGGGCCGGCGACACCGCTCACCAGCAGCCCTAGAAACGATACCAGGAAGATGCCGCGCAACCATGAAGAAGCGGCGCGAAAGGCTTCCCGCGGCAGCACCGCGGAGATCGCGCCCAGAAGGGCGAAGACCGCGCCGAAAGTGAAGATACTGGCCCCGACCACGCAGACTGCGTGGACCGCGGCAAACTGCAGAAACGCGGCGATGCCTGCCTCTCCCGCGGCGCATACAAAGAGCGGGAAGAAGACCCCCGGTACGGCATTCACGTCCACCGCGAAGACCAGCACGGCGCAAGCGATGGCGGCGGCGTTGGCCAGCAGAACGGCGCGCGGCGGGATAGGCAGCGGCGCCAGGTTCAGATAATCCTGCGCATCGGGCAGAATCTTGTCCCACTTCAGCACCGTTACGATTCCGGTGATGCCCATCGCCAGGGCGATGAACAGGTATTTGTCGGGTAGGGAAATCGTGAAGTAGTCCGGCTGGCGGCCGAAGCGATACCAGTTCAGGAAGCTGGAGTATTTACTTAGCAGGATGAAACAGGTCACCGCACCCGGCGCCGATAGCAGGCCAAGCAGCGCGCCCACGCCCAATTCCACTTCGCTCGAAGCCGCGTCCTGCTCGTTGCGCACCAGGCGCACCAGGAAGTGGCGCACCAACCGGACGAACGGCCGGTCGCTATGC
>PLRZ01000370.1 GCA_003164075.1 Bryobacterales bacterium | reverse complement strand
AATTGCATTCTGGCGCAGCGGCTGGTGCGCGTGATTTGCGTCCACTGCAAGCGGCGCGTCACGTACCCCGATTCGCTGCTGGTGGAAAGCGGGCTGAATCCCGAGGAATGGCGCGACATCCCCCTGATGGAAGGTGCCGGCTGCTTCGAATGCGGCGGCACCGGGTTCCGCGGACGCTCGGCCATCCACGAGCTGCTGGACCTCTCCGACAAGATCCGCGAAATGATTCTGAACCGGCGGCCCGCTCCGGAGATCAAGCGGGCGGCGAAAGAGGAGGGCATGACCTTCCTGCGTGAATCGGCGGTGGACAAACTGCGCTTGGGAATCACCACCCTGCGCGAGATCAATAAAGTGACGTTCATCGAAGGTTAAAGGCCCCGTGCTATTAGATAATCTCAAGTCGATTCTGCTGGACCCTCCGCCGGGAATGGTGTTCGAGGTGTCCGAAGCGGGAATCGCGGCGGCGCGCATCGGACACCGCACCGAATTGGACTTCCAAGCGCTCCCGCCGGGCGTGCTGGCGGTTTCGCCGCTCAAGGAAAACGTGCTGGACGAGAAGGCGTTCGCCTCCGCCGTGAAGGCCCTGGCCGCGACGCACTCGGGCCGCAAAGGCAAGGACGCGGCACTCATCCTGCCGGATTTCAGCACCCGCACCACGGTGCTCGATTTCGACAGCTTCCCCACGGAAGCGGAGGAGCAACTGGCGCTGGTCCGTTTCCGGCTGAAGCGCAGCGTGCCCTTCGATGTGGAAACCGCGGCGGTCAGCTATTGGCCGCAGACGGGCCCCAAGCGCGTCGACGTGGTGGTGGTGATGACGCCGCTCGAGATCGTAGCGCGCTTTGAAGCTCCGTTTCGCGCGGCGGGGCTGAATCCGGGGCTGGTGACCACTTCGTCATTGGCGGCGTTGGAACTGGCGCCGGAGGGCGGATTGACCATGGTCGCCAAGCTGACCGGCCGGTCCCTGACCCTGCTGGTGAGAAATAAGAGCGTCCTGAAGCTGGTGCGCTGTCTGGAACTGCCGACTGCCGAACTGGAAGATATTACCGCCATTCTGGTGCCCACGTTCGTCTATATGGAGGACAATCTGGGCGGCCGCGCCGAAAAGTTGCTGCTCTGCGGCTTCGGCGCGCGCTCCGACGAGGCCGAGCGGCTGTTCCATGAGGAACTCGCCGTGGAAGTGGAGCAGTTGCGCTCGCCGCTGGGAGTGCCGGGCGAACACAACGCGGGACTGCTGGGCTATTTGCGCTCGGTGGGCAGGAATAACTGACATGAAGATACCGATCAATCTGGCGAGCCACCCGTTCCGGCGCGACCGGGCGATGGTCGTCGCCTCGAGCCTGGTGGCCGTGCTGCTGGTGGCCACCCTGGGTTTGCTGATCAACCTGGCCCGGCAGGATAACAAGCAGATGGGCGATGTCCGCCATGAGGTGGCGATCCTCAAACAGCAGGTGAAAGCCGTCACTGACGAGCAGGCCAAACTCAATGCGGTGATCCACAAGCCGGAAAATGAGACTGTGCTCGAGCGCAGCGTCTTCATCAACACCCTGCTGCGCCGCAAAGGCATCAGTTGGAACCAGATCTTCACCGACCTGGAGAAGACCATTCCGTACAACGTGAAGCTGGTGCGCATCCGTCCCACGGTAGACGACCAAGGGTACGTGACCCTGGATATGATCGTGGCGGCGGATAGCAACGGCCCCGCGGTTGGCGCGCTGAAGGCCTTCCGGGAGAATCCCAAGTTCGGCGCGGTGAAATGGCAGATCATCACGCCTCCCTCGCAAACCGAACCGTTGTACCGCCTGGCCCTGAATGTGACGTATGCTCAAAAGCTCTAAGCTGGCGGTGGCGCCAAAAATCCCGTGGAAGCGGCTGTCCGTGAAGGATCCGCGGATCGCCATGCGGGCCCTCATCGGCCTTCTGCTGTTGGCCAACCTGGTAGCAGCGGCCATCGCTTTCAAACCCTTCGGCGGTTCGGCCGACGACCTGCGCAAAAACCAGGCCAGCCTGAGCTCGCAGTTGCGCCAATTGCAGGGCTCCCTGGAGAAGAGCAAGCTGCATGTGGCGAAGATCGACATCGCGCGCACGCAGGGGGATGAATTCCTGGCCAAGTACATCATGGAATCGCGCTCCGCGGCGGCCATTACGGTGGAGGAAATGAACAAGGCGGCCGCCGATGCCGGCATCCGGGCCCTGCCGGAGAATGCCAGCTATGAGGCTATTGAGGGCAGCGATACCCTGCAGATGATGGCCATCATGGCGGAATTTCAGGGATCCTACACCGGTCTGGCCAAGCTGGTGAATCTGCTGGAGAAGTCGCCGCTGTTTCTGATTATCGACTTCATCAACCTGAACGCGCCGCAGCAGCAGACCGGACCGCAGAATGCCGGCGCGCAGCAGAATCTGAACGTTTCGGTGCGGCTGCTCACTTTCGTCCGCGACAGTCCGGGGGCGTCGGAATGAAGATCGGCGCCGAGAATAAGAAGTCGGTCTATGCCCTGGCGGTGCTAGGGGTGTTCGCGGCGTACATGGTGTATTCGAATTTCTTCTCCGGGCCTTCCTACGCGCCGTCCACCCCTGCGCCGGTGCGCCCCAGCGCCGACACCTCCGAGCCGCCGCCCGCCGCCACACCCGAGAAGGGAGCGGGGCCCGACATTTCACGGGCCGGCTCGCACTCCAAGACTGCCGAATTCCATCCGGCGTTGCGCCCCAAGAAAAAGGAAGACCGCATCGCCAATATCGAAAATGTCGACCCGACCATCCGCTTCGATTTGCTGGACACGGCCATGCACGTGCCGCCCGCCGGAGGCGACCGCGATCTTTTTCAGATCTCGAAAACACCACCGGTAACGCAGACCGCTGCCGTGCTCAAGGGGCCGGAACCGAACGTCTACCGTTTCGTTGGCCCACATCCGCCGGGACCGCCGCCGGGGCCTCCGCCGCCTCCACCAACGCCACCGCCCACGCCGGTGCCATTCAGATATTTTGGCTACTCCGCGGTACACCCCGACGGGAAGCGGACGGCCTATTTCCTGGATGGCGAGGAAATACTGGCGGCGGATGAGGGAGCCGTTCTAAAGGGACGCTGGCGCATCGTGCAAATCGGTCTGGACAAAGTGCTGGTGGAAGATACGCGGGAGAAGCGGCGGCAACCAGTCAATATCGAACCGGAGCTTACGGGATGAAACGGCAAAATCGAGAATCGGGATTTGCCATGCTGCTGGTATTTCTGATGGCCGCCTGTGTGGCCATCATGTTGTACATGGAATTGCCGCGCGTGGCCTTCGAGGCGGAGCGCCAGCGGGAAATGCTGCTGGTGGACCGCGGCAACCAGTTCAAGCGCGCCATCCAGGTGTTCGTCACCGACAAGATCAACAATCCCACGCACCGCTATCCGGCTTCGCTCGACGAGTTGGAGAGCTTTAACAACCACCGCTATCTGCGCCGCCGTTACGTGGACCCCATGACCGGGAAAGACGAATGGCGGCTGGTGCACATCAACGGTGGGGTGCTGACGGACTCCGTCACTACCCAGAACAACAATGCCAAAGGATCGACATCGTCGTCCTCGAACATGCCGGCGACGGCGGATTACATTTCGACGCAGGCGTATCTGGATTCGGGGACGGGAGGAACCGCCGCGGGCGGCGCTACGCGGGCCATGAGAACGCGTACCAGCGACTCGCAGCAACTCGGCGCGCCGGGCGATCCGAATAGTCAGCCGGGTGGTTCGCCGGGGAGCACCCCTCCCGGAGCGCAGCCGGGGACCATTTCGGGTATGGGTGGCGCACCTGGCCCATCCGGCCCCGCTGGCCCATCCGGCGCGCCGGGAATGCCGGGCGCGCCTTCCGGCAGCCAGCCACCGGCGCAACAACCCTGCGCGGTGTACATCGGTTCATGTCCTCCTACCACCACGGCTTCAGGGCAACAACCGGGCCAGCAACCGCCTGGTCAACAGCCGGGCTTTCAACCGGGGAATCCGATGAACGGGCAGGGCGGCATGCCGCCGGGCATTCCCGGTATCGCGGGTGGCCAGAACGCCAACCCGGCCGCGGCCAGCCTGATCGGCAGCCTTCTCACCACACCGCGGCCGGGCGGGATGCCCAGCGCCATGCCCGGGGCCACCATAGGCGGCGGTATCGCCGGAGTGGCCAGCAAGTACGAGGCGGAAGGCATCATGGTGATCAACGACCGCACCGCCATCAACGAGTGGGAGTACATCTTCGACCAGACCAAGTACCGCCCACCGCCCAACCCGGTGAGCGGCAGTGTGGGGACTGCGCAGCCGCCCATGGGAGGGACTCCTCCGGGCGGAACGGGCGGCCCCAGTCCTGTGCCCGTAAACAGCGGGCATCAGTAGGCTCCGAACTCCTGATCTCGCTCCGCAATTTCTGCGTGGCCGGGGAAATGGGCTGAGCCTTTCCTTTCGATGGCGAGAGCTTCGCAGGTGGGGCAGGCGGTGCTCGCCTGCCCGCCCGCGCTGAATGAGGCCCACCACTCGAATAGGATCGAGCGAAGGCGNNGCGAGCACCGCCTGCCCCACCTGCCGGCTCACTGCAAATTCCACGACATCAGGAGTTCCGAAATTGCGGGGCGACATCGGGAGTTCGGAGGCTCGTCGCGACGAGCGGTCGCCGCGGCCCCAAGCGGCACCCGCACTCGTGCGACACTTAGCTTTGACGCTGTGAAGAGCGTCTTGCAGCGGGCCTGCCAAAATGACTAACCCTATCGAAGTTGCAGGCCTCAAGAAAAACTATGGCCCCGTGCAGGCCGTCAAGGGTGTCGATTTCGAAGTGTGCGCGGGCGAGGTCTTCGGACTGCTGGGGCCGAACGGCGCCGGCAAAACCACTACCGTCGAAATTCTCGAAGGTCTGCGGCCCCGCTCCGGCGGACGCGTCTCGGTACTGGGGTGCGACCCCGAAGTGCAGACGCGGCAGTTGAAAGACCGCGTGGGCGTGTGCCTCCAATCCACCCGCCTGCAGGACAAGATCAAAGTGCGCGAGGCCATCGAACTCTTCTCGGCCCTCTACACGCGCAATGTGGACACCGTGCAACTTCTCAAGCGCCTGCAACTCTGGGAGAAGCGCGAGGCGCAGTATGCCACCCTCTCCGGCGGGCAAAAACAGCGCCTGGCGCTCGCCCTGGCCCTGCTCAACGATCCGCAAGTGCTCTTTCTCGACGAGCCTTCGGCCGGCCTCGACCCGCAGGCGCGCCTGGAGATCCACCAACTGGTGCTCGACCTGCGCCGCGAAAAGCGCACCATTCTGCTGACTACCCACTACATCGAAGAGGCCGAAAAACTGTGCGACCGCGTAGCCATCATCGATGAAGGCCGCATCATCGCCATGGGCACGCCGCGCGAAATTCAGGAACGCACGCTGGCGCACTCCACCATCGAAATCGAATGCGAGCGGCCCATTCCCGACGGCGATTTGCCCGCCTGGCAGCATGCCGACAAGGTCTCGCTCGACGACCGCCGCACCAAAATCGCGGTGGTCTCCACCCGGCCGGCGCGCACCATCGTGGAAATGGTGAAGTGGCTGGATGAAGCCGGAATGGAGCTGGCCGACATCCACATCAAGCGGCCCTCGCTCGAAGAGGCCTTCATCGAGCTCACCGGAAAGAGTCTGCGCGAATGAGAGCCTATCTCGCCCTGTTCCGGAGCAACATGCGCCTCACCATGCGCGACCGCTCCGTGCTGTTCTTCAANNCACGGTGCTCACCATGGGGATCCTGGGCAACGGTCTGTGGGGCGCGGGCATGCGCAGCGTGCAGGATCGCGAGGCCAACATCCTGCGGCGCTTCAAAGTGACGCCCATTTCGCCGCTGCCTCTGCTGGTGGCTTCCATGGTGAGCGGATGGCTGCTGTATCTGCCGGTAATCGCGATCATCGCCGGGTTGGCGCACGTGATGTACGCCATGCCTCTGCCGCAGCACTGGATCTCGCTTGTCGTGATGGCCTCGTTGGGGGTGTGCGCGTTCCGCGCCATCGGGCTGATTCTGGCGGCCGTCACCAATACCATGGCGGAAGCCAACATCCTGATCCAGATGCTGTACATGCCCATGCTGTTCCTCAGTGGAACCACGATTCCCTCATCGGTTCTACCGGCGTGGGCGCAGACTGTGGCGGAGTTCATGCCGGCAACCTACCTGGTGACCGGCTTCCAGGGAATCTTCTTCCGCAATCAGAGCATCTTCGACAACGGTCCGGCGGTCGGCGCCCTCCTGCTGACTACCGCCATGGGCCTGTTCCTGGCGGTGAAGCTGTTCCGCTGGGAGAAGGAAGAGAAGATCGCGCCGCGCAACCGGCTATGGGTGGTGGGGGTGCTGGCGCCCTTTCTGATCATGGGCTGCTGGCGCTCCTACACCAAGGAGCACATCGGCCAGAACGAGGCGCTGTTCCGCGACCTGCAACGCTCCGGCACGTTCCTGATTCGCAACACCCGCGTCTTCCCGGGCGATGGCACGGTGAAAGAGAACGCCACCGTGCTGGTGCACGATGGCAAGATCGCCGACATCTTCGACGGTCCCGGTCCCGATGCCTATAAGATTCGCGCGGAAACGATCGAAGGTTCCGGTAAGACGCTGCTGCCGGGGCTGATCGACGTGCACGTGCACCTCTCGTCGCCCGGCGGCATGTCGACCGCGACCGAGGATTACGACGTGGACAAGGGCATGGCGCGCGACGCCGCGGCGCTGCTCTATAGCGGGGTGACCGCCGCGCGCAGCACCGGCGACGGCCTGGATTCGTCGCTCAAATTGCGCGGCCTGATCGCGAACGGCAGCAAGCTGGGGGCGCAGTTCTTCATTTGCGGCCCCATGTTCACCGCCGAGGGCGGGCACGGCGCCGAGTACGCGCAGTATGTGCCCAAGATGATGCAGGAGGCCCTGAAAGCGCAGTTGGTGCGCATTCCCAAGACGGTCGATGAGGCGCGCCGGCAGGTGGACGAACTGAAGACGCGAGGCGTGGACGGCATCAAGGCGATTCTGGAATCGGGCTTCGGCGAGGGCATGCTTTATACCCGCATGGACGTGGCGCTGTTCCGCGCGGTGGCCGCGGAAGCCCGCGCGCGCAATCTTCCGCTGGCGGCCCACACGGGCGATTCGCGCGACGTCAGCGACGCGGTGGAGGCCGGCGCCAGTTCCATCGAGCATGGATCGTGGCGAGACAAGATTCCCGATGCGGTGCTGGCGAAAATGGCGCGCGACGGCGTGTATCTGGACCCCACGCTCGGGGTGAGCGAAGCCTATGCGCAATACTTTGCCGGCAAGGCCGATGCGCTGGATAATTCGCTGGTGCAACAGGCGGTCTCGGCCAACATATTGAAAGCAACGCGCGAGTTCGTGCTCTCGGGCAAGGCCGCGGACGCCGCCAAAGCGGCCATCTTCGCCAAGGCTTTCGAGCAGAGCCGCGACAACCTGCGGCGCGCCTGGAAGGCCGGAGTCCCGCTGGTAATGGGCACCGATTCCGGCAATCCGCTGGTCTTTCCGGGTCCTTCAATGCACCACGAGCTGCAGCTCTGGGTGCAGGCCGGGATTCCCGCAGCGGTGGCCTTGCAGGCAGCCACCGGCAACGGCGCGGCCCTGTTGCGCGCCGCCAGCCGCATCGGCGGTATTCGCAAGGGAATGGACGCCGACCTGTTGCTGGTGGACGGCAATCCGCTGCAGGATATCGGCGCCACGGAACGGATCTCGCTGGTGGTGTTCAAGGGCGAGAGGCTGGACCGTCCCGCGTTATTCGAGCAGAAGTGAGCGCCCGATTTCGGCGACCACCAGATCCGGCGCTTCCATGGGGATGTAGTGATTGTGCCCGGGCAGGAAGACGTCGCGCCCATGTTGGAAGCATGCGGCCAGATCGGGACCCGTGGGCGACGCGTTCAGGTCAAGCGCCGCGGTTTGCGGTGTGGTACCAGCGCGCAGAACGGTAACCGGCAGCGTGACGCCCGGAATCCCCGCATACAAGTTGTTCTCGGTAGCGTTGCAGCGGCCGTAGATGGCGGCTTCCACCGCCGGCGGACAGGCCAGTACGAAAGAGCCGCCATCCGGCAGCAAGGCGAAGTCGCAGTAGCTCCGCAGCGCTTCGGGACGCCAGGCGGCAAACGGTGGGCGCGCGCTGAAGCGTTGGTACATTTCCTGGGGCGAGGCCCATCGATTGCGGCGGCGCGCGATGTAAGATGCGTCGGGCGGTGGCGCGCGGTAATACTCGGGCGGAAATATGACCGGGTCCACCAACACCAGCGCGGCGAAGATCTCGGGCTGCAGGATGGTGGCCGATACCAGTGAATGGCCGCCCATAGAGTGGCCGATGGCGATGGCGTCGCGGAGGGCGAAGTGGCGCGCCACCGCCAGTACGTCCTGGGCGAAATCGGGCCAGGGAATGGGCGGCGCCGGAATGGTGCTGCGGCCGTGGCCCCGAAACTCGATCGCGAGCGCGCGGCGCCCGGGAAAGCGGCCCACGATGTGATCCCACGAGCGGCCATGAAAGCCGGTGGCGTGTGCGAAAAACAAGGTGGGAGCTTCGCCCGGCCATTCCCACGCCGCCAGTTTCAGATCACCGGCGGGGACGAAATGCAGACTGGGGGCGTCCATCGCGAGGAATCTGCATTATAGCGTGGTTAGGCAGGTGGGTCTCCGAGCAAACAAGTATGGCTTATGGTAGTATGGCATTATGGTAGCCAGAAAGATGACGTTTTCGCTTCCGGAGTCGCTGGCCGCGGAGTTTTTGAAAACAGTCCCATCCAGACACCGATCAAGGTACGTCGCAGCCGCCTTGGCGCAGCGGCTGAAGGCTGACCAGGCTGACCTTGCGCGGGCCTGCGACATCGCCAACTCAAGCGAGGACGCTCATGCCATCGAACAGGAGTTCGACCGAATCTCCGCCGACATAGCCGAATCGTGGACCGATGCCCCGGCGAGGTGAGGTCTGGTGGGTGCAACTGGATCCCACGTTGGGCTCCGAGATCGCCAAGACGCGGCCGTGCCTGATCTTGTCGACCAATGTGGTGAACGAGCGCCGGCGGACGGTGGTGGTGGTTCCCTTGTCGACGTCGCCG
>PLRZ01000307.1 GCA_003164075.1 Bryobacterales bacterium | reverse complement strand
TGGCTCTTCTGATCGAGTGGGGCGGCCTGGATAAACAGAGGATTCTGGAGGCATTGCGTTTGACCTTTGAGAGAAGAGGGACGCACGATTTGCCCGCGAGCCTGGTTCCCCCGCCAGATGATTGGCAGATTCCGTTTCAGGCCCTGGCGGAGGAGTGCGGACTCCCCGCTGACGTCGCGGCCGTGTTTGCGGGCGTACAGGCGTTTGTAGAAGAAGTGCTGGCACAACGCACAAAGCGGTGAATGCGGTATGACCGGGAACGGTCCAGACTCTCTGCGTAAGCTTGCCGAACGGCAAGTCAATGGTCTAAGGGGCCGCGAAACAAAAAGCTGACCAAATGTCTCGAACGTGCGCAAGCGCTCCCTAACGCTCCCTTACGGTCGCGGCTCCGTCAAATGCGCNNGGCTCCTAAGTCACACGCAGCCGCGCGGCGAATTTCTCGCGGAACTTCTTCACTTTAGGGGAGACCACGAAGGCGCAGTATGGCTGTTGCGGATTGTTGCGGAAATACTCCTGATGGTAATCCTCGGCGATATAGAACGTAGTGGCCGGCCGCAGTTCGGTCACAATGGGGCGCGACTCGCCGTCGTCGTTCAACTCGCGGATAATCTCTTCGGCCACGACCCGCTGGGTGTCACCGTGATAGAAGATCGCGCTGCGGTATTGCGGCCCGGAGTCGTTGCCCTGGCGGTCGAGCGAAGTGGGGTCGTGGACGGCGAAGAAAACTTCCAGGATGTCGCGGTAGGACGCGATGGCCGGGTCGAAGGTCACCTGCACAACCTCTACGTGGCCGGAACGCCCGGTACATACAGTATGATAGTCGGGGTTCGGTACGTGTCCGCCCATATAGCCCGACTCCACGGAAACGACACCCTGCATTTCGTCATAGACGGCTTCCAGGCACCAGAAGCAGCCGCCCCCAAGTGTTGCAGTCTCAGAAGTTGCCATTTACTCTAATTTACGCCATTTGCAGGGGGCTCTCCGGTTGGGGGGTGCTTAAACAGTTTCGGAGAGGCACGTCTCTGAACGACCGCTCCCTCGCGNNAAAATCCCGAAACTGTTTAAGCACTTCCGGTTGGGCGCGCAACTCGCCGCCCAAAATTGAGTTTAATAGGGCAGAGGGTAAGCGATGCGCCGTAAAGCATTTGGGGGGCTGGGTGTGGTTCTGATTGTGGCGGCGTACGCCGATACCGCCGGCTTTTCCAAACAGATTTCCATGGAGGACCGGATTCTGCACGCGCTGAACCGCCTCACTTTTGGGGCGCGTCCGGGCGACGCCGCGCAGGTGAAGGCCGTCGGTCTGAAGAAGTGGATCGACCTGCAACTGCACCCCGAGCGCATTCCCGAGAACGCCACGCTGCTCGAAAAACTCAAGCCGTTCGACAGCCTCACTATGTCCGGCGAGGAGCTGGTGCGCAATTATCCGGCGCCGCAGATCGTGCGCCAGATGGCCGCCGGCCAGATCCCGTTCCCCACCGACCCGGATCGCCGCCTGCTGATCCGGAAGCTGGTGAAGCGCGCCGAANNTGGCGGCGCTCGAAGCCATGCCCCACGACAAGCAGGACGACGTGATCGGCGCGCTGCCCCAGCAGATGCGCCAGGCGCTCTTCGTGGCGGCCCCGCCGGATCTGCGCCGCCGCATCGAACTGACCGCCGGACCGGCTCAGGTGGTGGCGCGCGATTTGCAGGAGAGCAAAATTCTACGCGCCGTCTACAGCAATCGTCAACTGGACGAAGTGCTGGCGGATTTCTGGTTCAACCACTTCAACGTCTTCATGGACAAAGGCGCCGACCGCTACCTCACCACGGAATACGAGCGCGACGCCATCCGTCCGCACGTCCTGGGTAAGTTCCGCGACCTGCTGGAGGCCACCGCCAAGAGTCCGGCGATGCTGTTCTATCTGGATAACTGGCAATCGGTTGGCCCCAATGCGCCGCAGTTGCCGCGCGGCGGCCCCAACGCGCAACGCCGCGGCCTGAATGAGAACTACGGCCGCGAATTGCTGGAACTGCACACTCTGGGAGTGGACGGCGGCTATACGCAGAAGGATGTGACGGAAGTGGCGCGCTGTTTCACCGGCTGGTCCATCGATCGGCCGCAACTGGGAGGCACGTTCCGGTTCGCGCCGCGCCTGCACGATAATGGCGAGAAGGCCGTGCTGGGTGTGACGATTCCCGCGGGCGGCGGCGAAAAAGATGGCGAGAAGGTGCTGGACATTGTGGCGCACCATCCTGCCACGGCGCGCTTCATTTCGAAAAAGCTGGCGCAGCGTTTCGTGGCCGACGACCCGCCGGTTGCGCTGGTGGAACGCATGGCGCGGACGTTTCTCAAGACCGATGGCGACATCCGCGCGGTGATGGAGACCATGCTGGAGTCGAAGGAATTCTGGTCGGAGGGCGCGTACCGTTCCAAGATGAAGTCGCCGCTGGAAGTGGTGGTGAGCGCGGTGCGCTCGAGCAACGCCAACGTGGATTTCGCCACCGCGCTGGTCAACCAGGTGGCGCAACTCGGCGAGCCGCTGTATCGCAAGCAGGAGCCCACCGGGTACTCCAATTCCAGCCGCGAGTGGATGAACACCGCGGGGCTGATGGCGCGCATGAATTTCGCGCTGCAGCTTTCCGGCAACAAGGTGCCGGGCGTGAAGGTGGATACGCCGGCGGGCGGCGCGGACACGGCGTTAGGCTCTCCCGAATTTCAGAAGCATTAAGAGGTAATGGCAATGATCGATCGTCGCGTTTTTCTTCGCAGTTCGGCACTGGCAATGGTAGGAGCGGGCACGGCGCCGCTGTGGTTGACGCGGGCGCTCGCTGCCGCGGGCGAGCGGTCCGCGCGCCAGAAGATCCTGGTGGCGATCTTCCAGCGGGGCGCGGCCGACGGCTTGAACGTCGTCGTGCCGCACGCCGAGAGGGCCTACTACGCGCTGCGTCCGACCATTGCCATCCCACGGCCGTCCACGCTGGCCGACAAGCGCGGCGAAAGCGCCATCGACCTGGACGGCTTCTTCGGACTGCATCCGGCGCTCGCTCCGCTGAAGCCGCTGTTCGACCGGCAGCACCTGGCGATTGTCGACGCGGTGGGCTCGCCCGACCCCACGCGCTCGCATTTCGACGCACAGGACTACATGGAATCGGGCACGCCGGGGCTCAAATCCACCGATAGCGGCTGGATGAATCGTGCGCTGGGGAAGCCGGTGGGCAAGCCGTCGCCGGTGCGGGCGGTGGCGCTGGGGCCGACGCTGCCGCGAACTTTGCGGGGTGGGCAGACGGCGGTATCGATGCAGAGTATCGGCGCGTTCCAGGTGCGCGATCCGCGGGCGGCCATGGAATTCCAGCAAATGTATCAGGCGAGCAAAGATCCCGTGATGCAGGCCACGGCGCGCGAGACGTTCGAGGCGATGGCGATGCTGCAGGCGATTCAGCAGCAGCCTTACACACCGGCCGCGGGTGCGGATTACCCGCGGGCGCCATTGGGCGAGAGCCTGAAGCAGATCGCGCAACTGATCAAGTCGGACGTGGGCATGGAGATGGCCTTCGCGGACATCGGCAACTGGGACCATCATGTGCAGGAAGTGGGGCAGACGGCGTCGGAGGGCCGGTTGGCCGACCTGCTGCGCACATTCGGGCAGTCGCTGAGCGCCTTCTGGACGGACATGGGCGACCGCATGCAGGATATCGCGGTGGTGACGATGTCGGAATTCGGGCGGACGGCGCACGAGAACGGCGATCGCGGCACGGACCACGGGCACGCCAACTGCATGTTCGTGATGGGCGGCGATGTGAAGGGCGGGAAGGTGTACGGCAAGTGGCCGGGTCTGGAGCGGGAGCAATTGTACGAGGGCCGCGACTTGGCGCTGACCACCGATTTCCGCGACGTGCTGGGCGAACTGGTGAGTCGGCACACGGGGAATCGGTCGTTGCAGGGCGTGTTCCCGGGGTACGCTCCGAAATTTCTGGGGCTGGTGTAGGTTCGCTATAATTCGTAAGGGCACGTGCGGATGTGGCGAAATTGGCAGACGCGCTGGATTTAGGTTCCAGTTCCCGCAAGGGAGTGTAGGTTCAAGTCCTATCATCCGCACCAATACAGCGCGGTACAAGCGCTTGTGTGCAAGCTTTTCTTCGCCTCGATCAATTTTCACGCGACGCAGCGACCTCTGCCCGAAACTGTGCCTCCTGCCATTATGAAAGTCCCCGGTTTTTGGCGGCGTAGTAGATACGCCGTTCTCGCTGCAAAACGATCGAGTCGCTTGGCGAATACACGGATTTCGAACGGGCCGTCCAGGAATCGTATCACGGCCTTGCGCTTCCTGCCATCCACAAGGCCGACCGTCGCTTCCAGGCACCAGCTTATGACTGCCCCTGCAAGATCACTCCAGCCGATTTGCGGGGACCCCACGACCTGTTCACGGGAAACGTGTTGCCAGCCTGTTCGCTTTTCTGCGAACATTAGTTGTGCCGCAGACGGAAGTGATCTTGTACAAGGAAGGCCACACGGTG
>PLRZ01000230.1 GCA_003164075.1 Bryobacterales bacterium | reverse complement strand
ACTGCCGTGAAGGCTCCCTTCACGACCCGGACCGTGGCGCCACTGGCATCGACAGCCGTCGCTTCAGACATCTTCGTGGCGGGATCGAAAGGCACAAATTTGCCCAGTTTCGGTAGATCGGAGGCAACTTTCTTGGCACTGGCGCCACGGATGGCGGCATCTACGGGATCTTGACCGCCGTCCGAACTGGCCAGGGCAGCCCACCCCAGAACATGCGGCTCGTCGAAGCCGGGCATGGCATGAACGTCGGTTACAGTCAGCTCGTTCCGGGTAAGCGTGCCCGTCTTGTCCGCACACAGGACCTCAATGCTTGCCGCTTCATCCACAGCGGAGAGTCGCGTGGGAAGGACGCCCAGAAGTGCCAGCGCCCGCGCGCCGATCGCCGCTGCAAGAGTAAAGGTGGCGGGCAGCGCAACCGGGATCGAGGCCAGAACGGCCGTGAGTATCAACGGAATGATCTCACCCACCGGCATCTTGAGAGAGTTGGCATATCCCACAAGGATCACGATGATTACGCCATTGAAGATGGCCAGATTGCGCACCACGAGGAGAACAGCCTTTTGCTGGGAACTTTCGACGTGCGCGGTACGAACTAACTCCGCCGTGCGACCGAACTTTGTGCGGGTCCCGGTGGCCGTCACTTCCGCGACCGCTTCGCCGCGCCGCACCAGCGCTCCGGCATAGGTTTCGAATCCGGCGCCGGCTTCGATCGGGACGGATTCGCCAGTAAGCATGGACTGGTCGAGCAGGATCTCGCCTTCAGTCAGGCGCACGTCAGCGGCAACCACGGCTCCGAGCGACAACTTCACAATATCGCCGGGCACCAGCCCGGACGCAGGCACGGTGGCCCAGGCATGATCGCGACGGACCGACGCGTTGAGTGCGAGCCGCGATTTTAGCGCGGCGAGAGTTGCCTGCGCGCGCCCTTCCTGGAGGAACCCGAGAGCAGCGTTGAAGGCCAGGAGAACCGCAATCACTCCAGCCTCGATGTATTTACCGAGGACAATCTCGAGCACGACCGCAGCTTCCAGCATCCAGGGGACCGGCGCCCAGAGGTGAGTTAGTGCCCTGCGAAGCGGGTGCGGAGCCGTGTCGGGCACTGCGTTTGGGCCGAATTTTTCGAGGCGGCTACGGACTTCCTCACTCGTGAGGCCGGTCGGGGTCTGCACATCCATAGTGGTGGCCATCATTGATACCTATTTCGTTAGCAGCCTGCGGATCGACTTCAATTCCTGCGCACGTTTCACGGTGGTCTTGGGATACGCCATTTTCAGTTCATTCAGGGAATCCAGAACAATTTGGGAGACAACCAGGCGAGCGTCCTCCTTATCGTCGGCGGGAACCACGTACCAGGGCGCGTGATGGGTGCTGGTCGCGCTCAGGCAGGCTTCGTATGCCTCCATGTATTGCTTCCAGTATTTCCTCTCGTGAATGTCAGCGGCGCTGAATTTCCAGTTCTTATCGGGCTCATCAATGCGCTCGAGGAAGCGCTTTCGCTGCTCGTCCTTCGAAAGGTGGAGGAATATTTTGACGGTGCGCGTTCCGTTGTGATAAAGGTGGCTCTCCAGGTCGCGGATGGAGCGATAGCGCTCCTCCCAGATGGTTTTCTCGTCACACAACTCACGCGAAAGACCTTGCCTGCGGAGAATCTCCGGATGCACCCGAACCACCAGGACCTCCTCATAATAGGAGCGGTTGAAGATACCGATGTGCCCGCGTTGGGGCAGCCGGCAGGTGGTGCGCCAGAGAAAATCATGTTCCAGCTCATCGGCGCTCGGCTGTTTGAAGCTGAAGACCTGGCAGCCCTGGGGATTTATTCCGGACATGACGTGCCGAATGGCGCCGTCCTTGCCGCCAGCGTCCATCCCCTGAAAAATCAGCAGCAATGCATAGCGGTTGGAAGCATAGTGAAGGCGTTGCAACGAGCTCAACTCCTCAATGTGTTCTCCCAGACGAACCTGATAATCCTTCTTCGACTCACAAAAGGGTTTCACAACCGTCGGCCAGTCTGTGAGTTTGACCTTGTCTCCGGACCGCACCCGAAAATCCTGTGAACTTATTTTCATCTTGATCCTCTCGGCGTCAACGCTTCGAAGCCGGAGACAACGTCGAACAGCTCCTCGTCGATGCCATTCTGGCGCAATCGATGAAACGTGCGATTGAGGTCCTCCAGTAATTCTTGGATATTCTTGTCGGCGCGTTGCATTGCCGAAAGGCGGCTCGCGTTTTCGGCCGCGAGAGATTCAGCGCACGCACGGAAGATCGAGACGAAGAGATATCCGCGAAGGAAGGCCCGCAAGGTCGCGGTGCCGCCACCGATAACCTCGGGTAAACTTCTCGTAGGCCAGGGAAGCCCAGCAAGCTTGCGCCGCCATTCTTCGTCCAGCGGTAACAGGCGCTGGTTGACGGGCTCATATAGTGCCCCTGACTTGGGACAGTTGTGGAAGAGGTGGAGTTCCGCGACTTCACCGCGCTGTTCACGGGCCTCGGCGCCCAAGAGAATCTGACCGACGAGCGGGGTAATGGCCTTGACGGAGTTCGGCACGGGGAAGAGCCCCCGCAGCGACAGGCCCGCGTCCGCCAAGCGCTCATGAACGCGCTCGCCGACGGCCCAAACCTCGGGCTTGCCTGGCAGGCCCGATAGGGTTTTGATCGCAAAATCGGCCACCACATCGTTAAACTGTCCCACTAGTCCCTGGTCCGACCCGAACACGACCGCGCCGATGGCGCCCCGTACCTTCCGTTCCGGGGTCAGGGGAGCGGTACCGTTTTCCCGGAAGCATGCGCCCAATCCGAGTTCCACGGCACGATTGAAGTCCGCCAGTGCGCTGACCGATTTCTCGTACTGCCCGATGCTCGATGCGGCCACCGCCTTCATGGTGCGGACGACGGATTGGAGATCCCCGGCTCCGGCGATCTTTCGCCGCATTCCGGCCGTGGTGTCGCTCATGTCTTCTTCTCAGGTTCGGGTTTGGGCTGGAAACGAGCCAGCGCCTTGCGCGCGACAGCGACGATCGCATCGCGATCCTCGGTGCTCAGTTTGGCGGCTGTATCCAATCGCCCGCATACGTCAGCGGGGATCTCCGGAGTCGCATCGCGAAGGCCGCGCACGGCTTCGTCCATCTGGTCCAGGGGCACGCGGTCAAAGAGTTCCGCCGTCAATGCCAGCAGCACGGCAATTTGCGCGTTCACGGGCACCGGGGCGTATTCCGGCTGTTTGAGGCAGGCGCGGATTCGCCGTCCGTGCTCGATGGTCTTGCGAGTGTCTTCGTCCAGGCGGGCTCCGAAGCGGGAGAAGGTTTCCAGTTCCTCAAACTGCGCATAGGCNNCGCCGACGCGCGACACGGACTTGCCGACATCGACCGCAGGCAGTACCCCCAATTCGAATAGGGTCGGCGAGAGATAGATCTGCCCATCGGTGATGGAAATCAGGTTCGTCGGGATATAGGCGGAAATGTCCTGCGCTTCGGTTTCGATGATGGGCAGCGCGGTGAGGGAGCCGTTGCCGAGTTCCTTGCGCAAGTGCGTGGCGCGCTCCAGCAGCCGCGAGTGAAGATAAAAAATGTCGCCGGGAAACGCTTCGCGGCCGGGTGGGCGGCGCAGCAACAGAGAGAGTTCGCGGTAGGAGCGCGCGTGATGGGTGAGGTCGTCGTAAACGATCAGGACATCCCGCCCCTTTTCCATGAAGAACTCCGCGATGCTGGTGGCTGCGTACGGCGCGATGTAAGCGAGCCCCGGAGCGGCGTCGCCCTCTGTCACGACAAGGACGGTGTACTCCATCGCGCCTTTTTCCCGCAGCGTCGCGACGGCCTTGGCGACGGCGGAGGCGCGCTGGCCAATGGCGCAATAGACGCACAGTACATTCTGGCCGCGCTGGTTGAGGATGGTGTCGAGAGCAATGGCTGTCTTGCCCGTCTGGCGGTCGCCGAGAATCAGCTCGCGCTGCCCGCGTCCCACGGGAATGAGCGCATCGACGACCTTTAGCCCAGTCTGGAGTGGCACGGTAACGGGTTCGCGGTCCATGATGGCGCGAGCCGGGCGTTCCACAGGCAGGCGCTGACTGGAAGCGACCGGTCC
>PLRZ01000661.1 GCA_003164075.1 Bryobacterales bacterium | reverse complement strand
ATCTTGGGCCCGGTGTTCCACTTCTGAAGCGGTCGGCGCGCCGATCGGCACGGGGACGTCAAGCCCCGGCCGGCCATTCGCAGTCCGCCGCGTCACCGCGGGCGAACTTCTCCGATTTCCTCGACCCAGGCCGCGCCTCGAAAGGCGGCAACTGGGTGTACACTGAGGGCAAATGGAAATTCCAGTTATGTCGATTTCCCGTGGCGTGCGCCTCCGTTTGTCCAAATTCCTGGCGCTCGCGGCTCTGATTGCCGTGGCCGCTCCCCTTTCCGCGCAACCGCCGTCCGCGCCTCAGGACGCCGGAAAACAAGGTGGCCGGGGGAAACCTCAAGACACCGAAGTGTGGGCGCCGGAGCCCAAGGTTGTGACACCGGGCGCCGACAACGCCGCGCCTCCTTCCGACGCCATTGTTCTGTTCGACGGCAAGAACCTTGATGAGTGGGTGTTGACCCGGGACAAGTCGCCGGCCAAGTGGACCGTCGCCGACGGCGTCCTGACCGTGAACAAAGCGAAGGGTATCGGAAATATCGAAACCAAACGGACCTTCCGGAATTATCAGCTCCACATTGAATGGAAGATTCCCGCGAACATCGCCGGCGCCAGTCAGGAGCGCGGTAACAGCGGGGTGTTTCTGGCTTCGACCGGCCTTAGCGACGCCGGATATGAGTTACAGATTCTCGATTCTTACAATAACAAGACGTATGTCAACGGCCAGGCCGCCAGCATCTACAAGCAAGGTATTCCGCTGGCAAACCCGAGCCGCAAGCCGGGGGAATGGCAGAGCTACGACGTGGTCTGGACCGCGCCGGTGTTCAACGCCGATGGCACCCTGAAAACTCCGGCTTATGCCACGGTCTTCTTCAACGGCGTGCTGGTGCAGAATCACTTCGAGCTGAAAGGCGAGACGCTGTACATCGGCAAGCCGCTCTATAAGAAGTACGACACCGCGCCTATTAAGCTGCAGGCGCACGGCGACCCCAGCGCGCCCATCAGCTTCCGGAATATCTGGGTCCGGGAGCTCGATTAGAAGCCGCGAAAGAATATCCTGTGNNTTGACAGAGCCGCGACCGTTAGGGTGAAACGCCATTCCGAGCCGCGCGCGCCAGCAAGCGGTTCTCGGCCAAAATCCCCCTCAGGCGCGAAACTGATACAGATCCGGCGTCCCCACGCTCACTGGCAACAGCTTCAGATACATGAATAACTGGTGCTTGTGATTGACCAGGTGCTCCAAATTCCCCAGCAGCAAGGTCAGTACCGACTCGCCCTCGGCCACGAACACGGTCGGCAGCTTGCGGCCCAGGTCGGCATCGCTCAGCAGCGCGAAGCCTTCCTCGATATGCGCTCGATAGACGCCGATCCGCCGGGACGCTTCGCTGGGGCCGCACGCGAAATTCACCGGCAGCTTCCGCAGTTCGGCGAAATGCGCCAGCCGCTCCGGATGCGCCGCGTACAGCACGGCGCAGATCCCCGCCAGACAGTCCAATAAGTGGCCCAGTAACTGGCCGCACGGCCACGCTCCGGGAATCGGGGTCCACTGCAAGCGGTCTTCAGGAACGAAAGTAATTAAGTGGACGGTCCGCTCCATCTGTTCCTGAATCTTGACGGCCACCGCGTCCGCGAGCGGTCCCACTAATACCCCCGGCCGCCGCGTCCGCGTCCGGTCTTGGTGGCCGGAGGCGCGCCGTTGAACGTCAACGTCACGTCGGCGGTGTGGTCCTGCTCGTTGATTTTGACGTCGGCTTTGGTCTTGCCCAGGTTATCGAACAGGCCTTCTTCCTTAACGCGCTTCAGAAAAAGATCGGGATAATCCGGATTGAACGGCTTGCCGGGCGTCATAATCCAGATGCGCTTGATCTCCGCTTCGGAATCCAGATCGAGACCCACAACCGTCAGCTTGCGCATGGTGAACTGCGTTCCGGCGTCCACCCAGAGGGTCAGCGCGACGGTCCGCTTGTCGTCGTCCACGGTGCGCCGCGGCGTGACCTGGCCATTCATGTAACCGGCGTGCCGCAGGGCTTTCTTCATGCGCTCCAAACCGTCATTGACCTTGTCGAAATTGGCCAAGTCTCCCGCCTTGAAGTCGCCGGCATTCAGCAGTTCTTCGGGCTTCAACGGCGTGGGGCCTTCGATGCTCACTTTTCCCAGGTTGAAGGTCTCCCCTTCGTCCACTGTCACGGTCACATCCAGGCCGGTAATGTCCTTATTGGGCGCCGTCTTAATCGTGGGGAAGGAGACTCGCACCCGGCCGCGGGCTTCATAAATAGGCCGTACCGACGCGTTGAGGGCATCGCGGAAACGGTCCTCGGTATAGGGCATGCCGACCGCCACTCCCTGAATGGCGTCCTGCAGAATGGCTTGCGAAACCACCAGGTTGCCCTGGAAATGAATCAGCGCCACCACGGGCAGCGGCCGGTCGGGATGGAAGCTGATGATGAATTCGCCCGGCCGGTCGGGAACCACCGCGCCCACGATCTTTTCCGTAATCCCTTTGGCCGCCAGATACTCCTCCACCCACTTGACGTAGCGCTGGAACACCGGCTGCGAGGCCGGCAGCCGGCCTTGGGCGAAGAGCGGATCCTTGGCTTTCAGAGTCGCCGTCAGGTCGCGTTCGGAAACGTGCAGGTCTTCGAACCGCACGGGGTACACCTGTTCGATTTCGGTCACGGTGAAAGTGGCGACGAACCCCCGCGTGCCCACCTGGGGCGCAAACTTGTAGCTCACCGTATCGAACGCGCCGCTGGCGATGAGGCGGTCGCGCGCCGCGTCGAATTCCGGCCGGCCGACCACCTGGCCTACCTTGAGGGCGGCGATCGCCAGCACCTGTTCCGGGGTATAACTATGGTTGCCCTCCACTTGCAGGCTTTCGATGGGCCAACGCCCCGTCGCGGGGGCCGCGGGGGCCGCAGGCGCCTTCTTCTGAGCGGGTTGCGGGGCTTGCGCGAATCCGAGGCCCGGCGCCAGCATCAGAAATAGTAACAGCCATTTCATATCTTTATGGTAGACGCACCGGCGCTTCGCCCGGTGACACAGGTAGAATGAAAAAGTGCCCTACGACCTTATCGTGATCGGGAGTGGTCCCGGCGGCTACTCCGCAGCCATCCGCGCCGGCCAGTACGGATTGAAAACCGCCCTCGTCGAGAAGCAGGCCAGACTGGGCGGCACCTGCCTGCTAGTGGGCTGCATTCCCACCAAGTCCCTGTTGCAGACGGCCGATGTCTGGCAACGCTTCGTCCATGCCGACCTCGAAGGCATCCAGTGCGACAATCCCCGCCTGGATTACCCCAAAGTCAAAGACCGCAAAGACGGCATCGTCACCAGGCATTCCAAGGGCGTGGAAATGCTGCTCAAGCGCGCCAAAGTGGAACGCATCGGCGGCTACGCCACCCTGAAAGGCGGCGGCAACGTAGAGGTGAAGTCCGACGCGGGTGTGCAGACTATCGAAGGCAGGAACATCATCGTCGCCACCGGCTCGGAAGCACGCATGCTTCCGGCCCTCGAGCCCGACCCGGAATTCATCCTCACCAACGTCGAAATTCTGAACCTCACCGCCGTCCCTAAGAGCCTGGCGATCATTGGAGCGGGCGCGGTCGGCGTGGAGTTCGCGTCCATCTTCCATCGTTTCGGCACGGAAGTCACGGTCATCGAGATGCTTCCGCGCATCGTGCCGGTGGAAGACGAAGATATCTCCAAGGAACTGGAGCGCAATTTCCGCAAGCAGAAGATCCGCGTGGAAACCGGCGCGCGCGCGGAGAATATCCGCAAAACCGGCCACAGCGTGCAACTCACCCTCACCACCAAGGACGGCAAGCAGGAAGAACTGGAAGTGGAAAAGCTGCTGATTGCCGTCGGACGCAAGCCCAATACCGATAAGATCGGGCTGGAGAATACCAAAGTCGAGCTGGACCGCGGCTTCATCAAGGTCGACAAGAATCAGCAGACCGCCGAACCCGGCGTGTATGCCATCGGCGACGTAGTGGCGGGCACGCCGCAACTGGCCCACGTAGCCACCCGCGAGGGCATGATCGCGGTAGCGCACATGGCGGGCAAACCGGCCATGCCCATCAATAAGAATCGCATCCCGGGCTGCACCTACACCGAGCCGGGCATTGGCAGCGTGGGCCTGACGGAGGCGCAGGCGCGCGCGCAGGGCTATCAGGTGAAGGTGGGCCGCTTCCCATTTGCCGGCAACAGCCGCGCCACCATTCTGGGGCACCACGAGGGCTTCGTCAAAGTGGTTGCCGACGAGCGGTACGGCGAGATTCTGGGCGTTCACATCATCGGGCCGGAGGGCTTCGAACTGATCGCCGAGGCGGTGGCCGCTATGGAGGCGGAGGCCACGGTGGAACTGATGANNATGATGCAGACCATTCACGCCCATCCCACGTTATACGAAGCCGTGGGCGAGGCCTTCAACGCCGTCTACGGTCTTTCCATCAATGCGTAAGTGCCAGGTGCGGGAACTCGGGCGCATGGGCTACGGCCCGGCGCTGGAATTACAGCAGGAACTGATTGCCGCCCGCAAGCAGGGGACGGCGCCGGACCATCTGCTGCTGCTGGAGCACCCGCACGTAATCACGCTAGGCCGCAACGGCCACCTGGAAAACCTGTTGGCCAGCGCGGAGATTATGGAGCGCGCCGGCATTTCCTACTTCCCCACCGACCGCGGCGGCGACGTTACTTATCACGGTCCGGGACAACTGGTGGCCTATCCCATCCTGGACCTGCGCGAATGGCATCGCGACGTGGGCGCCTT
>PLRZ01000208.1:762-9914 GCA_003164075.1 Bryobacterales bacterium | reverse complement strand
GACGAGCTGATCGAAGACGCTGCCCTGGCACCGGTTGGGACACGGTTCCGCATCGCGAATACCAGTGGCCGATGGCTCTATCAATCCCCCGGAACCCAGGCTTGGGGAGCTATGCCACCGGATAGATCGCGTATGCCGAAACGCGGCCGATTTGAAACCGTAGCGCAACGCGGCAAACCTGTTCGTATCCTATCGGCTGCGATACCGCTTGGCGTCGTGCAGATTGGAATCCCTGTCGATGAGTTCGCGGAGATGCTCAGCGGTTTCACTTGGACAGCCCTCCTGGCAAGCCCGCTCCTGTTGATCCTGGCTTCCGCTGGAGGATATTGGATGAGCCGCCGCGCCTTGGCTCCTGTGGAGAGGATCGCTCGCACGGCTGCCGACATCGAGGCGAAGAATCTCTCCAAACGCCTGCTCCTTCGCGGTACCGGCGACGAGTTAGACCAGCTCTCGGCAACGTTAAATGCCATGTTTGCGCGTCTGGAGGACTCGTTTTGCCGCATCACACAGTTCACGGCCGATGCATCGCACGAACTGCGGACGCCGGTCGCTATCATCCGCACCACCGCGGAGGTGATTCGCAGAAAGCCGCGCAGCGAGAAGGAGTACGCAGAGGCCCTGGACCGCATTCTCGCAGAGAGCGAGCGGACGACGGAGCTTGTCGAAGACCTGATGCTGTTAGCGCGCGCCGATGCAAACGTCGAGGACTTGGCTATGGAGCCTGTCGGGCTGGCCGAGTTGGCTCAAGCCGCCTACGCGGAGGCCCGAGTGCTGGCGGAAGCGGCCGGCATCACGCTCACCAATGGCGGCTTGAGCCAATGCACCGTCTCTGGAGACGATCGGGGTTTGCGCCGGCTTCTGCTCATTCTGCTGGATAATGCGATCAAGTATTCGAAGCCCGGCGGCGAGGTTCAGTTGTACCTGGGGCTTTGTCAGCGGGGCGACCGGCGGACCGCCGTGTTAGAGGTTCGAGACCAGGGCATCGGCATCGCGTCTGAAGACCTGCCCCATATTTTCGAGCGCTTTTACCGGGCCTCCAAGGACCGCTCCCGAAAGGTCGACGGTGTGGGCTTAGGCCTCTCTATTGCAGAGTCGATTGCCCGGCGGCACGGCGGCGAAATTCAGGTCGAGAGCAGCCCCGGCGTGGGATCGACCGCTCGCGTATTACTGCCGGCGCTCTAATCCACGCTCCATTCACGAATTCTTCAGAATCCCCTTTCACAATAAGCTCAGGAGCTTTATTTCATGCGAAAATTCACCGGCATCACGGTTTTGCTTGCACTGTGTCTGGGAGTGTCTTATGCCCAGGAGAAGAAGGAGAAGTCGCTTGCCCTGAAGGACCTGCCCCCGGCGGTCCAAAAGACCATTCAGGCCGAGGTAAAGGGCGGCGAGATCAAGAACATTGGCAAAGAGACGGAAGACGGCGTGGCCCAGTACGAAGTGGAAACCGTGGTCAACGGCAAACACCGAGACTTGAACGTGGACACTAAGGGTAAGTTGCTCCTCGTGGAAGAAGAGACCTTGATCGATTCCATTCCCGCCGCTGCCAAGGCCGCCATCTTAAAGAAAGTTGGCAATGGAAAGCTCCGAATGGTGGAGAATTTCATGCGGGGCGGCGAAACGATGTATGAAGCCGCGTACACCACCAAGGCCGGCAACAAGCTCGAGGTCCTTGTTAAGGCGGACGGCACCGAGACCAATTAGGCCCGCTGCTCGAATCGGATCGAGCGAAGGCGAGCACCGCCTGCCCCACCCGCGGGCTCACTGCAAATTCCACGACATCAGGAGTTCTGATGGTGCGGAGGCGGCCGGGGACAGCGAGCAAGGCTAGCTCTCGGCGGACCGGACGGCGCAGGCAACCGGAGAACCGGGAAGGGACGGGATCTTCCTTCCGCGTCCTCCTTCGCAAGGCTATACCGTTTCTATTCATCGATTCTTCAGAATCGGCTGGCATAATTGTCGTGACCGGATGTCGACACCAAGGGCAAACTGGTCCCGTTGGAGGAGGACTTTGAGGGCATCCGCGAGGCGGCCGGGGCCGCCGTCAAGAAAGAGAAGAAAAGAGGACGTATGCAGAGACTGTGGTTTGCAATAGTTGGCGCCCCAGCGCTTTTGCTGGCGCAATCAGGGGCTTCTTATCACGTAACCCATACGTACCCGCTCGGCGGCGACGGCAGTTGGGATTATGTAGTGCCCGACCCGGCGAGTCATCGCCTGTACCTCGCCCGCCAGAATCGAGTGATGGTGGTGGACGAAGACAAGGGTACCGTGATTGGCGAAGTAAGCGGCATTAATGGAGCGCACGGCACCGCGATCGCCACCACGGCGGGCCACGGCTTTGCCACCGCCGGCAACGACAAGGCCGTGATCATGTTCGATCTGAAGACGTTCCAGCAGTTGGCCAGGATTCCAGCGGCCGAAGACGCAGACGCGATTGTTTACGACGCGCCTTCGAACCGGGTGTTTACGCTCAATGGCGATGCGCATTCCTCGACGGTGATCGATGCGAAAGGCACGCTCCTTACGAATATCGATCTGGGCGGCAAGCCGGAATATGGCGTCTCGGCGGGGGATGGCAAAGTGTATGCGAATCTGACGGACACCAACGAAGTGGTGGAGATCGATGCAAAGAGCGCGAAAGTAACGCGGCGCTGGCCGACGGCTCCCTGCAAGGCGCCCGTCTCCATGGCCATCGATACGGCGGATCGTCGATTGTTTAGCGGCTGCCGGAGCGGGGTGATGGCGATCTCGGATTATCAAGCCGGCAAGATCGTGACTACCTTGCCGATTGGAACCGGAGTAGACGGGGCGGGGTACGATCCAGGTTCGAAGAACGCATTCGCATCCAATGCGGACGGTACACTTACCGTGATTCACCAGGACACGGCCGATCAATATCACGTGGCGCAGACGGTGACGACGCCGGCAGGGTCGCGGAACATGGGGCTCGATCCCACGAATCACAGAGTATATGTCGTAGCGGCAAAACTCGGGCCGGCGGCTGCTGGGAAGCGCGGTGCAGTGCTGCCGGGAACTTTCGAACTGCTGGTCATCGAGCAATAATCCCACCGGAAATCGGCTGGGAGACCGGTATAGCCATGGATCGCAAGGAGGAGAGAGGCGAGGCGTGGGTGGGTCGCCATGTGGATAGTACGCGAGCGGTTAGCTTCCCTGTTTCGGGGCCGGTTCCCGATTTGGTCGCTTCGCGTGGAGCAGTTTCTGTTTCTGCGGCGATGGCACTGAGCTTGCCGCTTAGCGAGTGCCTCCCAGCCCACCGGAATTACGAACGGGCGGACACCATCCCGAGGAATGGTTGCTGATGGAATGGCCTGCCACCGAGTCCGGCCGAACCAAGTACTAGCTCTTTACGACGCCCGTTGGGACGGCCAGCGAACGTCGGCTGCCGTCGTACTTAGACTTCTCCTTCAGATCACCACGCCCTTCCATCAGTACCAAAGTAGATTCCGGCATTTATACGGTCCGCCCCGCTCGCAGCTTCCTTTAGTCGAGAAATCGAAGGCAACCCGGCGCGGAAAGGTTCTCCTATAACTCAGGCTTCATTCCGCCGCGTCGCTCCCAATTGGGCACTAACGACCAAACAGGTTCTAGCGGTGAGATCCCTTCGATTGATGCGCTCCGAATCCAGGCCGAAAAACCGTTCCCTAAGATCTCTCGCGGTGAACTATGCGCGCCGTCCGAGGGGCTAATTGTGAGTTCCTTCACGGATAGCATTTCCATTGAGCGCACCCTCACCCAACTTTCAGAATGAGGCTGTACCCTTGTTGTATGCCGATCTTTGGTTTTAGTTGCCTGGCTGCATGCCTTGTTGCGTCGAGCGTCTCCGCAGAGGCTCAGGCCCCTCCGGAATCATCCCAGAAACTGCCGCAGCCTGTGGACAGCAAGCTACCGCGCGCACAACCGCCGGACGCAAGTGACGACGACCCCATCACCTTAAGAACTATCGTTCCCAATATCTGGAAAGACCAGGGACGGATCTATTGGGCGTATCCCAAGGCTCTGGCTCACGGTCATCAATTGCTGCCAACGATAGCGTTTGTCGCGGCGACTGGGGCGCTCATTGCGGCGGACCAATACGAATCGCCCTACTTTCGCCGCACTACGACGTTTGACGGATTTAATGCGGGGCTCTCTGGAACGAATACCTCGCTTCTGATCGCCGGCGTACCGGTTGCCACGTACGTGGTCGGCTTGATCAAGAAGGACACTTATGCGCAGCGGACTGCCCTATGGACGGCCGAGGCGGTTGCCGATTCCGAAGTGACGGCGGAAGTTCTAAAGCTCGTCACACGACGAGCGAGGCCAGAGAGTATTCGGCCTAATGGGAACTTTGGCGATACCTGGACGGACTCTCCTACGGTTAATGGAGGCAGCTTCCCATCAGCACACACGATTGCCGCATTCTCCGTTGCAACTGTAATGTCCAGGCGATACGGGCGCGATCACAAATGGGTGCCTTTCGTTGCGTACGGACTGGCAGCTACCGTTGGATTCTCGCGTGTGACGTTATCCGCACACAACGTGTCAGATGTATTTGTCGGCGCGGGTCTCGGGTACGCAATNNNCCGTGGCCCCGACGGATTCGTCGCCTCAAAAGCAGGCGCAACCTAAGTCGCAATCGTCAACGACCAGTTCCAGCACGGACACGGTTCAGTTGAGCAGTGCCGCTCAGGCAGCACTTGCCGCCATAAAGGAAGCGCAAGAGACACCCGCCCAAACTGCCAAGGAAGCCAGTGGGGGCGATCCCCAGGCGAGGAGACTGCTTGCCAGAGAGGCTGCCGCTAAAGCTGTTGCGAAGTGAGAACGGCGTTCTGCGAGTTCCGCGTAGAGTTGCCGGAATTGGAAGCGGAACGCCGCGATATGCAATGACCAGGTTAGATCATTTCCATCAGCGCGATCCGTGAAACTCCCCGGAGCCGATTCACCGGGGAGCCACACGAATGCCCTTCGATCGCTACTGCTTCATCACGATAAACCACGCAGCCACGGTCGCAGCTCTGTAACTAATTGCAAACACCGCGGGCACTCGTTACAGAGCCGGGCCCAGAGGGCACCGCGTCAGAGAGCGTATTCCGCGCCTGCGCCACGAAATCCCTAAAACGGTTAGGCACCCTTGGCCTCCTGAATGTTGACCTTGATCATACTTTGGTTCCAGCTTATTTAGCGAAGACCAGACCAGAATTCCGGTCTGAAATTAAGTCCGAATGCAGAGCGACCGAACGCCTGGGCTGGAAGTTCGTGCTTGAGTGGCACCAAGTGCTTGAATCTATTGGAAAACTGTTCCAGACCCCTCCCATCGGCTCTTATTAACGCGCCTGCTTTGCTCCGATCGCCTCCGCGATGATCGCGGTCACCAGACTATTGATGCTGACGCCCTCGTTCTCGGCCTGTTTCGTTAACTTTGAGTAGAGGGTCCGGGGCAGCCGCTGACGCCATTGAGCGGCTTCAATGCTGGGCTTTGGTATCTTTCGGCCCGACTCATGGAACACCTCCATACAATCGCGGAGAGCTTCCCGGCCATTCTCGATCGCCTCTTCAACGGTCTCGCCGTCGGACATGCACCCGGGAATATCCGGGTACTCCACCAGATAGCCGCCACCCTCTTCCTTGGACAGGGGCCGAACCGTAAACTGGTACTCGTCAAGACTTCGTTTCGCAGTTGCTCTCATTTTGTTCCGATACCTCCCGCGGCGTCGATCAGCGCCAGAAATTGCCTGATGTAGACTGGCTTGATGGGACGCTTTGCGGGAACCGACACGATCTCCCGCACACCGGGCGCGCTGAAGATCACGTGGCTGCCGCCACGGCCGGGTCTGCGCCACTCGACGAAATTCTCCTCCGCCACCGCCTGCAATTCTTCGATGCGCCAGCCCATTCGATTCTTGCGCATCTTCTGAAGAGTTTTGTCGCCAGCCACCATCACGATGATACCGCATTTGGTATCACCTTTGTGTTTTGTCTTCTGAGAGCAGATCCCGGCCTCGGCACAACAACGCGTCAGTTCGAGTGGTGATTGTTCAGAAGGAAACTGTCGACGTTTTGAAACTGAACATTGCGCTGGATGAAACCGCGCGGCCGAAGAAGTAGTTCTGGTCAGATTGCTCTTCGCCGGATTATCCTGAGGAAGATGCCGAGCGTCGACAATGTCCGGCCGAACCCGGAAGAATTACTGCGCAAGGTGCAGGCCGATGAGCGCCGGGAGAGCCGCGGACGCCTCAAGGTCTTCCTCGGGTATGCCTCGCGCGTGGGTAAATCGTTCCGCATGTTCGACGAGGGCCGCCGCCGCAAAGAGCGCGGCCAGGATGTAGTGGTGGGCGCGCTGCAGGCCGGCGTCACACCCGATATCCAGGAGATCCTGAAGCACCTCGAAGTGGTTCCCTCGATCTCGACCAAACATGCCGGCCGCGATTATGTCGTCATGGACATGTCCGCGCTTTTCCGCAGGCACCCGCAGGTCTGCCTGATCGACGGACTGGCTTACGACAATCCTCCCGGCAGCCGCAATCCGCAGCGCTGGCAGGATGTCAGCGAACTGCTGGACCGCGGGATCAGCGTGATCACCGCCGTCAACCTGCAGCACATTCGCGAACAGCAGGACCAGGTGCAGCGCATCACGGGCAGGCGCGCGGCCAATTGCGTCCCCGAAGAATTTCTCCACGAGGCCGACGAAATCGAGGTGATTGACGCTCCGCCCGATGCCCTGCTGGACCGCACCGGCGCCCAAAGTATTCCCGATTCGCGCCGTCTGGGCGAGCTTCGCGAACTGGCTCTGCTGCTGGCGGCCGACGTGGTGGATCGCCAGTTGCAGGAGTATCTCGACGCCCACGGCGTGGCGGCGCGCTGGGGCGCCCAGGAACGCATCCTGGTGTGCCTGACCGCGCGCAGCAACGCCGCCGAAATGCTGCGCAGCGGACAGCGCAATAAACTGCGCTTCCACGGCGCGCTGTTGGCGGCCTACGTGGAGCAGCCCGACCTGCGCCCGCAGGACCGCGAACTGCTGGACAAGCACCTGGCACTGGCGCGCGAAATGGGCGCCGAAGTCCACTGCCTGAAAGGCCTCAATTTCGTCAACGCCATCCTCGAATTCGCCCATGAACAACGCATCACGCAACTGTTTCTGGGCCACACCCGCCGCCCCGGCCGCGCCTGGCTGGCGCGCAGCCCCATCGACCGGCTGATCGACGGCGCCGAAGGCTTCGACGTCCGGCTGTTTCCGCACGAGGGCGCCTTGTGAGCGCCGCCAGAGGGAGACTCAAGGTCTACCTGGGATACGCCGCCGGCGTGGGCAAAACCTACCGCATGCTGGAGGAGACGCAGGAACTGCGGCAGAAGGGCGTGGACATCGTCATCGGTTACTTCGAGCCCCATGGCCGCAAAGAAACCATTTCCAAGACCGAAGGCCTGGAGGTGATTCCGCGGCGCTTACTGACCTACAACGGGTCGCAATTCGAAGAGATGGATACCGACGCCGTGATCCGCCGCAAACCGGCGGTGGCCGTGGTGGACGAGTTCGCCCACACCAACGTGCCGGGAACGGAGCGCGTGAAGCGGTGGCAGGACGTGCACGCCATCCTGGATGCCGGCATCGGCGTCCTGACTACCATGAATGTGCAGCACCTGGAGAGCCTCAACGACCAGGTGTTCCACGCCACCGGCATCCGCGTACGGGAGACCATCCCCGATTGGGTAGTGGACGAGGCCGACGAACTGGTTTTCGTGGATCTCACGCCGGGCGCCCTGCGCAACCGCCTGGAGCGCGGCGTGGTTTATTCGCAGGAAAAAGCCCGCCGCGCCATGGAGAATTTCTTCAGCGAAACCAATCTTACGGCCCTGCGGGAAATGGCCCTTCGCCACACCGCGCATGAGGTGGAAGAGAAACTGGACGCGGCCGCCGCNNGGCAAGCGCGTGGCCGATTACATCCATGCCGAATGCCTGGCGGTCCACGTGGGTGACGATTCGCACAATCGCGAGGCGGTAGAGCGCCATATGAGCTTTGCGCGCAACTTGCGCATCGAAACGCACGTCATACCAGGCAGGGATGTACCGCTCGCTCTTGCCAGCTTCGCTCGCACTCGCGGAGTGACGCAGATTTTCATGGGACGTTCGGCCCCGTTGCCCTGGTGGAAGCGATATCGTGAGAGCGTTGTGCAACGGCTAGTCCGCCAGGCGCGCGATATGCAGATCACCATCGTGGCCGAGCGGAAACGGTAAAGATATGAAATTGTGGTTGAAACTATCGCTCCTGATGGCTGCAGTCTGCGCGGTTCCCGCGCTGGCCGCCGAACCCACCATCGACGATGCCCTGCGCTGTCTCTACGATTTCGATTTCCCGGCCACTCATGCCGCGCTGGATGGGTATATCGCGGCGCATCCGCAAGAGCCGTTGGCCTACGCGTTCCGGGGCTCGGCGTACCTTTTCTATGAACTCGACCGCCTGGGCGCCCTGGAAAGCGAGTTTCTCACCGACGACGACCGCCTGGTGGAAAAAACCCGTCCCCAGCCCGACCCCACTGTCCGTAAGCAGTTCCTGCAGGCCGTGGACGACGCGCAAAAGCGCGCCGAAGCGGTGCTGAAGTCGAGCCCCAACGACCGCGATGCCTTGTTCGCCATGTGCGTAGTGACGGGAGTATCCACCGACTACATGGCGCTGGTGGAGAAGCGTCAAATCGGCAGTCTTTCGTTGGCCAAGCGCTCCAACTACTATGCGCAGCGCCTGCTCAAGCTTGATCCGAAATTTTACGACGCCTATCTTACGGCCGGCTTCTCCGAGTATATGGTTGGCAGCCTGCCGTTTTTCATCCGCTGGTTCGTCCATTTCGAGAATGTGGACGGCAGCAAGCAGCGGGGCGTGCAGAATCTGGAACTGGTGGCCCGCGAGGGACGTTACTTCCGGCCGCTGGCCAAAGTCTTTCTGGGAATCATCGATCTGCGCGAGAAGAGGCCCCAGGAAGCCCGCCGGCTGCTGGCCGAGTTAGTGCACGATTACCCGCGCAATCCGCTGTATCGCAAGGAACTGGACAAGCTGAACTTGAAGCTGACGATACCGGCGGATTGAACAACTCCTTCCATGGCGGCTCGGGAGCGGCCACTTTCCCTGGGGATGTTATACCAATGTAGGTATAATGAACGGAGA
>PLRZ01000208.1:0-753 GCA_003164075.1 Bryobacterales bacterium | reverse complement strand
TACGGTTCGAGGGCGCGGTGTTCGTGCTGCATATGTTCCGGAAGAAGTCCACTCGCGGAGCAGATCGCCAAGGAGCTATCGCGATGAAGAAACAGCGAGTTGTGCGGGGCATTCCCGTCGAGGAAGGTTCGGGGAATGTGTATACCGATCTCGGGTATCCGGATAGTGAGAGCATGCTGATTAAGGCCCAGTTGGCCTCCAAGATAGCCGAGATCCTCCGGCGGAGAGCGCTCACCCAGGCCCACGCAGCCGAGATTTTGGGGCTCACACAGCCCAAGGTTTCCGACCTCTTGAAGGGGCGGTTTCGCGGGATTTCGGAGCACCGTTTGTTGGAATGCCTGACGCGGTTGGGCCGGGATGTCCACATTGTGATCAAGCCGGCGCCCAGGAGCAGGTCGAACGGGCGGCTGACGCTTTCCGTAGCGTAGGGCCGCCGGAAAACACCGGGTTGGCGGATCTTCCGGTGGCCAAGCCAGTTCCGTCGTGAAGGAGGGCACTTCGGCAGCTTTCATTCAGAGCTCCTGATGTCGTGGAATTTGCAGTGAGCCCGAAGGTGGGGCAGGCGGTGCTCGCCTGCCCCACCTGCGAAGCTCNNGCGGGGCGACATCAGGAGTTCTGTCATTCGGGCCCGCTGTGGTTCGAGGCGGTCCACCCGAATTTGCAGATGGCGCCAAGGGCTTGCGGTTCAGGCCGGCGCGATCGGCGCCATCATGCCGGCCGGCGAAGTGGCGGCGTAACGGCGTACTCGACGGA
>PLRZ01000066.1 GCA_003164075.1 Bryobacterales bacterium | reverse complement strand
TCCCGAAACTGTTTAAGCACCCCACCGCCTGCCCCACCAAGCACCGCGCTAACATGGAAGTCGCACTTATGAATTTGCAGTGGCTCCAGATGCGCATTACCGAGGAGAAGGAGCGTCGCCAGAGGGAAGCACAGATCCTGGAGCGGCTGCCTCGTGTGCTGGACGAGGTGCATCGTGCGCTGGTTCGCTGCGTGGACGCCTACATTGAGGCGTTTGGCGCGGAGGCCATCGAAATCGGCTACCAGGGACAGAAGATCCGCGTGACGGTCCGCGAAGAGCAGGACGCCAAGTGGGTAAATACCGCCAAGGTGGAAATCGCCACTCTGCCCAAGCTCCCCGGCCTCCATATCGACCGCAGCGGCGACCGTTTGGACATCACCATCGGACTGCTGCCCGGCGACAAGATCTTTTACAAGGACGGCGAGGAGTTCCTCACCATGGAGGAATTGACGCGCCGCATTCTGGACCACTCGCTGTTCCCCAAGCTCGGGGAGTAGCCTCAATCCACTGTAAAATCGAGCGCCGAGTTGCGTTGGGCGCCTGGGTGCAAAGGCCTCCTGCGAGACGAAACTCTCTCGGATGAATCGATCTCGAGCCGGCCGGCCCTCGTGAGCCGCACTCGAAGGCCTGCGCCTTAAGCCCGTTATGGTACGACTCAAGGAGCTTCTCGCGGATGGAACGCTTCAGCTCGCCGGGGCCGACCTTTTCGTCGAACACGTCGGCGAGGAGCGCTTAGCCAGCGGTCGCCGTCTCCGACTCCAGCCGCGGACGGAGCGTCCAGCCCGGTGGGTTCCAGGCGTTACACCGGTGTGAGGATTCCGATGGGGGAGGAGGTGGCGGACTTCGGATTTCGGCACTGCAAAGAGTTCACCTATTAGCTCAGGATGGTAGCATGAAGCCATTGAAATCATGGATCGTTCTGGCGGCGCACGTCCCGAAGGCTACGAAGATTTTCTGCGCGATCTGAAACAGCGGACTCGAGCCGCCCAGATAAAGGCTGTGCTCGCCGTTAACCGCGAACTAATCTCCCTCTACTGAAGCATAGGCCGCGAGATCTTGGAGCGGCAGGAACGCGCTGGCTGGGGTGCAAAAGTCATTGAGCGCCTCGCCACGGATCTCCACAACGAGTTTCCGGATATGAAGGGATTTTCCCGAACCAACCTGCTATATATGCGGGCGTTCGCGGAGTCCTGGCCGGAGGAGTCATTTGTCCAACAGGTTGTTGGACGAATTTCATGGGGGCATAACGTTCGCATCCTCGATGCCGTGAAAGACCCCGAACAGCGGGTATGGTACGCACGGGCAGCGCTGCAGCACGGATGGAGCCGGAATGTCCTCGTCGTCCAGATCGAATCCGGCCTCTACGGTCGGCAAGGAAAGGCGCAGACGAACTTTCCCCGTGCCTTGCCGTCGCCCCAATCCGAGCTCGCGCAGCAGCTCCTCAAGGATCCGTACAACTTCGATTTCCTCACGCTCGCCAAGGACGCCCATGAAAAGGAGCTTGAATCAGGCCTCCTGGAACACATTCGAAAGTTCCTACTGGAGCTCGGCGTGGGGTTCGCGTTCGTGGGCAGCCAGTACCCGCTAGAAGTGGGCGGCGAGGACTTCAGGATCGATCTGCTATTCTACCATTTAAAATTGCGCTGCTATGTGATCATCGACCTCAAGACCGGTCCCTTCAAACCGGAGTACACGGGAAAGATGAACTTCTACCTATCGGCCGTGGATGACCTGCTCCGCCACCCGGACGACCAGCCGAGCATCGGCCTCATTCTCTGCAAATCGAAAAATGCGATCATAGCCGAATATGCACTGCGCGACACGAAGAAGCCGATCGGCATATCGGGATTCCGCGTTACGGAAAGCCTGCCGGCGGGCCTGAAGGGGAGCCTCCCCACCATCAAAGAACTGGAAGACGAGTTGAAGGGCGGGAAGGCATAGCTTAGCCGCGAAGTAGAGCTTACCGAAACCATTCCTGGCGTTCAGGCATCAATCGACCCAAGAAGTCGCTGATTTCAATCTGCATTCGCTCAATAACTTGAGGCAAGTCCTTCCAGTGATGATCGTCTGCCTCGCGGCATGTTCTCCGCTCGTATGTTGGTTAAGTTCGTCTCGCCCGACGGTCGCAAAAGGGGGAAGAAATCGTGAGAACCCGAGACGTCATCAACGGACATCGTCGTAGATGTCCCGCCGGTGGAGAGGCCCCACCCCTCCGAGATGCCAAACTGGCAATTCCGGGGCAGGGCCGGCAACATGGGCTGTTACCGCGCGCTCGCTCATCAGCCGTTTCAGCAACGCTTCCACGGAAATATCCTGGCGCCGGGCTTCATCAGTAAGGCGCGCTTCGGTTTCATGTGAAATGTCTATACTCATGGGCGCTGCTCCTATTTTCAGGTTACCGTGGCGGATGATTTTGCGCCACTTCTTTCGTCACTGCAGCGGCAGAGAAGCGGCGCGCCTACTCGGTGAAATCGTGGCGCTTCAGAGTGGGACGGTCGTCGGGTTGGGCCGCGGGATCGTCGATCTTGCCTTCGCCGGGATTCACGCGCAATACCGGCTGGCCGTCTTTGTCGTCCGTTTTACGGCGGGCCTCACGGGCGATCAACCGCTCGCGCACGTCGCGGTATTCCGAAGTGGTCACCACGTACTCCGCCTTGGCCGGCAGAATCCGTTGGATTTCCTGCTCGGCCTTGTCGATCCGGTCGGAGCTCATGGGGTGGGTGGCCAGCACCTTCGCGACCGCGCCGGGTTTGGTTTTCTGCAGCGTTTCCAGTTTCTCCAGGATGCTGACCGCGCCTGTAGGATCGTAGCCCGCGGCGTACATGTACTGGACGCCCAGATAATCGGCCTCCGACTCATCGTGGCGGCTGAAACTGAGAAAAGTCATGGGGATGACGGCATTGGCGGCCTGACGCGCGGCCAATCCTGCTAAGCCGCCCAGAAATATTCCCGGAACCACGCCTGCCACTCTGGCCACCTGCGCTTTGGAGGCCCGACATGTCATATGGCGAGCCGCCACGTGGGCAATCTCGTGAGCCAGCGCGCCGGCAAACTCGTCCTCGTCGCTAGCCAGTTTGATGAGCCCGGTGTAGACGAACACGTACCCGCCCGGAAGGGCAAACGCATTCATCTCCTCGCCATCGATCACGCGAAATGTGAACGGCACTTTGGCGTCCGAGTTGCGCGCCAGATTCTGCCCCACGCGGTTGATATATTCGGAGAGAATGGCATCGTCGTCAATCTTCGATTCGCGCGCCACTTCGTCGGCCAGTTGTTTGCCCCACGCCATTTCCTTGTCGACGGAATAGAAGTTGAGACACTTGCCGACATCGCGGTCGCCGATCTGGCTGGGATCGTCCTTCTTGTTCTTCCGATCGGCGGCAGATGCCCCGGCGGCCAAGGCGATCGACAAGATGGTCGTGGTGAGAAGTCTCATGGGTGGCTCCCGAGGCCCTTATAACGTATTGTAAAGGGAATGAGCCCCACTGCAAACGTAAATCTTGCCCCCCAACCTACTCTTTGGGATCAATACGCCCATCAATTCCCGGTGCGCCAGCGCCTGATCTACTTGAATCACGCGGCGGTCGCGCCGTTGTGCAAGCCGGCCGCCGATGCCATGAAGCACCTGGCGGACGATTGCACACAGTTCGGCAGCCGTCATTACAAAGACTGGCTGGATGCCTACGAGGGGNNCTCGATTGGCAGCCGGGTGACCGGATGGTGGCGTTTCTGGAGGAATTTCCGGCCAACTACTACCCCTGGAAGCGATTAGAAAAGAAGGGTGTTAACGTCACATGGCTGTCTGTCACCGACCCCCTGGAAAAGATCGCCGATGCCGCTCGCGGGGCTAAGCTGCTGGCCATCAGCTTTGTGCAGTTTCTGACCGGCTACCGCGCCCCTATTCAAGCGATTGGTGAGATTTGCCGCACTAATCGCTGCATTTTCCTGGTGGATGCGATCCAGGGTCTGGGCGCTTTTCCACTCGATGTGCGGAGCTGCCATATCGACGCCTTGGCGGCCGATGGCCATAAGTGGCTTTTAGGTCCGGAAGGATGCGGCATCCTATACATAAATAAGGCACTTCAGGACCGCGTGGAGCCCGTGGAATTCGGCTGGACCAACGTGGCTGGGTACAACGATTATGCCTCTCGGGATATGGCTCTCCGCGAGGATGCGGGCCGGTATGAGTGCGGAACGCTAAATACTATTGGATGCTTCGGCTTACGAGCATCAATTGAACTGATACTAGAAATCGGACTCGGAAAAATCGCCCCGCTTATCCAAAATCTCGGCGACCGTATTGCAGAGGGCGTGCTCCACAAGGGTTACGAGTTGCTGGGCGAGCGGACCCCGGAAACGGGCGCGGGAATTGTGAGCTTCCGCAAGCCAGGGGTGGATGCCGCGGAGATCGTCCGGAAACTGAGCGCTGCCGGAATCAGCGTCGCTCCGAGGGCCGGCTGGGTACGCACGTCGCCGCATTTCTACATTCCGCCGTCGGACATCGATCGCCTGATTGAAGAACTGCCGTAGGCCAGCGGGCAGTCGGCTGGGCAGCGGTCAGCTTTCAGCCGGGGCGCCGCGGCGAGGCGCGATCCACGAGCAGTTTCCAGAGAGCCAGGGCCTGGGCGGCCCGGGAAAATCGCGAGAGATCCCGAGGTCAGAACTCCTGATGTCGTGGAATTTGGGATGACCCCGTTTTCGTGGCGCCGGCACTCCTGCCTGCTGGGTCGCGACTCATCTCGACTTTCTTCGCGAGCGGCATCCACTGTCCCGGAGCGCCGAGAAGAGTCTCCGGCGCCGCAGACACGAGTGTCTGCGCCACGTCTTGGCTCAGCTCGAATAGGATCGAGCGAAGGCGAGCACCGCCTGCCCCACCTCCTGCGGCACGTTACGGCGTAATGTCGCCCAGCACCACCGCGCGGCGTGCGCCGGTCGCCGACGGCAGATTCGACGGTTTGCCGCGCCACGTCTCGTGTGCCAGCACGGCGAACGCGATCGCCTCTTTGGCGTCCGCATCGATGCCGTGATCGGTGGACGTCGAGATTGCCACGTCCGGCAGGAATCCCGCCAGGTGCGCCATGATCTGCCGATTGTGTACGCCGCCCCCGGAGACAATCACGTCGGTCGACGGCCCCGCGAACCGGCGCGCTGCCAGCGCAATCGTGGCAGCCGTCAACACCGTCGCCGTGGTTATCAGGTCCCGCATCGGCAGCCCCGTCTTCTTCAGCCGCTCGACGAATGCCGCGCCGTACTGTTCGCGGCCCGCGCTCTTAGGCGGTTTGCGGCGGTAATAGCCATCGGCCAACAACTCGTCGAGGAGCGCGGTGTTCACGGTGCCGGACTCGGCGATTTTTCCGCCGCGGTCGTAGGGTTGGCCCAGTTCGCGGGCCAGCGCGTCAATCGCCATGTTGCCCGGGCCGCTATCGAATGCCACAACTTTTTCCGCGGACGCGCCCGCCGGGATCGCGGTGATATTCGCGATGCCGCCGATATTGAGCGCAATGCGCGTACGTTTCGGATGGCGGAACAGCAGGTAATCGACATACGGCACGAGCGGCGCGCCCTGGCCGCCGGCGGCGATATCGCGCGCGCGAAAGTTCGACACTACAGGGACGGCGGCGCGCTCCGCGATCACCGCCGCTTCGCCGATCTGCAAGGTATTCGACGCGCCCTCATGATAGATGGTCTGCCCGTGGCATCCGACCAGTTTCACGGGGCCGAAACGGCGCACCGCGCGCATTACCGCACGGGCGTACAACTCCCCCAATTGAAAGTTCAGCCGCGAGATGGCCGCAGTCCCGGTGGGCGCGTCGGAAACCGCCAGAATCGCGGCGCGGACCGCCGGGTTGTAGGGCGTCGACTGGAATCCTGCGGTCTCGATGCGGCGGCCAGAGATCTCCACAATGGCCACGTCGATGCCGTCGAGCGATGTCCCGCTCATCACGCCGGCCACTCTCATTGCCGCTTCAACTCCTTCTGCAGTTCGGCCAGCAATTGCAGCGCCTCGATGGGCCGCAGTTCATCGAGATTGAGACCGCGGATCCGCTCGGCGATTCCATACCCCACCGGCTCGAACAGTTGGATTTGCACCGGCCCGGTCTCCTCGGATTTCGCCAGTTCCTCGGTGACCACGTGCTCCGTCCGCTCATGCAGCTTCAGCACTTCGCGCGCGCGAGAGATCACGGTCAGCGGAAGGCCGGCCAGCCGCGCCACTTCGATGCCGTAACTGCGGTCGGCGCGGCCCGGCTCTACTTTGCGCAGGAAGATGATGTGGTCGCCAGCCTCTTTCACGGAGACGCGCAAATTGCGCACGCCGTCGAGCTGCTCGGCCAGTTCGGTGAGCTCATGGTAGTGCGTGGCGAACAGCGTCTTGGCGCGCGTCTTGCTGTGGACGTGCTCCACCACCGCCCAGGCCAGCGCCAGCCCGTCATACGTAGCGGTGCCGCGGCCGATCTCGTCGAGCACGATGAAGCTGCGCGGCGTGGCGGCATTCAGGATCACCGCCGTCTCGGTCATTTCCACCAGGAACGTGGAGCGGCCGCGCGCCAGATTGTCGGAAGCGCCGATGCGCGTGAAGACGCGGTCGATCAGCGGCAGATTGGCCGATTCCGCAGGCACGAACGAGCCCATCTGCGCCAGGATGGCGATCAGCGCCGCTTGCCGCAGATAGGTAGACTTGCCGCCCATGTTGGGGCCGGTGATGATGTCGATCAGGTCTGTGGTGTCGTTCAGGTAAAGGTCGTTGGGAATGAAACGGCCGGCCTCCTGATCGGTGAGCCGCTCGATCACCGGATGGCGGCCGGCCATGATGCGCATCTCGCCATCCTCGGAAAAGCGGGGCCGCTGGTAGCGATTTTCGGCCGCCACCTGGGCCAGCGCGGCGGTGACGTCCAACTCGGCTACGGCGGAAGCGGTGGCGCGAATACGCTGCGCCTGCGCGGCGGTGCGCTGGCGGACATCGGCGAACAGTTCCCGTTCCAGCGCCAGGATTTTCTCTTCGGCGTCCAGCACCTTGCGCTCGTAATCCTTCAGCTCCGGCGTGGTGAAGCGCTCGGCATTGGCCAGCGTCTGCTTGCGCTCGTAATCGGCCGGCGCCAGGTGCAGGTTGGCGCGGGTGATCTCCAGGTAGTAGCCGAATACGTTATTGAAGCGCACCTTCAGCGACTGAATGCCGGTGCGCTGCCGCTCGCGGGCTTCAATCTGCGCGATGTACTGGCGCCCATTCAGGCTCAAATCGCGCAGTTCGTCGAGCTCGGCATGGAAGCCGGCGCGGATGGTGCCGCCGTCGCTGAGCGAGAGCGGCGGCTCATCGGAGATGGCTTCCAGGATGAGGTTGGCCACGTCGGGCAGTTCGTCCAGACGGTCGTGCAGGGAGCGCAGGCGCGCCGCTTGTTGGGTGTCGAAGCAGCGTTTCAGGCCGGGGATTTTTTCGAGCGAGCGGCCCAGCGCCAGCAGGTCGCGGGGACCGGCCGAGCCCAGCGTCACTTTGGCAAGCAGCCGTTCCAGGTCGAGTATGCCGCCGAGTTGTTTGCGCAGTTCGGCGCGCAGAATGGTCTGCTGCAACAGATTTTCGACGGCATCCAGGCGCTGCTCGATCTCGGCGCGCTCGAGCGAGGGGCGCAGCAGGCGCTGCCGCAGCAGACGGCCCCCCATGCCGGTGAGAGACTGATCGAGCGCGGCCAGCACGGTGCACTGTTGCTGCGGGCCGGCGGCGTCGGCGGCGAAGAGGGGCTCGGTGAGCTCGAGGTTGCGCACGGTGACGGCGTCGAGAATCATGGAATCGGCGCGGTCGTAGTAGGTCGGGCGGTCCAGATGGTCGAGCGCGGTGCGCTGGGTGTCGCGGAGGTAGTGCAGGATGGCGCCGGCGGCGCTGACGGCCGCGGGGCGGTTGGCCAGCCCGCAGCCATCCAGGGTCAGCAGCTTGAAGTGGTCGCGCAACGTGCGGTCGGCGTAATCCTGGGTGAAGATCCACTCCTCCAGTTCGGTGCGGACGAAGCGGGGCGCGCTGCCTGCACGGTCGTCCCCGGCGAGCAGCGGCAGATCTCCGGGGAAGAGGACTTCGCGCGCGCCCAATTGTTCCAGCGCGCCGGAAACTTCGCCCGGGTCGAGCTCCGTCACGCGGAATTCGCCGGTGGAGATATCCACATAGGCCACGGCGGAACGTGTTCCGGAGCGCGCCACGGCGGCCAGGTAATTATTCTCGCGGGAGCGCACCAGGTTGGCGTCCATGGCGGTGCCGGGAGTGACCACGCGCGTGATCTCGCGGCGCACCAGCGTTTTGGCCAGCTTGGGATCTTCCATCTGGTCGCAGATGGCCACCCGATAGCCCTTCTGAATGAGGCGCGCGACGTAGCCTTCGGCGGCGTGATAGGGCACGCCGCACATGGGGATGGCCGCGCCTTTTTCCTTATTGCGGGAGGTGAGGGTGATCTCCAGTTCGCGCGCGGCCACCACGGCGTCTTCGAAAAACAGCTCGTAGAAATCTCCCAGGCGGAACATCAACAACGCGTGGGGGACTTGCTCCTTGATGCTGTTGTACTGCCGCATCAGCGGCGTGGAGGCATCAGAGGACATCTACAGAGCCTCGCATAATACCGTTAAGGGCCGGCGGGGCTGAAGCCCCGCGCAGGCTGAAGCCTGCCCCACCGGGGCTGTCACACAAATCTGCAAGGCTCAATAGCTCCATCGACGANNCCATCACGCGTAAATTCCCCGCAGGCGGATGGCGTTGGCCACGCGATCGAGCGCCAGCATGTAGGCCGCGATGCGATTGTTGGTATGGTGCTTCCCGGCATACTCCACCACCGCGTCGAAGCTTTCGTCCATGATTTCCTGGAGGCGATTGTTCACCAGTTGCTCGTTCCAGAAATAGCCCTGCCGGTCCTGCACCCACTCGAAATAAGAGACCGTGACGCCGCCCGCATTGGCCAGAATATCGGGGATCACGAAGACCTTCTTGTCAGCCAGAATCAGGTCGGCCAGCGGCGTGGTGGGCCCGTTGGCGCCTTCGCACAGGATCTTGCAGCGCAGCCGGTCGGCATTCTGCGAGGTGATCACATTCTCCGTGGCGGCCGGAATCAGGACGTCGCAATCCAGGAACAATGCCTCCGCCTTGTCCATGTCCTCACCGCCCGCAAAGCCGGTGATGGAACCGGTCGCCTTGCGATGCTTCTCAAGAGCGGCGATGTCCAGACCGTGGGTATTGTATACCGCGCCGTCGTATTCCACGATGGCGACAATATGGAAGCCCACCGCCTTCATCAGCTTCGCCGCCATCCCCCCCACGTTGCCGAAGCCCTGAATCACCACGCGCGCCTGGTCGTAGGGAATGCCGAGTTGCTTCAGGGCTTTCAGCGTGACCATCATACAGCCGCGGCCGGTAGCTTCCGGGCGGCCGCGCGACCCGCCCAGCGCCATCGGCTTGCCGGTCACCACCGCCGTCACGGTGTGGCGCTGATGCATGGAATAAGTGTCCATGATCCAGGCCATCACCTTCTCATTGGTGTTGACGTCCGGCGCGGGCACGTCGCGCTCCGGTCCGATGAAGTCCATGATCTCGGAGGTGTAGCGGCGCGTCAGTCTTTCCAGTTCCTGGTCGGACATCAGATTGGGATCGCAGACTACGCCGCCTTTGCCGCCCCCGAACGGGATGTTGACCACGGCGCATTTCCACGTCATCCACGAAGCCAGCGCGCGGACTTCATCCAGCGTGACGTCGGGAGCGAAGCGGATGCCGCCCTTGGCCGGACCGCGCGCCAGCGAGTGCTGCACGCGATAGCCGGTGAATACATCGATGCGCCCATCGTCCAACAGCACCGGAATGTTCACCGTAATTTCCTTGGTGGGGGTGCGCAGGACTTTGCACATTCCGTCGTCCAGCTTCAGCCGCTTGGCGGCCTCGTCGAAGCGCGCGGCAGCGGCAAGCCAGGGGTTCTTTTCGTTCTCGTGCGATATGGAAACAGGACCGGTCAACGTGGCCAAGATGGAGCCTCCGGTCCTATTATGCCAGCTATCGAGTCTCGCAAATAGCGTTGGACTGAGCGCACTTTGTAGGGCGGGACGGCATTCCAATGCCGCATAGTTTCTGCGACG
>PLRZ01000117.1 GCA_003164075.1 Bryobacterales bacterium | reverse complement strand
GCGCTATCCAGACACGAGTGTCTGCCCCACATTGCCGCCGCGGACAATGTGAAGTTATTATTGCGTGGTTCCTTAGCACTCCGACCGGCTCCCGCTGAACGGACCTGCCGGGTTTGGATCTCCACGAACTCCGCGGTCCGAGAAAGGGTGCGTGGACTACGAGGACTACCACCGAGGTCATTATGAAGATGCACGATCCGCCACACCCGGGAGAAGTACTCAAGACGCTCTGTCTGAAACCCCTGAATTTGAGTGTCACGGAAGCCGCGCGGTCTCTCGGAATCAGTCGCAAAACGCTGTCTGGCATCCTGAACGGGCGTGCCGGCATCAGCCCCGAAATGGCCGCGCGTCTCTCCATCGCCTTCAACACCAGTGCCGAGAGTTGGCTCAATCGGCAACTTCAGTATGACCTGTGGCACGCGGAGCGAAGCCGGAAACGGCTGCACGTGACGAGGTTGACCGCCGCCTGATCGGCGTTCTTTAATTTCGAGGTTATGTAGCCTGTCCCCGAAATAGCCGGGTGTTATACTCAGGCCCGAAGGAGTCTCAGATGACTTATCGAAGCGCCACGATGCGCACACTCGCCGCCACGGTGGCGGCAGGAATTCTTGCGGCGGCCGCCGTTGCGCAGCCAGCGCCGCAGCCACCCGGTGGACGCGGGCGGGGGCCGACAGTCGTATCTCCGGAAGTGACGCCGGATGGGCACGTGGTGTTCCGCATTCTCGCCCCCAAGGCGGAAAAGGTGACCCTGAACGCCAACGACATCACGGTCCTCTTCGGCGGCGGTGGCGCCGGCGCGATCACCGGCACGAACATCGCGACGGTCATGCCCGCCACGCCTCTGCCGGCCACCGGCCCCGAATTCACGAAGAACGACGCCGGAATCTGGGAAGCCACCGTGGGGCCCGTGCCGCCGGGCGCTTATCGCTACGTGTTCCAGGTGGACGGAATACGCGTGCTGGACCCGGTGAACACGCGCACCGCCGAGTCCCGCGACAATTTGTGGAGCCTGTTCACCATCTCCGGCGCCGAGATGATGGACACCACCGATGTGCCTCACGGGGCCGTGGCGGAAGTCTTCTATTATTCCTCGGTGTTGAAGACCACCCGGCGCTTACATGTCTACACGCCGCCGGGGTACGAAGCGGGCAACCAGAAGTACCCGGTCTTCTACCTGCTGCATGGCTCGGGGGATACCGACGATGCGTGGACGTCGGTAGGCCGCGCCGGCTTCATCTTCGACAACCTGATTGCCGCGAAGAAGGCGAAGCCGATGATCGTGGTGATGCCCGCCGGTCACCAGCCCATGATGCCGGGCGCGCCGGCCCCCGGCGCCGCTCCGCCGCAAACGCCGACGGTGAATCCCTTCACCAATGAATTCATCACCGACATGCTGCCCTACGTAGAGAAACATTACCGCAGCATCGACGACCGGCAGCATCGCGCCATCGCCGGACTTTCGATGGGCGGCAGCCAGACGCTCGACATCGCCTTCACCCACCTGAATCTGTTTGGGGAGATCGGCGTTTTCAGTTCCGGCGCCAGTTTGGGCGGCGGGCGAGGCCGCGCCCCGGCTCCCGGAGCGCCACCGGCGACTCCACCCGCGGCGCAGCCGGCCCGTCCGGATTGGGAAGCCACGCATCTGGCCGATCTGGATAACGCCAGCCTGAAGAAGGGCGCCAAGCTGATTTGGTTGAGCACCGGCAAGGATGACGGCCTGATCACGAATACCAAGTCCACTGTGGAGTTGCTCAAGAAGCACGGCTTCGCGCCGGTTTTCATAGAGAGCCCCGGCGCGCATAGCTGGTTCAACTGGCGCAATTACCTGATCGAGTTCACACCGCAATTGTTCCAGTAGGTTCGATCGTCGTTTCATCGGGCATACTTGCTGTTACCTCCCTGGTTGTGGACATTGCGGCAATCGCCGCCGTTGACTTCCGGACCGGCTCACCGGGCAGGTGACGAAGCGTGTTCATGGCATCGCCAAGCGTTCCGACCTCATCTGCCAGAAGCGGAACGGCGTTCTCCGCCCAGCACACGCCGGCCTGCGTCGCGATGATCTCTTCTGCGCTGGCCTTCCGGTTCCGCGCGACCGTTGCTGCGAACTGGTCGTACTGCCGGTCAATTTCGGACTGGATGTCTTTCTCGGCCCGCTCCGGCAGCGGTTTCGTAATGTAGGCGTGCTTGAACCCCTGCTCGCCGTTGAACTTCGAATCCTCCGTGTGGAGCACGCCGCCGCCGCCCCAAGGGCGCGGCCATGGCCGAGATCGCCGAGGACCGACTGGCAGAACCACTCGATCCGGGGCTTCCTCGGCGGAAACCTCACCAGGAAGATGGGCCTCACGGTCGAGTCTTGCAGGAACGAATCGGGAAACGGGCGGCTTTCTTGCGGCATACGCTGCAAGCCATACGCTTGACAGATATACGTGGATAGCGTACCATCGGTCCGTAATGGCGGCGCTGGAAAGTCCGATGGCGGTAGTCGAGACAGAAACCTTCCTCGCAAGTGCCACACGCCTCAGGGTTAGCGAGGAGGAGCGCGCCGCGTTGATTATCTATCTCGCCACTAACCCGGAAGTTGGCCGGGTCGTGCCCGAGACCGGCGGGCTCCGGAAACTCCGATGGGCGATTCCCGGAAGAGGCAAGGCCGGCGGTGCGCGAGTGATCTACTACTACCACAACGAATCGATCCCTCTATACGCACTGGACATCTACGCCAAGAACCAGAAAACAAACCTGTCCGCCGCCGAGAAGAAGGCGGCGCGAAAAACGATTGCAGCGATCAGAGCCGAACACAGCAGGAGGAAACAGCCGTCATGACAAAGGAATCCACGCCCAAAACCAGGAAGCGGACGCCGACGAGTACAGCCGCCGGCCGATCCCTTCTAACCAGCCTCAACCAAGCCCTCGCATACGCCAGAGGCGAGCGCGTTCCAGGACTCCGCGTCACCCATGTCCAGGTAGATCGTCCAGCTCCGATCGACCTGCTGGCTATTCGACAGAAGCTCGGCCTCAGTCAGTCGCGGTTTGCGGCGCGATTCGGATTCACTGCCGCCACAATAAGAAACTGGGAGCAGGGCCGAACACGGCCGGATGGCCCGGCGCGTACTCTCCTGGCGGTCATCGCACATCATCCCGACGCTGTAGAAGACGCGCTTCGGAAGGCGAGCTAATCGAGGCCATCCAAGCGGCGCTTCCATCGACGGGCACGCCGCGCGACTCGGCGGCCGCAGGGAATGTTTCTCCCGTCTCTGCGAGCGTTGCCGTCTCACCAGTCATGTTCATGATCCGGCGCAGGATCACGTCGCAGTAGGCGGGGCCGATCTCACAGCCATAGCGAACGCGCTCCAACAACGCCGCAGAGATCGCAAAGGACTCGTGAAGAATCGCCGCACACAACTCTTGAGCGGACGGAGCGGCGTTCTTCTTCAGACATCTGTTAGCAGCATTGGCCAATCGCCCGAAGAATTCGATCTTTGTCTGACCGTCGAGCCGGTTCTCTGCGTAGAAAGCGTCCCGCAGTGCCTCAAAGAGCCACGAAACTTCGAGGGTATGAGTGGTCACGACACATCTTGGCGCGGGGTAGAAGCCCCCGGAACTCACATCCTGGTTTGAACTCGGGGAGATTGCCATGTCTGCTCCACCCCAGGCCCTTGCAGCCTTCGGCAAAGGGTTACTCGCAAGCAGGGGTTCGATCTGCCGCAGCGCATTAAGCGTTTTCATGGGAGTTGCTCCCGTTTCTCCACTATATCGCCGGCCTGATCCACTCCTCCGAAAACGGCGAACGCGGAGGATCGAGAATACTGCCGAATATTTGGCGTCGCCGATTCCTGCGCGCACGGGGCCGCGTGGCGCGCCGCCGGCGTTCTACGACCAGACCGCCGCCGCGCGTTCCTGTGCCAACGGGGCGCGCGCTCTGGGGCAGTAAGACGCCGTCGGTGGAGAACACCGCCATCTCGGCGCGCCGCCACGCCCGCAATCACCGGTGGAGAAGACAGCAGCCCGAAACACGCCTACCATCCACACCACGCTTACCTGTGGCGGCACTGGGATCGAAAAATCCCCTTATATCGCGAGAAAAGGGACAAATGTTTTCCAAAGGGCACACGAGCGTCAAAACGCATACCGTCGCTACCACGCATACCAACTGGTCACGGAATCAGTGCGATTAGGAGGGGAGGAAACGCGGTCCGATCCATACCACGCGAGCATCTGTGGAAAACAGATTTTTGGACCGTGTTTGGACCTTCTTTGGACCTTGTGTACGGATGATCGGAGGTGCGCTCAAGCCACGTGTGGCCGTAACTCGCGCAGTGTGTAGGAGATAGTTTTGGTGGACCTGGTGAGATTCGAACTCACGACCTCTTCCATGCCATGGAAGCCAGATCAATCACTTACAGACA
>PLRZ01000531.1:2015-3342 GCA_003164075.1 Bryobacterales bacterium | reverse complement strand
GCCCGATGACATCAGGAGTTCTGAGTCTCGACCCAGCAGGCAGGAGTTGCCTGCGCCACGAAAACAGGCTCATCCCGAATTCCACGACGTCAGAACTCCTGATGTCGCTGAATTAGGCCCGCTGCTCGAATAGGATCGAGGGCAGGCGAGCACCGCCTGCCCCACCTACTTTCTACTCGCCCGCCATCTGCTTTTCCGCCGACGCGGCCTGCTGGACGGCGATCATGCGGCGCGTGTGGACCCGAATCTCCGGCAGTTGGGTCCAGAAAATGCCGGCCGCCGCCAGGCAAATCACCCCGCCGATCGCCACCGTTGTGGGCGCGCCGAACCGGTCCGCAACCACTCCCGCCAACAGGCCGCCAAAGGGCGCCATCCCCATGAGCATCATCGAGTAGACTCCCATCACGCGGCCGCGCAGATGGTCCGGCACCATGCTCTGAATCAGCGTGTTCGAAGAGCCCATCTGCAGCATCAGCGAGAAGCCCACCGGAACCAGGATGAGGGCCGAAAACAGGAACGTCCGCGACAGCGCGAAGATCAGCAGTCCCACACCGAAGGCCGTGGCGGATGTGGCAATCCAGCCGCTCAGGCCTTTCAGCGTCTGACGGCTGGCCAGCAGCAGCGCGGCCCCGAGCGCTCCCATTCCCGCGCAGCCGGTGAGCCAGCCCAGCGCCTTGGGACCTCCGTGCAGAATCCGGTCGGCAAATACCGGCATCAACACCGTAAACGGCATGCCGGTCACGCTGGCGATGCTCAGCAGGATCAGCAGCGCGTGGATCGGCCGGTTGCGGATGACGAAACGGAAGCCTTCCACAATCTTGGCCACCGGAGATCCGCCGCCCGTCACCGGCCGGTGCGGCGCCACGCGCATCAAGAGCAGTCCCACAATCACGGCGATATAGCTGATGCCGTTGGCAAAGAAGCACCAGCCCTCGCCGATGGCCGCCACCAGGATGCCGGCGACGGCCGGGCCCACCACCCGCGACGCATTGAACATGGAAGAGTTCAGCGCGATGGCATTCATCAGGTCGGCGCGGCCCACCATGTCCACGATGAACGACTGGCGCGCCGGTATGTCGAAGGCGTTGACCACGCCCAGCAGCGCGGACAGCACGAAGATATGCCAGATATGCACGGTGTGGGAGAGCGTGAGGGCCGCCAACGCCAGGGCCAGCACCATGGACGCGGACTGGGTGGCGATGACCACGCGATGGCGGCTGTACCGGTCGGCCACGATGCCGCCCACCGTGGAGAACAGGAAAATGGGGATCTGGCTGCAGAAGCTGATGCCTCCCAGCAGGATCATGGAACCGGTGATCCGGTAGAC
>PLRZ01000531.1:0-1956 GCA_003164075.1 Bryobacterales bacterium | reverse complement strand
GGACTCAATGGCCAGTAGGGCAACTCGACGTCGTGTTCGCCATAGGCCTCCTCCGTCCAGGAGAAAAGGCGGTCCCAATCCTGAATGGCGCCGGCCAACCCGGCATAGGCGACGGCCGGCAGGAGTTCCTCGTCAGGCAGGTCTTCCGCCCGGTCGAGCAACTGGCGCGCGTCCTCGGGATCGCCCATCCGCGCGGCCAGGGATGCCAGCACCGACGCCGGCAACTTCGCCGCGGCGCCCGACTGGCGCAGTTCCTCAACCACCTGCCGCGATTTCTCCTTCTGTCCGGCCAACCACAAAACGTCCGCCAGGGTAGCCCGCGCCTGGGCGTCATCGGGGTTCAGGTCCACGGCCTTCTGGGCGAACGGAAGGGCGCGGTCCGGCTGATTCAGCGAGACATACTCGGCGGCCGCGTCGGCGGAAATGGCGGCCGAAAGCGGATCGAGCGCCAGCGCGCGCCCGGTTTCGGAAATGGCTTCGTTCCTGCGCCCTTGAGTCTCGAACCAGCGGGCCCGCCAGGCGAGCGCGAAGGCCGATCCCGGACTCGCTTTGAGGGCGCGATCAAGCTCCGCTTTGGCGCCGGGCCAGTCCCAGTCGTATTGCAGCTTGACGATGCCCAGAGCGAGGTGAGCGTCGCCCGAATCGGGGTCGAGCGCCACGGCCCGTTCGGCGGCATCGCGCGAGGCCGGCATGGCTCGATTGGGCCGCGCCATGGCGGCCGCCACACGATACTCCCGGACGATGGACAGCCAGGCCCACGCCAGGGCGAAATCCGGGTCGATGCGGGTGGATTCTTCCAGGCTTTCTGCGGCGCGGTTCAGGGCTTCGGGATTGGCTTGATCGAAGAAATAGCGGCCCCGCAGATAGGCGGCGTAGGCCTGCCCGGATGGCTGATGGCGATGGGGCGGCGGTGCGGGCAGGCGCACCTGAAGCCGGCTGGAGATGGCTGCGGCGAGGGCATGTTGGGCCGCCGGCAGATTCTGCGCCGGCCGGTCGAACGTGGCAGACCAGAGATGGTATCCGTCGGACGTGCGCGTCAATTGCAGGGCGATGTGCAGGCGCCCGCCGGTCTGGCGAACGCTGCCTTCGAGGACTGCGGCGACGCCCAGTTGCCGGCCGGCGTCGCCCTTCACCTTGAAGGCCGAAGTCCGCGCTACCACGTGCAGTCCGGGTGCCTGACTCAGAGCGTCGATAATCTCTCCGGTGAAGCTCGCGGCAAACCACTCGTTGTCTTTCCGCGGAGTCAGGTCGGCGAAAGGCAGGACCACCAGGGAGCGGATCGCGGCGCTGGCCATTCGCGCATGCCACCACGCGCCGGCCCAGACCAGGAGCACCGCGCCAACCAGGCACGCGGCAGTCCACACCCACAGGCGGCGGGAGTTGCGCGGCGGGTCGGTCACGGACGGTTCAGGGTTCACGGAGGATCGGGGCCCAGTCATGCCAGCGGTAATTCTATTTTACGCGGGGAGAGCCGTGAATAGGGCGCCATTTTGAGCCTCGGCGTGAGAACTTGGGATGAGCCCGGAGGTGGGGCAGGCTTCAGCCTTCCCCAGAGGGGACCTCGGACTTCAGTCCGCCCGTCGCAGGTCTCACATGGTTCGCAGGAGGGCGGGCTGAAGCCCGNNCCTTATTTCCCCGGGCCAACCGAAATTGCGGGCGAGATCAGGAGTCCAGAGTCTCGGCGCGGCAGACAAAAGCGTCTGCGCCACGTTCGACCCACTCCTATCTCGTGAACTTAGTCGCCTTTTTCCGCTCCTGCCGCTCCAGCGCCAGTTCGATCAGCCGATCGATCAACGCCGCGAACCCCATGCCGCTCGCTTCCCACATCTTGGGGTACATGCTGATCGACGTAAACCCGGGGATGGTATTGATCTCGTTGATATACAACTTACCGGTGCTCTCTTCCAGCAGAAAATCGACGCGCCCCATTCCTTCGCACTCCACCGCGCGAAAGCA
>PLRZ01000079.1 GCA_003164075.1 Bryobacterales bacterium | reverse complement strand
GCTCTTGCCCGGCGGCGCCTTGCATGCGCTCCCGCAGCGACCGTGACAGGTCGGACTGACGGCCTTCCAGGAACATGCGCACGTCGCTGACGGCTTCGGCGTATGCCTCCGGCGTGGTAAGCCCGGCGACGCACGGCCCCAGGCATCGCTTAATGTAATACTGCAGGCACGGACGCGCGTGGTCGCGGGTGAGATCGACCTTGCAGGACGGAACCAGGAAGTGCCGGTGGATGAGGTCCACGATGCGGTAGGCGAGATTCGCGGGAAAATAGGGACCGTAATAGATCGAACCATCTCGCCTCAGCCGGCGGGTTACGTAGACCCGCGGGAAGCGCTCGGCTGCCGTCAGCTTCACGTAGGGATAGCTCTTGTCGTCGCGCAGCAGAATGTTGTAGCGCGGCTTTTTCTGCTTGATGAGGTTGTTTTCGAGCGCCAGCGCCTCTTTTTCGTTGTCGACCGAGATGTAGTCCACATCGCGGGCTTCGGAAATCAGCGTACCGGTTTTGATGTCGGCCAGCTTATCTTCGAGGAAGTAGCTGCGGACGCGGTTGCGGAGGTTTTTGGCCTTGCCGACGTAGATTACCCGCCCGCCGGCGTCTTTGTACAGATACACTCCCGGCGAGAAGGGGAGTTGCGCTACCTTGTCGCGAAGTTCCATCGCAGGAGGGCTATCGCTTGATTATCTCACACTCGCTTCTTTTCAATAACTTAACTTACTCGCGCATTACGCGGCGCCGCGATATCGCCGTGTCGTGAGCGCGGCGGGATGGCGTCACCCTACTTTGCCTTGACACCGCGCCGAATTCTATTGCAGCACGGGGAAAAACGGTGTACAATCCCATAAAGTTCGCACCATGCTGCACTCTGTAGAGCGGAAAAATTTGCGGTCCCGGGATGAGTCGTCTACCCGGAAGACGCCTGTGCCCAGCCGGGTGCCTCAGGCAAAGGGCTGCGAGCGGCAAACTGCTTACGGGAACCAGGCCGTTTTGCGGATGCTCTCGCTGGCACGGACCGGGCCCCAAACGAAACTTGCCATCAGTCAGCCGGGGGATCGGCACGAACCGGGCGACGCCCCGGTGCAGCGGAAATGCGGATGCCAGGCGCGGGCGGCGGTCGATGAAGATACGCCCCTTCCGGAGGAAGCCCAATCGCTCGGGCCGTGCGGGGACGGCATGTGCGCGGCTTGCGCCGAAGAGGCCAAGAAAAAGAAAGACGTCGACGCCAAGGGGGCAGTCGATCGCGCGGTCTTCGAGCCCCGCTTCGGCTACGGGCTCGGGCAGGTTCGGATCCATGCCGGAGCGCGTGCCGCCTCCGACGGCGGCCGGGGCAATTGTCCGGCATGCGCCGACGGAGCCCTCCCTGCGCATGATGCATACACATACACATTTATTTCCAGAGGTTCGTATGGAGAGACCACTCCAGGATTTACGCGGCCTACCTGCGCCGCGGGGGCAGGGGGAGCCAGCACCCTGGTTGCCGGATCTGCAGCTCCTAACGTGAACGTGTTTCCGAACGGGACATACCAGGTCAGGAGAAACGATGGCGTAGTGCAAACCGCCACCTGCACCAGATCGGCCGCCGGATTGGCCCTCACTCAGGCTCATGAGAACCACCATGCTGCCGGTGCGCAGGCCGGCGTTGCTGCCGCAAACACGGCCCAGGGGTTGCCGAAGAACTTCGCTACGCCAGCGGCGTGCGGGGCGGCCCTGCCTGCCATTCTCACGGCTTGGAGTGCGACGGTGGATGCAGCATGGGCAAACGAGATCGCTCACGGGCCCGGAACCAGCCCGCCTACGGCGCAAACCTTTACTCAGGAAAATGCAGCCGGTACATGCGCGTTCGCCTAGTCGATGTTGTTGTCGCAATATTGTCGGCCGCCGCGATACTCCATTGCGAGTCACCCGTGAAGAATGACGTTGGACCTCAGATCCGTCTGATCGCTTTCGCTGAGCGATCCGCGCAAGGGAAAAGCGGGCCGATCTTATTGCAGGTATATATCGTCAACGAGTCGCCGGCGACCCTGGGGATTCTGAATGAGCTGGACAGCATCAACATTCCTCAAGGCCTTCCGCATGGCGGTGAAACGGTTCACGATTCTGATTTGACTCATATCGATTTTGGCGTCTCCGGATCGGGGACATTTATTCAAGTCGCCCCGGGAGAGTGCGTGAAAACCACTCTCTTGCTCAGAGAAGAGCAGTTCGCTCTGCTGGAGCGCGTGAAACAAATGAAGGCTGCCGTGAAATTCCGGGACGGCGGTGACCAGGCAGGTGAAGTGACGACCGTGCTCCTACCGGCAACGGTGTATAAGATAAATCCGTAATAGAACCTGTCAGGATTTTGATTGAAGCTGGGTCTTGTCCGGAGGTGGGGCAGACTTCAGTCTNNCGATGTGAGACCTGCGGCGGGCGGACTGAAGTCCGCCGCAGGCTGAAGCCTGCCCCACCCCCCGGCTCAACCCAATTCCACGACCTCATGAGTTCGGAGACTCTTCTCGACCGGCTCCCGAAATCCCGGGCGACATCGGGAGTTCGAGACTCGTTCAAGTACCAAGGCACTTGCCGTGCTACATAACGGAGTTGTAAGTAGTCCAGTCCGGCAGCGAGCCCGGGACGCGAGGCGGCAGAGTGGTCCCGCCCTGCAGAACATTTCCAGTGATGGCGCCCCGTGCGATGTTCGCCTTATTCGCATTCAAGACAACGATCGCCAGACTGGAACCATCCCCCGACTGGTTCAGAATCACATTTCCGGCTACGGCGCAGTAGTCCACCATGAGTGAGACCGTGGTGCCGATGGGCCGCAGGCCCGAGCTCCTGAAGTTGTTGCCCGTGAGCGTCAAGGTTCCAAACGCCGTTGTGTTCAGGGGCGCGGGGCTCCCTCCCAGAGACAGGCCGACCGCGCCCAAATCCGAAATGGTGAGGGCCCACAGGCTGTTCGCCCCCTGCAGACTCGCTTCGATATCGTTGTTCGACATGCTCACGCTGAAGGCCAGATTCCGTCGGAACCATTCATAGATAGAGCTCTCGGCGCTGAGGCTCGACATCACTTCAGCTACGCGAAGAGTGAGCGGGCTGAGCGTCGCGATTTTCAAGACAGCCGGACCCGCCGGAGCGAGAACTGGCGCCACCGGGAGCACGGCCGTCTTCGTAAGCCCGGTCAAATTCGTAGCCACACCCAGGTTCAGCGAAACTCGCGTGATCGAAGTTCGTACGCGGGCAAGCTTCAGTCCGCCTGGCGCGGGCGGCGAACTCACTGCCACAGCCGGGCCCAGCACGATCTGCCGTGTTGGCACAAAGGATGCGGGACGGGGGAATGCGACGGCAATGGAGGCCATCCGCTGGGCCGTCGGATCCTGTAGAATCTGGGTCCGGATATCATTGGCGACTGCCTGGTTCGCCGCGGCTATCGAGGAGATCAGAGGCAGTATGGTGAAGCCACTCACGCACGATCTCACCACGTTGCCCTGCAGCGTCGCAGCGCCAAGGGCAGTGAGAATATAGACCGGAAATGTGAGATTATCGAAGCTGTTTCCGGTGAGCGCGAGGTTATCCAGCGTGGAGGGGACCAGGGTGCCGCCGGCAGTGGCTCCGGCCGAATTGAGGGAGAGAGCCTGCAGGCTGTCGGCTTGCATATAGCCGGCGGTCATTGCCGTGGCGGGCACGGTGCCGCTTACCGTCACTGCTTTGAGGGCATCCGGTCCGGCAAACAGGTTACCCTGCAACGTCATGTCCGAGCAATCGGCGCCGGCGAAGATCGCCACGCCAAACAGTACTTCATCGAGCTGCAGCGCCGGGAAGCGGAATTGGCAGTCTGCCACGGTCAGTCCGCTCACATCCAGGACCGTAAGTCCGATCGAGCTGTCCAGACTCACGAGCGTGGAGTCGCCGATGGCCGTGAGCGAACCCTGAGTGAGGCCCGCCAGATTCAGACCGGCCTGGTACAGGTTCACGCGCGGCATCGAGAAGGTCAAGCCGCGAAGAGTCAGGTTGTTCGTCCCCACAACGTGAATCATTCCCAGCGCAAATGCTGTTTCCGCGTTCTGCGCCCAGAGGGTAACGCCGCCGCAGCCTTCGATGGTGAGGTTCGAGTGTCTCCAATCCAGAACCAGCGGCTTGGGCAGCGGATAGCTGCCGGCCCGCAGGCAAATCGTTGCCGGATTGCCGAAAACCGCGGCCTGCGCCGTGGCAGCGGACGTCTCGGTGTCGGGTTCGGCGTCAGCGCCACCGCTAAGCCAGGTGACGCCTTCCGCGGGGGGCGAATTGGACGCGTTGAACTGCGCCACAATCAAGTACCCCATGCCTTGGATCGCCGCCTGAAGGCTGGCCAGCGTGAGGCCAGTCGATTTCTTTTGCCAGGTTACGGTCAGATCGAAGTTATTCCCCGAGACGTTAGATATGGTGGCCTTGGTGATGTTGCCGTCGGTGCCCGGATTTCTGGCCTGCAGGGTGAATACCGCCTGCCGGTTGGTGCTGTCCATGATCTTGGCCTGGGCGCTCGCATTCGCCTGGCCGCCGCTGAAGGTCACGGTCTGGTTGTCCAGGGGCGTGAGCTTAGTCTGCACGGAGCCCACCAGCACATGCGCCAGCCCGTCATTGGGCCCACCCTCCTCATCGCCGATCACGGTCTCGATGCTGGTGGACGGGTTCGACGTGGATAGCCCGAGATAAGTATCGGTTTCATTGACAATCAGATCGAATGTGGCCGGCGTCTGATTCAGTTGCAGGTTTGTAACCTGGATGGAGATGTTATTCCCCGGCGCGCCGGGGTTCGCCGCCTGGACCAACATGGTGGGGCTCGCGGCCTGGTCGAGGATCTGTTGCAGACTCGTCGTGGCGAGGTCCTGCGGCCGGACGGTGATGGTGCAGCAGCCCTCCTGCCTCTTGGAGAGGTCTACCAGGTTGTCGAATGGATTGCGGCAATCGGCGACCAGCGTGCCAACCTCCTGGTTCCAGCCGATCACGCCCAGCGGGCAGGCCCACAGGCGCGGACCATCCGGCAACTGGGGGGACTGCTGATACCGTTCCGGATAGACCGCTTGCGGGGTGGCGGGACGCACCGCGAAAAGCCAATAATCGCTCAGGTGAAACGATGTGCCCTTGGGCGCATCGAGCGTGACCTGCACGCCCGTGTTCCCGAGCGACATGACGGTCCCCGGCGTGAATACCACTTCCTGTTGCCACACCCGCAGGAATAGCTGCGCCGGAGGAGACATCTGCGCAGTCAGGTAATCGAGGGGCAGCGTTACCCCGGCGGGCAGCGTGACGGATTGCGAATCGGGCTGGTAGTTCTTATCCAGCGTGACTACAGAGCCCGAGAGTGCCGCCACGAATCCGCCGTTCTTCAGTTCGGCGGCCGATCGAAGGATCTCGATCGCCTGGCCGGAAACCGGCTGGTGCCCGGCATCCACCGGTGCGGATTGGAAAATCAGGTTCTGCGAGTTATTCGGGTCGACATCGATGCGGTAGAGAAAAGATGCGTCGTCGAATCCCCAGAGAAACTTCGGCTTGCCGGTGAGTGGATCGACGCCGGAAATCTGCACGCGAATGAGCTGGTTGTCGGGCGCGACATATCCGCCTTGCGCTACCGGCTGGCACGGGTCCGTCTGCGCCTGGCCGGAAAAGCTCACCTGCAGGGTGCTCCCGGAATTCAGGCGCATGTCGTCCGGATTGAACCAAAGCCCCTCGGAGCGCCATTTCGTCTGCGCCGATTGCAGGCCGGCGGCACACGTCGCGCCATTGGTGCTAAGCCGGACGAAACGCTGCAGCAGGCGCGTGCGCTGCGCCGTATCGGGTCCGCCCAGCGCCACGTCTTTCAGATCGGGATCTTCCACCGCCGAGACTTCCTGCTCGCGCAGAAGCAGGTAAACGAACTCATCCGTGGGCCGGTGCCGGAACAGCGTAGAGATACCCACCCAGTCTGGGTCCTCCGGACCGTAGTCCAGCCAGTCGGGCTGGTTGCTGTACTGCACCGGATCGGGCAACTCCACGCGCAGACCGCCCACGTACATGATTCCGCCGCCAATGTAAAAATCGAACGGAGGGTGGGTGGGCTGGTTTTGCAGCACCACTTTGTAGCCGTCGTCCGGCGTGCCGCAAGGTCCGACAATGTCGAGCGTCTCGCTGCGCAGTTCCTCGCTCGAGATCTGCTGCGCCTCGTTCCAGTCGGCTTCCAAAGTGACGCGCCCCTGCTGCATCACCACGGAACGGTACTGCTGGTTGGGATCGTAAGAAACCCGCGCTCTATCGCTGCCCATGCCTTCCTCCTGGTAAGTTCGTCATAGCGTTGCCTAAGTCACATGAATCAGGATGGGATTCAGACCCAATGGCATATATTCCTGGTACTTCAACAGAATACTGCGCTCTTTGACCGGGTTCTTCTCGCCGGCGAAAGCACCCATCTCCGAGCCATCCGCCGCGCCGGCGGAAATCGTAGCGCCGGAAGCCGCCGATACGATGGCGATGTCCACTCCATCGCGCAACTGCGCGTATGCCGGCTGTCCGAACACGGTGGAATTGAAAAGCCCCGCCCCCGGCGCGATCTGCACGCTCTGGTATTGCCGCGGCACCGCGCTGCCGGTGGCCCATGCGCTGAAACGGATGCAGCCGTCCTGGCTGTTTTCCACGGTCACCACGTCGTCCAGAATGCACTCGCTGGCCTCCAGGCGGTGCACATAGGCCGGACCCAGCAATGTGCAGCGGCTGAGATTGATCAGGCCGGTGGTGAAGGCCAGCGTAAGATCGGCCAACTCGGTTGGATAAGCGGCTTCCAGCAACTGCCGGTTCAAGGCCAGCAACTGAGCGCCATGCAGGTGCAGAGCCGCACTCTGACGCAAGTAGGAACTGAGGGCTGTGACCGGGAACAGTGCCGGATCGTAAATCAGCGCGGGCCGGGCCAGCAAGGCATTGAGACCGCTCGACAACGCTGCCAGGAGCGCCGGCGTAACCGGCGAGAAACCCTGGAACGCCTGTAGAAGATTGCGCGTCGCCAACGGAAGCGAATTGCGCAGGGACAGAGACAGCGGGTCGCTGGCATCGCGCAGAATCGCGGCCAGTCCCGGGGCGTCTTTGATCGACCCGCTCGACAGCAGACCCGGCGCCGAGGTAGGAATCGCCTGGATAATGCTGTTGGTGATGGTCGCCGTCTCCACTTCTCCGGCCGCGCGCGTGCGGACCGGACCCAGGATCGAGCGGTCCACAATCAGATTTTGGATCTGCGCCTCGATCCACAGTACGGTGGGGACCAGGTCCCTGCCGTCGATGGATTTCGCGAACACCGCAAGCGGGACCGTTCCCGGCTGCGGCTCCGCCGGATTCCCCGGATCGAAGGTGCAGCAGGTCAGGGTGACGGTATCGAAACTGCCGCGCAGGACGATATCGCGGCCGCTGACAAATAGCCCTTCCAGAACCAGGCTGCTGCCCGGCAGGCCGGTGAAGGCCCATTCCCGGGCCGGCGGCGGCGGGTCGAAACGAATTACCGGCCGGCCCGGGTTCTGCGCCAGCACGGTCAACTGCAGGATGCCGGGAAAGTCGTCCGCGGCAGTGTAGGTCAGCGAATCGTCGATGCTGATGGTGCCCACCGTCCCGGGGGAAACACCAACCAGCGCATTGCCGCCGCCATTCACCGGCATCACCGGCGCAGGCGTAGGGTTGGGCGCCTGGCCCAGTACCCGGCGGTCATAGGGTCCGGCGCCGATCTCGCTCGAGAAGCCGTAGTGGTACGCGACCGTAATGGGACCGTTGAGAGGGCTGAGCACCGCGAAGCGCCCGCTCTCCGCCAGGATGGCCACCTGGCCGCCGCCGCTGCCCGCCTGGGGAAAAGTCGTGATCAGAGAAGGGTCCACCAGCTCGAAAAAGCTGCCCGGCTTGGTAAAGATGCCAAAGGAATTCGGTTCGATAGTGATGCCGTCCGGCGCCATGGCCGAATAGAGAGGAGGCGCCTGCGGATCGGTCAGCGAAGCGCTCAGTAGCGGCGTGCTAATGGGCGTGGGCAGTTGCCCTTCCTGCGGCGAGACCCAGGCGTCGCTGTACGGCGGCCGCGAAGAGACTGCAAACAGCGGCGCCTGGCGGCCGGTCGGATCGAAGGTGTAACAGTTGCCGTTCCGCACGGGCGTGGTTTGGCTCACGCCAAGGCTGCGCAGACGCCACAGGAAGACGCCCAGGTTGGCGATGTTGTACCAACCGGAGCGCCCCTTTCCGGCGCGGAAATCGGCCGTGTGGAAGTACTCGTCGAATGCCGAAGGCGGCCGTTGCGGGTTGGCGATGGCGAAGGGCGATTGCGCCTGCGAAGCGCCATACGCATTGCGCAGGTCGGCCCATCCGCCGATTTCGGTATTCGTCCATCTGCCAACCAGACCCTCCGCAAGCTGAAGTTGATAATTGTCGGCGGCATCGTCGGCCGGGTTGGAAATCGCGGGGTCGAGGTTGTGCCGCGTGCGGCTCAACCGGCGAAAGAATTCCACCACCCGGGCATCCCAACCCGTGATGTCGGCCGCGATTTCTTCCAGCACCGCGAGCGTGCCCTTGCGCCGGCGGTAGTAGATGGTCTTGGCCACGTCCAGCCGCTGGCCGCGGGCATCCAGACTGGCCACCAGGTTGGTAGCCAGCAGATCGCCGATGTAGGCGATGACCCAATCGTCACAGCTTTCGATGGACTGGTCTTCCCACAGCCGGTCGATGCTGCGGCGCAGAACGGCCGCCTGCGTGCCGATGCGGTTGACCATTTCACGCAGCGGACCGTTGCTGTTGAACTGGTCCGAGTCGAGCGCGCGGTAGATCGCCGGCAGCAGGTTCCATAGCTTGTCGGCATAGTAAATCCCGTAATGATCGAGATCAGCCGGCATTGGGGCTCACCTCCGGATTGATGGTCAGATCGGCGGGCGCCAGTTGAAAGAAGTTCCCCTCGCCCGGGTCGAAGCGGAAATCGCATTGGCAGGACGCGGAGGGCGATGGGCCCTGGATGGCCGTCTGCTGGAAGCGGCCGATGCGGCGATATTCCGGGAAGAAACGGGAAATGACGGGGTAATAGACGAACTGCGCCTTCTTGGCAATTTTGAGGTCGTGCACCGCAAGTACGCCCGGAACGGCGAGGCAAGCCGCAAACACCTGGCTCTGATAAATGCTTTGGCCAATGCCGGTCACGTTGGCGCCCAGCAGCCCCGCGTCCGGATCTGTGATGGCGGTGGTGACGGCTGCCGTGACATTTCCGGGAATATAGGTGGGATCGATCACCAGCGTGAAGGACACCGTGATGGCGATGGAGGTGGCCAGGATGACGTTGAGCGGCCGGTTTGGATCGTCGGCGTCGGCCAGCGCGAGGTTGGCGTTGGCGACCGCGTTGTCGTCGTCGCCCACGTATACCTTCACCATATTGCGCTGCTGCACGTCGTCCCACGTGAAATAGGCGCGGGCGCGCGATACTCCGGGCGCTTGGGCCGCGATGGTTTCGTAATCGTCGGCGGAGATGGCGCGGCCGAACGTGAGGACGGACTGCGGGGCCAGCGTCCGGATTTTCTGCGGCGGGTCCGGATCGGCGCCGCCGCCCGCGGCCACCGGGTTGAGGATCGCTTTCAGACCGGGCCAAGGCTGCAGAATCACGGTAAGCGATCCGGCGTCGGGCGATTGGGCGCCGCTGCCATAGCGGTAACTGGCAACCACGTTGTTCACGCCGGAGGACAGGCGCGCGCCGTTGACTCCGTCGCCGAATTGGACGTGCGTGACATTCTGGTCGTCCTCGCGTGTGACAAACACGCGAGCGTTCGGCGACTGGCCATAAAAACTGGGGACCTCCTGCCACTCGACGCCATCCACCCAAACCTGCAGCGTGCTGTGATAATCCGTGCCCGAAGTGGAACTCGCTCCCGGCAGATAGGTAAGTGGAGAATTCGCCAGCGCGAACTCCTGGCCCGCGGTGATAGTGGCGTCGCCGCTGCCCAGGATCTCATTGGACACGCTCTTGCCCCGCGACACCTGGAGCAGATCGAAGAGCACGCTGAATGGCGCCACCAGGCTGGCGGGCGCGCCGAGAATGTTCGATAGCCCCACCGTGGATGGATCGGAGTTGTCGGCGCTGGCCTGCGCTGACACGCCATTGCCGTTGCCGTCGCTCACCAGCACGGCTTGATTCGTCATCGGCAGGAGCGACGCCGGAAGCGGCGATTGCAAGTCGAGTTGGGTTCCCGTGAGCGCGGTGGCCGGAGTTGCTATCAGGCTCCCCACATCCTGCCAGCCATACAAAACGCGCGTTCCCGCCCGCTCGGAAGAAGTGTCCGAGGTCCCTTTCAGCGGAGGCTGAAAGCCGAGCCGCGTATGCGGAATGGGAATCGAGATGTCGGGTGGCGAGCCGGGCGGCTGGGTCGGGTCGGTGCCGGGAGGATTGGCGTACCAGACGGCCTCCGCGTAGCTGGTGACGCTCACCAGTTGGTCCTTCGGACTGGTATCCGGTAGCACAAACAGCACCGGGTCGCCGACATGAATGGCGCGGGTAATTGCCGCCATGTCCGCCTGCCGGGGCTGGATGACATGCGCCGCGGGATACTGCCAAACCACTGTCGACTGCGCGGACCGCAGCAGCCGGTAACTGGCCGCCAGAGCAGCCGCCGGAAGAGCGGTCTGAGCGTTGAGCGTGATCCGGGTGTTGGTCTTTCCTCGCGGATCCTTTTCCGGGGCCACGCTCTGAACGGTAGCGACGGCATAGCTCAGGTCCGGATTCCCGCTGCCATCCACGCCGGTCCATCCCGCGGGCAGCAGCATCACGGTGTCTCCGGTCTTGGCGGATGTCACCACTCCCTGGAGCAGCACGCTCGAACCGTCCGCGCCGAGGAGCGAACCATCGGTGGCGGGATCTGCCGCGATGACATCCGGCGGCTGTACCAACGTAGCGGGAGCGAGCTCGAACACCTGCGGCTGCTTGCCGGGCGTGGCCTTGCTCTGAAGGGGAAAGCCCTGCGGCAGGGTGAACGGTTTGATGCCGCTCATGGTGGCGGCCACCGTCCCGGTGGCGCCGACGCCGGGGCGCGGCCGGTAACCCAGAATCCGGATGAGGCCGCGGACGCTCTCCGGCAGGTCGGCGGTCAGCAGGTAGTCCTGGTTGGCGATCCGCTCGTTGTAGAACGTCAGGATGTCGGCCAGGTAGGCCCACCACTCCACCATCTGAACGGCGAGGTCGCCCTGCGCCCCCGGCCGCCAGTTCACCAGTTCGGTTTCGCCCGGAACGGCGAGCAGCAGAGCCTCGCGAAAACTGACGAAATCGCCCACCCGGTAGAGAATGCTGGTCTGTTCCGGGGAGTTGAAGATGGGCCGGGGTTGAACCAGGCTTTGGCACGGGCAGGGCGACGTTTGCGGGCTCATTTGCCTCCTTCCACAACCACCTGCAAGGTGCCGCGCTCGGGGCGGCTCGGGTCGTTGTCCATGCGAAGAATCTGGCTGGGGCCAACCGGCAGCGTTTCCGGCAGACAGGTCCAATCCGGAGTGATGCCTCGCTGCCGGTACTGAATCGAGACCACCCCGGCCACCCCGGAAGCCGACTGGATAGCGGCCTCCAGCGCGCTGCGCTCAAGCGGCGTGCCGAACGTAAAGCGGTCCAGGTAGAAGAACCCCGTGGCGCCATCGGGATTTACGCAGTCACTCAGCGCGGCCACGATGGCTGCCTCCGCGTCGCCGCGGAAAGCCGTAGGCAGCGCGCACACCGTCACAGTCAAATCGATACCCACGTAATCCGGCGCCGGCACATAGGATTCATAGCCCGCCATGCGGTAGCGGTTGAGCAGGTTGATGAGGTCGATCTGCTCGTCAACCGCGATCTGCTCCGTCCCCGCAGGGTCGGCCGTCGTGAACACGGTCAGCCAGCTTCCGGTCCAGCGAAAACGCGTGCCGGCCCGCAATACCCAGGGGAGCGTCTGCGCCGCGGCCTGGTAATCCGCCACCGTTACGGCTCGATATTGCACCGCGCGAAATGCCTGCGGCGCGCGGCGCAGCACCTGTTCGTTGGTTTCCTGGTCCGCCCCGCCGGCGGCGGCAAACGGGTTGGTCACCGCAGTCACCAGGCTCGCCAGGGACGAGGTGGCGCTGGTATCCACCTGCGTGATACTGTCGGGGGCCACATTTCCGGAACTGCCGCCGCCGATCCGATAAGTCACCTGAAAAACCGAGCCCGAATCCGGAATGCCGCCGAACACATCGTCGCCAAATCGGATGGTGGCGCCGGAATCCCCATCGTACTCGTACGCGGCCGATCCGTCGGAGTTGTTGGCGATCTTGATATAGCTCATCGGATCGACGGTGTAAGCCTGCTCGAACTCCTGGGCATCCAGAAGCGTGCCGCGCCAAGTCCAATTCACCGGAGGCAGCGACTTGTCCTGGGGCTGTTCGATGAGCGCAAGTTCCGGCAGCGGAGCAGTGGCCCCCGCCGGAAGCAGCCAGGTGAGCAGCGAGTTCTGCAAGGTGTACAGGTATTGCGCCGATGCGTTCGGGCCGGTCCGCTCGATGGCCAGCGGAACGGACAATCCGGGGGGCGCCTGGTCGATGGCGAAACTTTCCGCGTAGCGCCGGCCCTGTGTGGCCGGCACCAGATTCCCGGCCAGGATCGTGTGGGGCGTGCCGTCGGTATCCGAAGTAAGGTCGTGATTGAGTTGCAGTGCCTCATCGCTGCTCCAGACCAGATGGGTGACGGCATCGTTGAAGAGGGGGTCCGTCTCTTCATTCGCGGAGGTAAGGTGAAAAATCTCGCGTAGCGGCTTGTCGGCGGTGGTAAGGCCTCGCGTATCGATCAGCAGCGCCTGGCCGGCATAGAACTGGTAGCCGTGGCCGAGCACCCACATCTCCGTCGAGCCGGCCGGCAGGCAGCTCTGGGAATCGTCCCAGTAATACGGCTGGATGCCCCGATTCCACGCCGGACTCACGGGATAGGTGGCCTTGTCGATCAGAAATGTGACGGGATCCAGCAGACCCGTTCCCGTTTCGAAATCGATGGACGATCCGTCGGGACCGGGCGCGTGCACCAGAAGGCCCGAAGGAATCGGTCCGGAGGTTACATCGAATTGCAGCAGGACCGACGACGAGGTGGCGGGCTGCGGTTCGTAGTCCACCAAGCGGGCCAGCCGCACGATGGAGCGGCGCTCCGTGGCCGTGTCGATTCTGGCTTCGTTGGCGATCCGGTCCTGGAAATAGCTGAGATCGTCGGCGAGGCTGCACAGCGCCTCCATGAACATCACCCCGAAATCGGCTTCGGAGCGCTCCTGCCACGCCGGATAGCGCAGCGCGGAAAAATCGGCAAGGGCTTTCTTGAAGCTCAGGAAGTCCTTCGCCATATACGTAATGGGCGGAGGATTTCCGGCTGGCGGCGGACAGGAGGCCGGCGGCGCCTCGCAATCCAGATCCGACGGGCAGCGCGCTTTGAAAGAGAACGTGACGCGATTGTAGAAGGGATCGAGTGCGCTGCTATCGATGGTCAGTGTATAGAACGAAAAGTCGCCCGGTGCGGCCACCTTAATGGTGAACAGGGGGCGCCCTTCGGGGTCGCGGGACCAGGCGCCGGCGCCAAAAGGCAGGACGCGAACGGTGGAAATCGTCTCGCCGCCGGTAATCGTCGGGTTGGCGCCCTGCGCCAGCGTTCCGGCCACGGCCACTTTGTTGAGGAAGTGGACCCGCAGCGTGGTCTGGCAGGTGTTGGCCACCTCGACGAAATCGATGCCGTTGAGCTTCGTGTTGTGCGGGTCGAGCAGCTTGCTCAACCGATCCTTTGACGCCATATCAAGACACCAAAATCGCGACCTGGCCCTTGGATTGGGTTTCGATCAACGTGTAGTCGATCTCCACCAGGACCTGCTCTTCCTCTCCGGTGGCGGGCGGACTCACGCTCACTTTCTGCACCGTAATCTGGTCCGCCAGCCAGCGGTTCAAAGCCTGCTGCACCAGAAGCTGCGTGGTGGAATCCATCGCGCTCGAATGCGGCGCGAACAGCAGTTTGCGCAATCCGCATCCGAACTGCGGCAGATCCGCGCGCTCTCCGGCCGCGGTCAGCAGCGTCTGCCGGATCATCTGGTCCACGTGAGTGGCGTAATTCGTCTGCGCCGCCTGGCCGGAAGCCGGATCGATGCGAAATGGATACGCGTAATCGTTGCGGGTCATAATTCCCTCAAGTCCCCGAGACCATCGGCTGCGTGAATGCGATCAGGACCGTTCCCTGTACCGCCATGTCGGCCGCCTGGCAGAGGCCCACGCTGGCCTCGCTCAAGGTGAAATTGCTCGCCACCTGGCTCATGGTGTCCGGCTGCACCCATTGCGCCTGCACGCACGGGTGAGGCACAATCCCGATCACGAAAGGGCAGCCGGCGATCAGGAATGTGTCGGAAGCCAACAGCACCGGGTCGCCGTTGGCCATCACCCGGGTATTGCCGGTGATGGCGCTGACGGTTCCGCCGTGCGGGCACATCATGACGCTCGCAGTGTTGAGCAGGTTCGCCATGTCTACATAACCTCCAGCGCGCCGTTGTTGACATTGACCTCCGAATCGCTCACCTGGATGGTGCTGCCGCCTCGCGTGAGGGTGATGCCGGAGGAATCGAGCGTCACCGTGTTCTGATTCGAATCGGAAATAGTGATGGACTGGGCATTGTCGTCCAGAAGAATCTTCAGCGGTGAAACGGTTACGATGGCCTTCACCGCCGGCGCGGCGTCCGAAGGCTGCTCCCCCTGCCGCCAGTAGCAGCCTACCCAGATGGGATAGGAAACATCGCCGCCCTCGAACTCGATCCACACTCCCGAGCCCGTCTCCGGCAGAAATGCCATGCCTACGTTCGAGCCGGCGTAGGGAACGCAGGCCATGCACCAGCCGCTCTCCACGCTGCCGAGCACGGCGGGGACCTTCGCCTTGATGCGCAGCGTACTGGCGTCCACATCGGTGACGGTGCCGCGGTATTTTCCATAAAAGCGGGAGCGCACCCGCTCCAGGACTTCCATGATGGCCTGCTCGTTGAGCGAGTTCATCATAGGCCTCCCGGCAGCAGCGAGCTGCTCGACGGCGGGGAGCCCACCGCGTTCCGCACCAGCACGAATTTCATGCGGTGCGATTGTTTGTCGATGGTGTGGCGCACGCTCCAGACGAAGTATTTGCCGGAATTGAGAGCGCCGGCGCCATTGATCTGCACCACGCTTCCGGCCCGCAGGATGGCATTCAGCCGCGCCACGTCGGCTTCGCCTTCGCAGCGCGCGAACCACCCGGCTTCCCGCAGCACCGATTGCGCGCGCAGAGTCAGCTCGCCGGCGTCATCCACCGGCGCCGTCAGCATCACGCTCATGGTCTTGGTGGCAAAGCTGGAAAGGCCGCGAGCCTCCAGCAGGTCGAGACCCGAATCCGTCTGGTCCACGCTCGCGCCGTCCGGATCGCTGTCGTTGAACAACGCCTGCGCGGCCAGCACTTCGCTCGGGCGGGCGACGTCCCATTCCACGTCGAGCGCGTCCACCGTCCAGGCATTGGGATCGTTCAATTCCAGCGTCACCGCGGGATCTCCGCCCACGTCGGGCTTGGAAAAATAGCCGGTGCGCTGGCCGGGGGTATCGGTGCACGCCACGCGGCACAACTTGCCGTTGCGCCGCGCCAGCATGCGCAGAAACTGGATGTCGGAGGCGCGCTGCATCAGGGTGTGGCCATCCTCGGTGTGCGAGGGCGAATCGTCATCCGTATTGCCGCTGTCGGGGGTGATCCCGTAATTGCCGAAGATGGAATTGGCCACGTCCGCATCCGTGACGCCCACCCACTCCTTGGCCTTTTCCTGCAGGTTCATCAGCCAGGAGGCGTCCTGGCCCCAGACCTGGAGCGTGGAGCCGGCGCCGCCTTTCTGCACATGCAGCTTGCTGGAGAGGACATAGCCATCGAAAATGCACTGGTTGGATTGGCCGTCGGGAGTAGCCACCACTGCCACGTTCACGAAAGGCTGGAAACGGGAATCGTTGACGAACGTCAGGTCGCCCGATCCATCGGCATCCACCGGTACGGAAATCTGCACAGCGCCGGGCATGTCGGCGCTCTCTTCCACCTCGAGCGGCCCCATGACGTTCAGGAGCTGATCGTCGGCCGCCGTACCGTTCAATACCAGACGAAACGAGCTTGCCATAGGTCAGAGGGTCTTGGTGGGAATGCCCACCAGCCGGTGCGTGCCCAGAGCATCCGGTGAAATGGAACCATTGGCGTCGCACAACTTCCAGAACGTGGTCGGATCGGACAGGAAGTGCGCGGCGATGGCATCCAGCCGCTGGCTGTTCAGCCGCGGGAAGAAGCCCACTATGGGATTCGGCAGCGGCTGCGGCAGGCGTGTCACCGCAATCACGGCGCCATCCTTCCGCGTGATCTGGTAGGGCGCCATGTTTATGTAGCGCGATCCTGGAAAGAACATGCGAATCTCCTTATTCTCATAACGGCAACATCCCGATAATCGACTCCACGGCGTTCGCCAGGTTGGCGATGGCCATGGCTTGCCGGAATGCCTGGGAAAAGTCGTAAGCCACGGTGGCCACGGATTTCAACGAATCCGATAGCGCCGAGACCTCGTCCGGCGTCAACACGGTCATCCCTACCTGCGCTTCGGCGTGGATCGGGTTCAACAGCAGCGAGTCATAAAGTTTCTCCGTAATGGTGAGGCTGGTCAGGCGCACGGGCAAAATTCGCTCCGGGCCCCAGATAAACAGCACCGTCGGCATCATGTATTGCGGCACGGTCGGATCGGTTTGAGGCGCGGAGCCGCCCAGAGCCGAACTGATGGCCGAAGAGACCGAGCCCAGAAGCTGATTGGAAGTGAATGAACCCGTGGGGTAGAGCAGCATCTCCAGCGCCGCCAGCCGTGAATAAATGCCGGTCGCGGTGGCCAGTCCTACGGCCACCGGGCTGCCATCGGCAATCATGTCGTTTGCGTCCATGGCCAGATTAAAGGAAAAGCTTTCGCCGGGCAGGCCCTTGACGGCCAGCGGATTGGGCTTGTTGTTGCCGCTGGCGGTGGTATCCGGCACGGCTGGAGTCCAGGTGTGGGTGATGGTTTCCGGGTTGTATTGAAAGATCACAACGTTCGGCAGCGGCACCAAGAAGGTGGGCATGAACTGCACAAACGCGCCTTTCAGATATTTTCCTGGCATCGACTCTCCTTGGCGATTTTCACAGCGACCTCTTCAACTGGCGGACCAGGTCGGCCAGCACCATTTCGGACACCCGCTTGAGGGGACTGCCGGGTTGGGCCGCCACCTTCACTTGCATAGCAGGCTGGCCGCCCGCGGCCGCGGGCAACTGCTCTTTGGATAATCCCTCGGCAATCAGGCGGGCCAGTTGCCGGCCATCCTCCTCGCTGAAGCCGGAGAGGTGCAGATTGAGACGATCGATGGAAACGTCCGGCATATTCAGAACTCCTGATCTCGCCCCGCAATTTCCGCCTGCCCCACCTGAGCTGAATTCAGAACTCCTGACGTCG
>PLRZ01000575.1 GCA_003164075.1 Bryobacterales bacterium | reverse complement strand
CCAGAGACTCATCTCGACCCTCTTCGCGAGCGGCATCCGCCGCAGGCAGGAGTGCCTGCGCCACGAAAACGGGCTCATCCCAAATTCCACGACGTCGGGAGTTCGTAAGTTACGTTGAAGTTGAAGCATTGGGCGCGATTGCTGCCCTGCGCGCCTTACTTCACGTAATCCTTATACAACTCCGCCACGTGGCCCGATTCGGCATCGCCGGGGTGAATCACTATCCGCCAGCGGAAAACCAGTTGCTTGCCTTTCGCCAATTGCCAATGACTCTCCGGCTGGGTAGCGTCGAACGCATGCGCTCCAAATGGATCGAGAGCGAATAGACCATAGTCGCGCGCGTGCCAGTAAGTGGGATGACGTGGATTTTGCGGGTTGTCGAAAATGGCGACGCCCAGCTTCTCGCCTTCCACCTCGCCCGAGCAGTCCACCCAGTCGGAGCGCTTGCCCCAGACTTGCGCCATGGTCGAGCGGCCATCGGCATTCACCATCTTGCCGCCCTTTTTCTCGGTCAGCGTTTCGGCCAGGCGGACGGCGAACGCGCCCTCTTTGCTGTCGCCGAACGTCAGGTCTTCGGCGGCGGTGAGGGTGATTTCGAAGTCGACGATCCGCAGCGCCGGGCCGGAATGGAAGATCATGTTGCGGCTCTCGACAATCAGCACTTTGCCGTTGGGATCGCGCCATTCCATGGTCGCGGCGAGCGTGCCGGACTTGTCGCCATCCTTGTAATCGGCGTTACGCACCACGATCCGCCCCATGTTGGGATGTTTATAAGAGGGATCGTTTTCCCAGAACTTGACGCCGTTCACATCGTCATAGGAAAACCACAGTCCGGTGTGATGCAAATGGTCGGTGCTGTCGCCGGCAGCCACTTCCATGGGGAACCGGCGGGTCACAATCTTACCGGAGGCGGAACGGAGCGGCGCGAGATAAGGCTTCCCGCTTTCCGCACCGTAATGGAAAACGGTGAAAGGCTTGCCGTCGACGTCGACGGAAATTAAGTCCTTCGCAAAATGAACCTGCGCCGGCAGGCAGCCGGCCGCGGCCAAGAGGATCCAGAGCGGACGTGGCATAGAAATCGACCTAGTCCAGTGTAGCGCCTCCGTCTACCGTCCGCCGCTGCGATCGCTCGAAGGCGGCACAATGCCTTTCAGCCGGAAATAGATCGCCATGTAGCCGTACTCCTCGTTACTGTGCACCACGTCGAGAATCAGCGTGCCCAGCTTGGAGCGTTGGCCCACCATCTCCGTGGCGTTGGCGTCAGTGATGCTGTCCCACGCGGCATCGCACTCTTTAAAGGAAGCGGCCAGCGCGTCCACCAGGGCGGCCTTGGTGGTTTTAGAGGCGGCGTCGCCCTGCTTGGCCGCGCCCCGAGCGGTGCTGCAATAACGCATCTGGTGGTCGGCGATGTGCCCCAGAAGCGCGGCGAAGGTGCGGATGTCGGGGGTCGGCTTGAAGCTGTAATTCTCCTCGGGCATGGCCGCGGCGGCGCGCGTCAGGTAGCCTTTGACGGAATTGTAAGCGCCCTTGGTTTCGGCGATCAGAGGATTGGTGGTCTGCGCGTGCAGCGAGCAGGCGCCGGCAAACGATGCGGCAAGGATCAGGAAGGACGAACGTGTCATAGGTGTCTATTCTATCGAGTCTCCACCTCCTCAGGTAAACGCAGATCAACGCCGATAAAACAAAATCCTTTCTTGTTCGGACGAAGCCCGCGAACCGGGATTTGTGTCGTAATAGAAGTCCACTATTGCCGCACTCCGGGCGCTCGCTGTAGCATATCCCAATGAAGACCCAGAGGCCGGGATGGTTGTTTCCGCTGTGCTGCCTGTTCTCCGCGGCGGTGGCGTGGGGGCTGCTGGTCTATCCGGTATACGTCATCCGGCCTTTCCGTGCGCAGGGCCCGAGAGAGCTGCTGGTGGCGCTGGCGGTGATCCGGTTCCGGGCCATCGGCATGGCCTGCGCGGTGGCCGGCGTGTTGGCCGCGACCGTCCTGTACTGGCGTTGCGAACACCGCAAACTGCGCCGCTTTTTCTCCACGCTGGGCGTCGCGATTGTCGCGCTGGCTGCTCTGCTATCGCGCGTCAACGTCTATGAGTTGATGTTTCATCCCGCCGGAAAGCCNNATCCGCAGTATGTCCTATCACCATATCTTCAATGACGTGGTCGGCGGAGAGCCGATCGTGGCTACCTATTGAACGCTCTGTCACACCGGTCTGGTGTGGAGATCCGAAATCGACGGTCTGCGGCTGACGTTTCATTTGGCCGGCATCAATAACCAGAATTTTCTGATGCGCGACGAGCAGACGGGCACGTTTTGGCAGCAGATCAGCGGGCGCGCGGTCTCCGGACCGCTGGCGGGGCGGACGCTGGCCATCGTATCGAGCGACGAGCTGAGCTTTCAGCTCTGGAAGACGGAAGAGCCGCAGGGCACGGTGGTCAACGATGTAGCGGCTTACGTCCCGGAGTACTCGGCGAAAGACTGGGACGTACACATGCGCAAAGCCCCCACGGTATTGAGCTATCGGGAACAGGGCATGGAGCCGCGCGATCTGATCCTGGGGGTCCAGGCATTTGGCGGCAGCCGCGCTTTCCGCTATGACGCGCTGCTCCAAGCCAAGCTGGTGATGGACCATGTGGGATTGGAGCCGGTGATGCTGGCGGTGGGCCCCGACGGAGAATCGGTGCGTGTCTTCCGGCGCCGGATCTCGGGCGTGGAACCGGCGCCGGACTTCTACCGCGTCGAAAAGTCAGGTACGTTCCTGGACGACAAGACAGGCAGCGAATGGAACTTTCAAGGCTGCGCCGTGGCGGGCAAATTGCGAGGAATCTGCCTGGAACGGGTAGAGGCTATCAAGGATTACTGGTTCGATTGGCGGCACTATCATCCGCACACGTCGATTTTTCCGAGTCCCTCCCGGCGGTAGGGCACGCGGCTCGAAAGAGTCGCGGACGGACCTGCAAAATCCGGCGGGGCCTCTGGCGTAGCTTAGTTCAGCTAAGTACCCCCCCGGGTTAGGGAGCGATCGGGCAGCAATACGCAGGCGTATTTAGATAAGTGGCGACTCAGTTCAGCCTGCGGCGATTGTTCGATGGTATGCTCGGATAACATGACTGCGGAAAGTGGGATTGATCGCTAGCGCAGGTTCGGATGAGGATCTTGCAGGCGCTGCGATGCTTTCCGCTGAAAAACGGGCGCCCATCCGTACGCCCATGGACGCCCTCGGAGAGCCTGTTCTTCCCGCATTTCTCTGTGCCCTCTGCCAACCTCTGTGGCCTCAAAATTACCAGGCCGACGCGCCGCGCCGCAAAATCAC
>PLRZ01000268.1 GCA_003164075.1 Bryobacterales bacterium | reverse complement strand
TCCTTCGTTCCGCCTTCGCCGATTCCGGTGATCCCCGCATCGGTGTCAATACAGATGACGTTTGTAGTTGAGGTGAGGTTCGGAACCCCCGTACGCGTTTCCCTGCCCGGGGAATAGTAGCGAACACGGGTAATTTTCATCTTCGGCAGGGCCGCATGCGCCACCCTTGCGCCGAGAGCGACGCCTGCGCCGCCTGCCAATAGTGTGTGCAGAAATGTTCTTCGATGCATGGTCAGCTTCCTTTATTCCAGTATTTCCCTTTTGAGTTCCTGGCCTACAGGGATGGTATTAGGGACACAGGTTCTCGGAACTTTCACTCTGCCGGCCGCATAGATTGTAGCTCCAACCACGCTCATCGGAGCCGAATTCTGCCCTGGCAGGTTGCGGAACAACCCTTTTCACGAGTCCAAATCGACTTACTATGTTCTGCAAGCTGTTGATTTCACGTTGGACCAAAGCCTGTTTTGGCCGGTTTTTGGCCCTCCAAAACCCTTTTTCCGCAACCTGCTAGGCATCGCGGAACGATTCCGGGAACCCGGTATGGCCCCGCATTCCCGCGGCAGTCCTCGGATCTTTCTCGCGAGCGCCGGGCGGCGGGTCTTGGTAGCCATGGACAAAAAGGAGAAACAGATCTCGTGTGGATAATGGATGTACAATCGTGGCGAGGACGCGATTACATGCTAAGGGTTGGACTTACGAAGGGCAGGCCAGAAGTGTCTGGCTTTTCATGGACCGCTTTGGTTGGGTTTATCTGTTTGGCCTTGGCTTCCCTATGCCTCGGGCAGCAAACTTTTGTGGGCACTCACGGCAGGCTCAGCGTCAAAGGAAATAAGATTGTCGATAGAAACGGCACGCCCACGACCTTGCATGGAATGTCATTGTACTGCTGGGCGCCACAGGGGAAGAAGTTCTTCAATACGACCGCGATCGGCCACCTGGCCCACGACTGGAAGTGCACCGTGATTCGAATCGCCGTCCTGCCCAGGGACTACAAGAACAATCCCACCGATGAACTGAACAGAGTCAAGACCGTAATCGATGCGTGCATCGAGAATGGGATATACGCGATCATTGACTGGCATTCAATGGGGGGCGCCCAAAACGATGTGGCATCGGCTCAGTCCTTTTTTTCGGCCTTGGCGACGGCCTACGGAAAGACTCCCAATGTCATGTACGAACCGTGGAACGAGCCGGTGCAGGAGTCCTGGGATGTTATCAAGGCTTATCACGAGGCGCTGATATCAAAGATACGTGCGATCGATCCCGACAACATCATCATCTGCGGCAGCAGACACTGGGACCAGGAAATCGCCGAGGCATCCGAGAATCCTATCCGTTCCCCGAATATTGCCTATTCCATACACTTTTACGCGGCGACTCATCGGCAGTCGCTTCGCGACAACGGGGCGAGAGCGCTCAAGAACGGTGTTGCTCTTTTTGCCACCGAGTACGGCACGAGTTCGGCCTCCGGGGGCGGCGCGTATGATCCTGCCGAAACGCAATTATGGTGGAATTGGCTGGATGAAAACAACATCGGCTCCGCAAACTGGTCGGTTGCAGCCCTGGAGGAAACGTCCGCCGCATTTCAACCCGGTGCAAGCGAAACGGGTCCTTGGACCGATGACATGCTGAAGCCCTCGGGCCTATTGGTACGGAACTATATAGCCGGCAAATACACTCTTCCGCAGGCCCGATGAAAACGGCGAGCGCCATTTCTGTGCAGGAATCGGCCCCAACGCCCGGCGACAGCATTCGCGGATCCCTTGAACCAACCGTTCGGCTGGGTAAACAAGCCAACCGGCACCGAGGACATGTGGCCAGCCTGGGGCCGCGGCCGGGCTACCACCTGGACCATCAAATTCAACATGAAGGGCTCGAAAGGCCAAGCCGTATTGCGCGTGGCGCTGGCCGGAGCGGACGGCGGCGGTGGTTTGGCCATAGGGGTCAACGGACAGGCCGTGGGGACGATCCACCCGGTGGCCACCAATGCGCTCCGTTACAACACCGATACGGGCGTGTGGTATCAATACACCCAGAAGTTCGACGCCGCGCTGCTGAAAGACGGCGAGAACTCCATGACGTTGACTGTTCCGGCCGGAGATCTCACGACCGGCATGGTTTGGGATTACCTGCGCCTCGAGTGGAACGACGGCAGCGCGGCCTTTCCGGCTCCGCCGCAATAGCCGGTCCCATTGCCTGACCTGTGATGTTGTGCGTAAGTGGAAACCAGTCCCCAACGGTCGTGGCTTTGACAGGGAGCCGCGCCGCACCAGCCAAGACGTCGATGCCTTTCGCTTATTTGCCATCTGCGGGCACTACCCGCACCGCGGGCGTCAGCGTTTCCGGCATTTCCTGCGTCAAACCGTCCTTCATGGCAACCGGTTTGGAGTCGAAGGTGATCGTCGCTGGCTGCAAGCCTTCGCGCGTGGCCGTCAACGAGATCGTCCCCGGCATCAGAGTCGAGCGCATGGCTACGCGGTTAATACCGGCCTCGGTATTCAGGTAGAGGTTGTTGGTGGAGTTGGTCTTGCCGGAGTTGTAGCCGCCGCGCCAGATAGCGGGGCCGGTGGCCGAAACAGTTCTGCCCACTGAACTCCACGTGAAATCCACGCGCGCGTCGTCGGTCGGGCAACGCACGCCGCCGGCATCGACAACTTCGAAATCGATCAGGGCGATATCTTCGCCGTCGGCGTGAAAGCCTCCGGGAGCGGTGTGGAGGGTGAGCTTGATCGCCGCGGGCGGGTCGGCGGTCTTCAGTTCGTGCTGTGTCATGGCAATACCGCCTTTGTAACCGACGGCTTTGATTGTGCCTGGGGTAAACGCGATGTTCGGGAAGGCATAAACATAACCGTTCTCCGGCTGGCTGACCTTGCCTCGGGAAGTGCCGTTCACGAAGAATTCGACGCTGTCCACGTTGTTGGCGATGACATAGATGGTTTTGGTTGTGTGGGCCGGATACGTCCAATGCCCGAGAATGTGGATGTCGGGTTTTTCGTTCTGCATCACGCGCTCCGCGAAGTAAGCTTCTTTAGGCAGGCGCACGGCGTCGAGCTTTCCGCTAACGCGTGCGACCTCGCTCGAATCCTGCCGGCCGTCAGCGTCGGAATCGGTGAAATAGATGGATGCGTAGGCGGCAAATTTCGAATGTTCCGGGTCGGGGTTGGAAATGCGGTTCGACCAGAACGACCAATACCGTTTGACCTGTGCCAGGGCGAAGGTCTCGGAATTGTAGTTCCAGGTATCGTTCGGCCCCTTCTTGAATCCGAAATAGGGAGGGGAATAGTCGTCCCAGAAGCGGCGGGCGCCTTCATCGCGGAAATCCTCGGTCTCGATCAGTGGGGCACTGTCGCGCGTTTGGGGGCTGTAGGGCCCGCCGAGCATGGTGCCGAACCACTCCGTCGCAGTCATCGCCCCCGGGTCGCTCAGTGAGCGGCACCCCATAACCCGGCCGCCGTGCGGGTCGAATTCTTTCCGCAGGTCCACCATCTGCTGCATCTGGGATGCAGTGACTCCGGTGTTCCCCGCCTCCCAGAAGAGTATGCTGGGGTTGTTGCGGAAGTAGATAATGGTGTCGCGCATAACTTTCACGCGCTGCTCCCACTGGCGGCCTTGGGCATCCTCTTCCTTGTCGCCGGCAGGCGCGACCTCGACGATGCCGAACCGGTCAAACGCTTCCACATCCACCTTCTGCGGCGCCACGTGCATCCAGCGCATGTAATTCCCGTTGCTGTCGCGCAGCATTTGAGCGTTGAAATCGTGCATCCAGTCGGGATAGCCGGCGCCAACACCGGCCCATTCGTTGCTGGTGCGCTGGGAGAATCCCTTGAGATAAACGAACTTGTCGTTGATATATACGCCGCCCGTGCCGGCGCCGCCCTTGAATTCCGTTTTGCGAAATCCGGTTCTCACCTTGTTCACATCCACTACTTTGCCATCCACCGTCAGGATGGTGTAAACGTCGTACAAATAGGGATCGTCGGGGCTCCAGAACCGAGCATTGGCGAGCGGACCCGCGGCCTTCAGAACCGTCTTCGCGCCGGCCATCATATCGACGCCGGCGCCCTTGAACTCGGCGCGGACCGCGCCTTCCCGATCCACGACCATCGCCGACAGCGTGACGTTCGACTGCGGGACCCTCCGATCGGCGGTGGCATTGTGAACCTGCGATTCCACCGTGACGTCACAGGTGTGCCCGGCGATATCGTAATTGCCGCAGTAAATATAGGTGCCGGTAGTCCCCAGGCCGTAGTACAAGGGCAGGGTCTGGTAGATTTTCCCCGTGAGGTGCAGCCACACCCGCCGGTTGATCCCGCCGTGGTCGGGGTTGAAATCGTTGGCGTTCCACCGGTATGGAGTGTCCGTGGCCCGCTCCCGGTAGCTCGTGCGGTTGTCCACTTCGACCGCCAGCACGTTGTCCTGGTCGCCGAAGAGCGCCGCCGAAGTTAGGTCCACGCCGTAACCCGTGATGCCGTTCTCGTACAGGCCGAAGGGCTTGCCATTGAAATAGATGTCTCCGGCCTGGCGCAGGCCCTCGAACTCGAGGAACACTCTCGATCCCGCGGCATTGGCAGGGAGTCTAAAGTGTTTGCGGTACCAGACGAGGCCCTTGTACGTGCCCCGATCGCCGCCGCTGTGGTCGATGATTACGCGGAACGAGTCCACATCGTTGAAGGAATGCGGCGTGCTCACGGTCTCCCATAGGGAGTCGTCGAACGACACCTCCTGGGCGCCGGCCACGTCCTGGCGGATAAACTTCCAGTCCGAATTGAAATTGTACGTGACCCGCGGCGACGCAGGAGGCGTGTACGGCGGCCCAGTCGACCAAAGCGGACTGCCGGAAACGAGAACGGTGAACACAAGCAGCGGCAGGAGAGTGTTTGACTTCATGTGAGCCAGTTTAGCCGATGGTGCCCGGAGCATCAATGGCGCGGTTAAGGCGCAGAGTCCGCCAAAGACCCAGCGTTTCAGACGGAAATCGTGACTTCCACAAAATGAGGCCTCCACGGCGTCAAAAGAAACGGATGGGTGTATACTGTTGCCGTCAGGGACAAAACGGTAATTTAGATCAAAAGACCCTATTCTATTTCATGTTTCCTCTGCCGATGCGCAGGCGGCGGAATCGGACGAGGAGGACCTGTACCGGCTTGGAACGGATAAGTTGTCGGTGAGGCCTTCCGAGGGCCATGGACCTAACAGGTGGGAGTACTGAAAAGGCAGGCTGCGCAACCGCCCACGATGCCGTCTGGGCGACAGTCGCTTGGTAGCCACACCCCGCTGTGCGCAGGATCAAGGGTGGAAAAACCTACTTTAGAGGAGAAATGCGGTGTTTCAGCAACCAAACGTATCTCGCCGGATATTCATCACGGGTACGACATCTGCCACCGCGGCGGTCGCCGCAGGGAGCCTCGTCACCAACGCCGACTTGGAGAATATCACGGCCGATGTAAATACAAATTCCGGTCCCTCAGCCTTGAAGATCACTGACATGCGTATCGCGCATTCGGAGCGGTCGATGCTCATGCGGCTGGACACCAACCAGGGCATTTCCGGATATGGTGAGATCCGGTACGATGCGAGCAAGGCGCATGGCCTGATTTTGAAGAGCCGCATCATCGGAATGAACCCGTGCAATGTGGCGGAGATCTTTCGCAAGATCAAGAAGCACGGCGGGTTTGGCTGCGATGGCGGCGGAGTCTCGGCTATCGAGGTTGCCTGCTGGGACTTGGCCGGCAAGGCCTGGGGTGTGCCCGTCTGGCAGATGCTGGGCGGCAAGATGCGCGATCGCGTCCGCCTATACTGCGACACTACCAGCCGGCCGACCGGAGAAACGATGGGCCAACACTTGAAGGAACGGATCGCGGCCGGTTGGACCTTCTGCAAGATGGACCTGCATGCCGGCGGCGAAGACGAGGTCACCCACACGCAGGGAAGCACCGTGGGAATGTATACCCGCCCCGCGCCGGACCCGACGGCAAACCGGCCGGTGCGTAGATCCTTTGGCACCATTGGGGACAATCGGGTGGGGCTCCCGATGGGCGCCTATAACCCCTACGGCGAGCACTTGTTCACCTCGACGTTTTTCACCGAGAAAGCA
>PLRZ01000152.1 GCA_003164075.1 Bryobacterales bacterium | reverse complement strand
CCGTTCCCGTATTCTACAGCGTGGTCAACGATCTGGTGACCGGAGTTCGGGGTGAGATTTCGCCGCGGCAATTCGCCCGCTGCGGCGCGCCACCGCCAGCAGCAAGGTCCGGCGCAGCCCGCGCGGAATCCGCCCCATCATCCCCACCAGCAGGCGGTATCGAAAGCCCGGAATCACGAAGACCCGGTCGCGCTCCAGCCCCTCCAGCGATTCGGCGACAACCTGCTCGGCCGGGCACCACCATGCCTTAGGCGCGAGTTTGTCGCGGTTCATGCCGGCCACATCGTGAAATTCCGAGTAGGTGAAGCCCGGACACAGCGCCTGCACGCGCACCGGCGACCCGCTCCCGCGCAACTCCATCCAAATGCCTTCGGTGAATGCGATGATCCAGCTTTTGCTGGCGCCGTAGCTCACCGCTCCCGGGCTGGTGAGGAAACCGGCCACCGACGCCACATTGATCACCGCCCCGGCGCCCCGCGCCACCATACCTTGCAGGACCGCGTGGGTCAGCCGCAGGGTCGCCATAACGTGCAGAAGGTGCATGCCCTCCGGGCCGGAGTAGTCGGACGTGGCGAACTGCCCCTTCACGCCGAAGCCGGCGTTATTCACCAGGAAGTCGAGCTGCGGGACGGCGCGCAGGCGCTCCGCCACGCGCTCCAGGTCGGCAGCGACGTTCAGGTCGGCGGTGACGATTTCGGACTTCGCGCCGTGCCGTTCGGCCAGTTCTTCGGCGAGAGTTTGCAGGCGGCCGGTGCGCCGCGCGATGAGAATCAGGTCGGACCCGCGCGCCGCTAATGCGCGGGCGAAAACAGCGCCAATGCCGCTGGAGGCGCCGGTGATGGCGGCCAGCGTTCGAGTGGGTGGCATAGGCCCATGGTAGCCCGCGGGCGGCGCGTTCAGTTGGTGCTGAGACGTTTTCGGGAACGCCCCCGCTTGCTCCCTTCAGAACTCCTGATGTCGTGGAATTTGCAGTGAGCCATTGAAAGGAATGGCTCAGCCCNNAATTGCGGGGCGACATCAGGAGTTCGGCACTTGCAAAATCAATGCGACCGTTTCCGAGCCGCGACGGTAACGGAGCGGGTTCGCCCGGAATCCCGAAAACGTTTACGCACCCACCTTCAGTTCGCCTTCGTCACCGTCACTTCCACCTGAAGCTTGCGCGACGTGAGGGGATCGTCGATGGACGCCACCTCCGTCGGTTTGCCCAGTTCCACGGTGGTATCCAGATCCAGCCTGGTCTGCCTGATGGTGGGATTGCGCACCCCCGCCACGAGCGACTCACTCGCGATGTTGCTCATGTCCAGACTTCCGTGGACCGCAATCCGGCTGCCCACTGCCTGGAGGAAGCACTCGATATTCACGCCGATATCCAGGTAGGTGAACTGCGTACTCACTACCGATCCGGTGGTCGCCGGGGTGATGGAACCGCTAGCCACCGGGCTCTTGTTTCCCACCTTGAAAACCGCCTTCCGCGAATCGCTCACCAGCATGGTGTAGCGGCGGTCGGTCATGGCGCCGGTCTCGTTGGCGTCGCGGAAGTTGATTTCGACCTTGTAAAGCGGGCCAGGGTCCTTCGGATTCTGAGCGTGAAGCGGCAGCAGGGCTGCCAGCGCGGCGGCGGCCAGCAGCGCGGCGTGTGGGCGCATTTTGTAATCCTCCTGCATGGTGTGACGGGGGAAAGCGCAAAAGCGTGCACTCGTTGCCGGCACCCTTGGTTTCGGACGTGCAAGCCTGATACTCTAAGCCCGGAGAACCAAAATGGAGCCATTCCGTTTTCATGTGTTCGTCTGCGATCAGCAGAAACCCGAAGGCGTACCGTGCTGTTCCTGTCATGGCTCAGCCCAGGTCATCGACGCGTTGCGCCGGGAGATCGCCACCAATGGTTTGGAAGATGAAGTCCAGGTCACCGTCTGTGGCTCGCTCGGATTGTGCGACCACGGGCCCAACATGATCGTCTACCCCGAGGGCATCTGGTATTCCGGCGTCGGGCCCGCCGACGTGCCGGAGATCGTGGATTCGCACTTCCGCAAAGATACACCGGTGGAGCGCCTGATCCGCACCGATATCGCATCGCTGCGCGCCGAAGTGCTCAATCATCGCGACAGACTGCGGGCCGCGTGGCGCGCCCGCGAGACCGCCGGTTCCCTGCCCGACGATCTGAATGCCCGGATACGCGGGTTCCAGGAGAGCCGCGTGATCCTCACGGCCCTGGAACTCGACATCTTCACGGCGGTGGGAAGCCACGCCAGCCCGGCGGAAGTGGCCGGCAGGCTGGATACCGACCTGCGCGCCACGGAGATGCTGCTCAATGCCCTGACGGCCATGGGACTGCTCCTGAAACAGGGTCACTGCTTCCGCAATACGCCCGTGGCCGAGCGCTATTTCAGCACCGCCTCGCCGGATTGCGCACGCACCGCGTTGCTGCACACCGCCAACCTGTGGAAGAGCTGGTCCACGCTGACGGAGTCCGTGCGCGCCGGCACTGCCGTGGCGACCCAGGCGGTCCCCGAACACGGCGAAGACTGGACCCAAACCTTCATCGCCGCCATGCACCGCAACGCTACCGAGAGGGCCGGCGCCGTGGTGCGGACGGTGGGCGCGGTGCCCGGCCGGATGTTGGACGTCGGCGGAGGATCGGGGGCGTACTCCATCGCTTTCGCCCAGGCCAACCCGCAGCTCCAGGTGGACATTCTCGATCTGCCGCAAGTGGATCCGATCGCGCAGTCGCACATCCACGAGGCCGGGCTGGACGCCCGCGTGCATGTCCACTCCGGAGACCTGCGGACGTCCACCCTCGGCGAGGGCTACGACCTGGCGTTTGTCTCGGCCATTTGCCACATGCTGAGTCCCGAGGAGAACCGCGATCTGTTGCAGCGTTGTTTCGCGGCGCTGGGGCCTCACGGCCGCATCGTGATTCAGGATTTCATCCTCGAACCGGAGAAGACCGCGCCCAAATCGGCCGCCTTGTTCGCTCTCAACATGTTGACCGGCACGCGCGGCGGCAGCACGTACAGCGAGCCCGAGTACGCCACTTGGCTGGACGCCGCCGGCTTCCGCAACGTCCGCCATCTGCACATGCCCGGTCCGGCCAGCCTGATGGTGGCTAATAAGGATTGAACAAGGCTCCGAACGATGTGGCGCAGACACTCGGAAAATGGGAGTTCGAGTCTCACCCACCGTTCGCTGGCGAGCGCCTCGTAGGTGGGGCAGGCGGTGCTCGCCTGCCGCTTTAGGGCCTGTGTGGAAATAAACTATTCAATCGCCCACTAACAAGTTCAGAACTCCTGATGTCGGCCGGGGATTTCGGATAGTTGGGGAAATTGACCTGAGCCATGACGTGGCGCAGACACTCGTGTCTGCGGCGCCGAGACTCTGGACTCC
>PLRZ01000114.1:2692-3369 GCA_003164075.1 Bryobacterales bacterium | reverse complement strand
GTGGGCTTCTTCGGCGCCGTCACCGACCTGCTGGACCGCGACTCCCTCCGCCAGGCAGTGGCCGACTCCGTCCCGCCGTCCTTCCGGGAACTGAATCTGCGTGCCTTCGACAAGGGCTTCGAATATGGCTCGCAGTTGCTGATCAAGTTGGAAAACGGCGACGCGGAAGAGGCCATGTCGCTGGAATCNNCCGCGACCGCAAGGGAGCGGTCCTTCAGAGACGTGCTTCCCAAAAACAGATAAGCGCCTCCCCCGTTGCTCGCTTCCCATCGCGAACTGAGCGAGCAACTCGTCATCGCCCCCTGACCGTCAAAAGAGCCTACGACGAACTGGGAACTCTCGGCTACATCGAGACCCAACGCGGACGCGGCGCCTTCGTTTGTGCCAGTCTCCCGGAGGACTCACTGCCACCGATGAGCCCGTAGCCGTCAAGCAACGCATCGGGTACGTCGCCGAAGAGCAAGTGCTGCCCGTGGGATCCAGGATCTCCGAACTCATCGCCCTCCATCGCTACCTTCAGAACTCCTGATGTCNNAATTGCGGGGCGACATCAGGAGTTCGGAGGCACATTAGGACGCTGCGAAACAACGCGCCGAGACGAGTCTTCCTGGACTCCTGATGTCGTGGAATGAGAGTGATCTCGTCGAGTCCGGGCAAAGACATTATTGGCCACGGAT
>PLRZ01000114.1:0-2676 GCA_003164075.1 Bryobacterales bacterium | reverse complement strand
CAGAATGCCGGGCGACATCAGGAGTTCTGAGTCTCCATCAACCGTGGTGCTGAAGAGCCTGATGCTGGCTCACGTTGTCGCCGTCTCCGCTTTTCAGATCGCTGAAAATGAGGGTCGATAAGATGGTGAGAGCTCCCAGTACCAGGAACGCTTTGTGGATGCCGTGAATCATCTCCGGTGCGTTCGAATGGAACCGGTCGGGAATGAAGAACGCGGTGGCCAGCGAAGCGGATGCCACGCCGAAACTGATCGACATCTGCTGCAAGGTGCTCGCAATGGTGCTGGCGCTGCTGGTCTCGTCCGCCGTGACGTCGGCGTATACCAGAGTATTCATGCTGGTGTATTGCAGCGACGTGAAGAATCCATAGCAGAACGTCTGTAACACGATCAGCCAGACTGGCGTTCCCACGCCGATGGTGGCGAAGCAAATAATCAGGGCGCCCAGGATTACGGTATTAGAGACAAGCACGCCACGATAGCCAACCTTCGCCAGAATGCGCGGCATGGTCACCTTCATCGCCATCGCGGAAACCGCCTGCGGCATAAGCAGCAGTCCGGATTGAATCGGAGTGAACCCCAGGCCCACCTGATAGAGAAGTGGAAACAGGAAGGGGATGCCGCCAATTCCCAGCCGCGTGAAGAAACTGCCGCTCACCGCCGCGCGAAACGTGCGCACCTGAAAGAGACTCAGGCGCAGCAGCGGAAACCGCGTCCCGACCGCGCGAAATCCGTAGGTGGCCAGCAGCACGGCGGCACCCGCCAGCATCCCCAGCATTTCGACACCGCTCAAGGTGTGCTCGCCGAACACTTCCAGCACATACGAGAGCAATCCCACGCCGGAGCCGAAGAGAAGAAGCCCGGTAACGTCGAGCGGATTGGTGTGCTCCTCGCGGTAGTCCGGCAGGTGGCGATAGACCATGTACAGGCCGGTCAGACCGATGGGGATGTTGACGAAAAAGATCACCCGCCAGTGAAAGTATCCGACAATCAGTCCGCCGGCGATGGGCCCAAGCATGGGAGCGACCAGGCTGGGAATGGCGACAAAGCTCATGGTGCGGACCAGTTCCGACTTGTCGAACGTGCGCACCAGGGTGAGCCGGCCCACGGGCACCATCATCGCGCCGCCGCAACCTTGCAGAATGCGGCAGGCAACCAGAAGGTGGATGTCGCTCGACACTCCGCAGAGGAATGAACCCAAAGTGAACAGACCGATGGCGGACGCGAATACCCGCCGGGCTCCGAACCGGTCGGCCATCCACCCGCTAATGGGAATGAACACGGCGAGGCTCAAAGTGTAACTTGCCAGCACCGACTTCATACTCAGCGGCGCCACCTTCAGAGCACCGGCGATAGCGGGCACGGCCGTATTCAGAATGGTCGTGTCCAACGACTCCATAAAAAACGCGACGGCGACCAGCCACGGCAGTAATCGTCTACTGGATGTCTCGGGCGAACTGACCGTTGGGGGTAGCATGGCAGCGGAGTATTCGATTCAAGGCTAACATCCGCCGCAGTTGCCGATCAGGCTGGAAAACGGCGACGCCGAAAAGGCCACGTCGCTCGAATCGGCCTAGCGGAGTTTCTCGTCTTCGACCCCGTCTACGCGTCCGCTTCCATCGCTTTCAAATTCTTGATCTGTGCGTCGACGCGAGCCAATGTACTAAGCGCTTTCATGGCGTCATGATACGCCTGGAGGGCCTTGTGGAACCCCGGATCCTTTTCCGCGGCGAGCACGTTCGCCAACTCATCGGCGCACTTCTTGCACGCGATCTTAAAGGCTTCCAGAGCCTGGCGCGCTTCTTTTGCCTGCGTGCGCGCGGCCGTCTTGGTGTAGGTTTCCGCCAACTTCACGGCGGCTTCGGACTTCTTGAGCAATGCGTACTTCTTCTCAAGCGCGGCGTACGGGCCCAGACTCTTCTTAGCGGCCACGATTGTCCCCTTGATATCCCCTTCGAGCGCGAAGAACTCGATCCCCTTCTGGTTCGGACTCTTGGCTTCCTGCAGTGCCTTGGCGGCGTCGCCGGCATCTTTTTCGATCTTCTCCAGACCTTTGATCAGCCCCTGATAGGCCATCCAAATGTCTCCCCCGTGGTCGTATTTTGCCTGCTCTTTGGCCAGGAAGGTGCAATACGAGCTGCGCTGAACCATTAACTTGTTGATCGCCTGTTCCAGCGGCTTTCTCTCTTTCTTCTGCAGCGCGGAATCCACGTCTTTCAATACCGGCGTGACGCCGCTGGCCTTCGCGACGGTGCCGAGCAAAGCGTTCTTGACGGTGTCCAGCGGTCTCTTTTGATTGCTTTCCGTCTCGAAGTCCTGCTTGAGCTGTTCCCAGCGAGTGACGTATGCGCCCATAAACCCTCCTCTACGACTTAATGGTCCTTAGTATACTGCACCGCCCCACCCGCCCCGAGGGGGTGCTTAAACGGTTTCGGGAGGCACGTCTCTGAACGACCGCTCCCTCGCGGTCGCGCTCTGTAAACACTTACAAACATTGAGCCGCCATTCTGAGCCGCGTGCGCCAGCAAGCGGTTCTTAACCAAAATCCCGAAACTGTTTAAGCACCCGGCTGCGCACGGGTGCGTAACCGATCTGGGGAAGGTCCGTCACCCCTGAACGGGTGCGCGCGGCCCGGAAAGGTCGCATTGAAAGGCAATTCTGCAAGTCCCTCAGATGAGT
>PLRZ01000185.1 GCA_003164075.1 Bryobacterales bacterium | reverse complement strand
CTCCTATCGACAAAACTATGCGGCATTACCCGTACGGTCGCGGCTCGGTAACTAATTGCAAACACGCGGGCACTCGTTACAGAGCCGGGCCCAGAGGGCGCCCCGTTAGGGAGCGTATTCCGCCCATGAGCCACGAAATTCCAAGATCGGTTACGCATCCCCGGCCGATTTCTTTACACCAGTTCGCGTTCGGCCGGATGCACCGTAATCTCGATTGACTGCGGTTTCAGACCTGGGACCTCCGCGTCGAGCCGGATGACGCCTGCGCTCTCGCGGGCTTTCACCCAGATTGCGCCGGCGCCGCCGCTTAACGCGAACGGATTAGACCCGACAATCTCCCCTGGCCCGGCGATTTTCAACTGCACCGCCCCGGACGACATCGGCCGGCTGTTGCCGTACTCATCGGTCAGGCGCAGGACGACACGCGTGGCATCGCGCCCGTCGCCCACCAGTTCGCGATCGTCCGGCTCCAAGCTCAAGGCTGCATCCACGCCCCTGCCGGACATGGTTACCGTCTTAACCAGCTTGCCGCCGAGGTAACCCTCGATTCTGAGGTCGCCCCACTCGGGCTCATCGCTGATTTCCACCAGGAACGGCGGGTACTTGAGATGGCCGTAGGTGGCGCGATCGGGGTCGGCCTCCCTCTGGAGCCGCCCGTTCACGAAGATCTTCAGATGGTCGCAGTTGGAACAGATGGGCACTACGCCGACTCCGCCCGCGGTAGAATGGTCCCCCTGCGACCAGAAGAACCCGGGCTCCAAAACAACTTCTTCGTCCGGATCGCATTGCGATTTGTAGAAACCGGCGGCCGCTTTGGGTATGCGGAAAATATCGCTCACGCCGTGGTAACAGATTCGGTCGCCGGAGCCGAAATTGCCGTGCGTATTGTAGTCGAAGGCACACCAGGCGATGCCTCCGGCATAGCCGTCGTCGGAAGCCAGTTGGTTGTGAACGCGCGCATGCCGAAGGACGTGTTCCGCCACGCGCTCCACCTGGTCGAAGCGCTTGGTGGAGAACATGTGCCCGTTGAACTCCGTGTTCAGGTACAGCGGATGATTGGGCGGGCGCAGAGGGAAGCCGAAGTCGTTCATGGTGAAGACGTCTTCGAGCAGCTCGGAATTATAGAGGTAGCGAATGCCGCCGGTCTGCCTGGTGTCGTCGAGCGAGTGGGCCGACTGGTTAGTGCGCGTATAGAAATCGTGATTGTCTTGCGATTCGTTGATGCGCACGCCCCATAGAACGATGGACGGGTGGTTCCAGTCGCGCCGGATCATCTCGCCCACATTGCGGACCGCGAGGTCCTGCCAGCTCTTGTCGCCGATGTGCTGCCAGCCGGGGATCTCTTCGAGCACCAGGAGTCCGATCTCGTCGCACCGGTCGAGAAACGCCGGCGACTGCGGATAGTGGGAGGTCCTGACAATGTTGGTTTTGAGCTCGCGCCTGAGGATGTCGGCGTCGCGGCGCTGGACGCGCGCTGGCATGGCGCCTCCAACGAACGGAAATGTCTGATGGCGATCGAGGCCGCGCAGTTTCACATGCTTTCCGTTCAGCATGAATCCGGCGGGCGTGAATTTGGCGTCGCGGAAGCCGATGCCGGTGGTGTATTCGTCATGCGAGCCGTCAGGGTTGGACAGTGTTACCCGAACCTGATACAGCTTGGGATGCTCCAGATCCCAGAGTTGGACGTCGCCGGCACGGTCGATGGCCACTTGATGATATTCGCCGCCGGAGTTCTGCACGGGCGCTTCCCCGGCCGCGAGAACGCGGTTGCCGTCGCGCAGTTCGACAGCAAGCTTCGCGCCGGCCGCCACCGGTCCGTCCAGCCAGCAGCGGACTTCCAGACCGCGTCCCGGTTCCAGCACCCGAACAGGACGGGCAAAGACGTTGGCTAGAAATGTCTTTGGCACGACGCGCAGGCGAACGTCGCGATAGATTCCGCCGAACGTGAGGTAATCGATGCGGCCCCCGAACGGTGGTATGTCGGCGCGCTCGGTGGAGTCCAACTTCACGGCCAGGAGGTTGTCGGCATCGAGGTGCAGGTGATCGGTGAGTTCCACCGAGAACGGCGTATAGCCGCCCTGGTACTCCGGGAAAGCATGCCCATTGATCGCCACCGCGGCGGCCGTCATGGCGCCGTCGAAATCCGCGAATACACGGTTGCCGCGCCACGCTGCCGGCGCGCGGAAGTGCCTGCGGTACACGGATACGAACTCGTAAGCGCGATCGTCGAAACTGTGCCACGGCAGACGGACATTGGCGTGCGGCAGAGCGATACGGTCGGCTCGGGAATCGTCGAAGGCCGGTTCCAGGGCGTTGTTTACAGCGTGCTGGAGGAAGCGCCAGCCGCGGTTCAATTCGTAGCTTCGACGCACGGGGGGAGCCGCCGTGACGTGGCCAGCCTGGGAGCCGGTCTGGGCTCCCGCCTGAGTAATCGCCGCCGCAGCTCCTACGAGAAACGAGCGCCGATCAAAATTGGTTATCCCCATAAGCAGTTGCAATATAACACAGCGATTTCGTGCGCATTCCAGCAGGGGTGGATTCTTAATAAATGACAATACGGTTCACTGAGCTTAGGACCGCATCCCGGGATTTCTTTTTCTCGACTCTGCACCCGGTCGCTGGTAGGCGGGGCTGTTGGCGCCATGGGTCGCCTCGGCAGTNNGTAGCGTCACCCGGGCACGGCCGCGTGTCCGGATTGTCCGAATCGCGTCACGGTTCAGGGCGCATCTTGACATTCGGTGCGGTCTCCGCGCGGTGTCATATTGTAGTAGGATACTTTGCATGCCGCGCGGCAACCCGTCACCGAAGCTAGCCATCACTGTAAATCCTGAGATTCACAAAAACATCCTTGCAGCGGCCGCCCGCGACGGGGTGAGCGTCTCGGCCTGGATGACCGTTGCGGCGCGCGAAGCACTTCAGCGGCGGGCTGGTTTGGCGGCGGTCGCCCTGTGGGAAGAGCAGCACGGACGTTTCACCGCGGAAGAGATGAATGAAGCTCACCGCAGCGTGCGGGCGCAGCTCCGAACGTCGCGAACGGCCCTGCGTCCGGCGTGAGCAACGGTTGTCTACGACGCCGCCGTTCTCGCGGCCGCCGATAGAAACGAGCGGCGGGACGTGGGCTGAACACAAGGTCGCCGCCTTTCGATCTGGTGAGGCAAACCGGTTCGAAAAAAATGGCCGCGAAAGGACAAAGGCGAAGGCTCCGCTGTTCGGCGCAACTCGCCACCTTCGCGGAATGACCGTCCGCCCGCTACTCGAAGCGTTATCAGTTACCCATATTAAGACCCATCAAGGAAACGGCGAAAATAGCGATCTTCGTGCACAGGTCTTGCCTCATGCGCGAGAGGTCTGGTCTCATGCGCCAAAGATTAGCACGCCGCACACGCTCGCGGGAGCAGAACCCCAGTCCCAGAAGGGACCCTTTTCGACATACGGCGGCGCTAAGCCAGTCGCAGCCGTTTCAGCTTTATGCGGTCGCGGCGGACTTGTGCGAGGTCGTACTGGGCAACGCCCGGGCAAGTTTCCGGGGCACGTCTTCGTCGAACAGAACCTTCAAGGCTGCGCCTGAACTCGGTGGGCGGCACGATAGTCGAGAATCGCTATGATCGTTTCAAGCCCCGCTTCCGGGTAGCAATCGAGCGTTTCAGCTATGGCGGAGCCCGGGGGTAATCCCTCATCGCGGAAANNCGTCGTAATTTCCGGTGATTGCCTCCACCGGCAAGCGCGTGTTCTTGAGCAGCGGCACGCCGCTGACCTTGCCGGGTATCACTTCAACCAAAGGGCAATCCGACCAATCCATGCCTCCATCTTAGCCGCTTTTGGTATCGGTGGAAGTAGGGGCCGGGGCAAGGACGGCAAGGCGACTCTTACCCTCTGTGGGCGCCAGCGGGCGCGTAGCCAGGCACTGGGAAGTTGGACCGAGCGACGATCCAGGAAATATCGGAACACCACCCCTCAGGCGAGCTACATTCACCCAATTCGCAGCACACGGGCAGCGTTTCCTCGATCAGTCCCGACGCGCCCAGCCGTCCCGCCTTTCGGTCTGGGTGAGGCGAACTGGTCGGAATCGGGACCTTGGCCGACCCGCGACGGCCACCCATGCGCCGGCGGTCAACGGCGCCACGCCAAGACGGCATCATCGTCTTTACGCAACTAATTCGTGGCGCGGAATCGCAAAGCCTTCCAGACGATCCTGGCTCCGATCCCTTTTATATCGAGAGTGGCGACGTCACCGAAACGCTCGTCGCCGGGCGCGACGGACTTCTCGCCCGGCTGAAGAGGAGCGCAAAGTCGATCGAGCGCTAGCTCGAATGATCGTGAATGATCTTCCATCCCTTCGACGTTTTGCGAATCACCAGCGTGAATCGGCCGGTGGCGTCGCCGCCGCCGGCCGCCGTGCGCTTCAGATCGAACTTCCCGTTGACGAGTACCAGGCCCGGCGCCAATTCGCGCACGGCCAACTCCGAATAGGTCAGTGTTCCCATGGCTTCGCGGCTGGGATAGTGCGATTGATAGCGCGCCAGAATGGCCGCGGCGCCTCCATGCGTCACGTCTTTGCCGATGAAGGTGGTCTCCGGCGAGTCTTCGTAGTCCGAGGCGAAAGCCACCAGGTCGCCGCGATTCCAGGCGGCCTGCGAGTCTTGCATCATCGCGCGGATCTCATCGGCCTGCGCGAAAAGCAGAGGGGCACAGCAAAGGAAAAGGAGCCAGCGAAGCATGCCGACGATTATACTGGACAATCTATGGCCAACAGCGAAGACCAGAAGTCCCTCGATGCCATTCGCGCCGATACCAGCTTCTTCGGCCACCCGCGGGGCCTTGCCACCCTCTTCTTCACGGAGATGTGGGAGCGCTTCAGCTACTACGGCATGCGCGCCCTGCTGGTGCTCTACATGGTCCACAAGATCTCCGAGGGCGGCCTGGGCTTCAGCGATTCCAAGGCCGGCTCGGTCTACGGACTGTACACGTCCATGGTCTACCTGCTGTGTCTCGGCGGCGGGTGGATCGCCGACCGGGTCACCGGACAGCGGCGCGCGGTGTTGATCGGCGGCATTTTTATCGCCGTCGGCGAATTCTGCCTGGTGGCGCCCTCCGAGGTCTCCTTTTATGCCGGGATCGTCCTGCTGATGATGGGCACCGGCCTCCTCAAAGGCAACGTGAGCACCATCGTGGGCCAACTCTATTCCAAGGGCGACCCGCGGCGCGATTCCGGGTTTTCCATCTTCTACATGGGGATCAATATCGGGGCCCTGATCTCGCCGCTTTTCTGCGGCTGGGTGGGCGAGACCATCAGTTGGCGGTGGGGATTCGGACTGGCGGGCATCGGCATGCTGGCCGGGCTGATTCAATATGTGCTGGGCGGGAAGTACCTGGGTTCCGCCGGTCTGCATCCCGCCGGCACGGGAGACATCGAGCTCGACCGGCGGCAGAAGCGCAACGCCACACTCGCGGTGGGCGGCGGATTGGGCGTCTTCGCTCTGGTGGCGATTCTGGGCGCCACCGGAGTACTGGCGATCACGGCCACGGCCATTGGGGACAGCGTGGGTTGGGTGGAACTCGCCATCGCGGTGGCGGTTTTTTCCTGGTTGTTGCTTGGCCAAGGCTGGTCGCCGGAGGAACGCAAGCGTTCGGCCGCCGTCCTGGTGCTTTTCGTGGCGTCGACTCTCTTCTGGGCCTCGTTCGAACAGGCCGGCTCCACTTTGAACCTGTTTGCGGAGCGCAATACCGACCGCCATCTTCCCTTCGGCATTCTTTTTCCCGCCACCTGGTTTCAGTCCGTGCAGCCGGTTTTCGTGGTGGCGCTGTCGCCGGTATTCGCATGGCTCTGGCTGGCGCTCGGACGGAGGCGTCTGGAGCCGCCGAGCCCTGGAAAGTTCGCCTTGGGCCTGGTTTTCGCCGGATTGGCGTTCGCCATCCTGGTGCCGCCTGCCACCAGGGTCCCCTATGGCGAGCAGGCGGCCATGTGGTGGTTGATCGGCACTTATTTTCTACAGACGTTGGGCGAGCTGTGTCTCAGCCCCATTGGGCTAAGCGCGGTGAGCAAGCTGGCGCCCGACCGCGCCGCGGGATTCATGATGGGCATCTGGTTCCTCTCCATCAGCATCGGCAACTGGCTGGCNNTGATGTCGGGAGTGAAATAGCGGTTAGCCCAGCTAGTTTCTGTCGCGAAACGCAAGAAACCGCTCCCTCGCGGTCGCGGCTCGGCAACAGTCGCGCCTGATTCCACGGAGCTTGTTACTGAGCCGCGACCGCGAGGGAGCGGTTTTGCCGTTACAAGTCGGAGTTTTGCGACAGAAAGTAGCTAGCCCCTGGGCTGACCCCGAAACCCTTCCCACACGTACGCCGAGAAGCGCCGCACCGTGTGGAAGCCTACGCGCTCGTAAAGATCCACCGCGCCTTTATTTGCGGCGGTCACCGTGAGCGAGGCGGCGCGGCAGCCCATGTCGCGCAGAGCCCAGAGCGACTGGCGCAGCAGTTCGTATCCTATGCCGCTGCCTTTCACTTCCGGGGAAACGCAGATCTGCGTGATATGGCCGCAATCCTGCGAGACCAGGCTGGAGAGAGAGATACCGCACAGCCGTCCGCGCGATGGTTCGAAAGCGGCGTAGGAACCCGGACGGAAGAAACTGCCGCAACCGGGATACTGCACGATGTTATGCAGGAACCGGCGCGCGCCGGCCACGCTGCGGTATTGGTCGTTGATGCGGCTATCGACATGGCCGTTGTAAGCGGCGGCAATAAGCTGCGCGGAGGCCTCCTGATGCTGGTCGGTCCACCGGTCGATATAGACCGGCCGTCGCACGCGGCCTTCCGGGAGCGCCGCCCGGCGCAGATCGAGGCGCATGAAGTTGCGGTCGAAGGCGATCAGGTGTGCGGCGTTGGGAACGTTGCGGCGGCTGGAGAATTCCAGCATCATGAGCTGCGATTCGATGCGTGTAATCTGCGGATTGGCCACGATGGACTGGAGGGCCGCCGCCAGGAGCACGTTCTCGCGCTCGATGGTGCGATGTTCGCGCATCACATAGAGATCGCCCATCAGACCCTTGGCATCTTCCAGCACGTAGTAGATATAGCCCGTAGCCAAGCCGTCTTCGACAAGCGCATAGCCGTTGAGCGCGCGGAGATCGATGAAGCGGCGCACCAAGTCGGCGGACTTTTCAAAGTCCCATTCGAGCGTGTCCCACCAGGCCGCCGATTCCTCCTCTAACAGAGGCTCCAGAGCGCGGGCGTTGAGGCGCCGCAATTCAACAATCTCGGGCGGCCGCGAGGGGACCGGATTGAGCCGGGCTGCCATTGACGTGCCGTTTATTGTAGCGCGCTGCCGGCGGCTGGTTCGGTTTGCCAGCGTACTACGCGGACGTTTGGTCCGCGCGGAGCCCAGACCTCGGGATTGGTGGGACCGAACAGCGCCAGCACCGGGGTTCCCACGGCTGCCGCTAGGTGGGTGATGCCGGAATCGTTGCCGGCATACAGGCGGGCGCGAGCCAGCCAGCGAGCCAATTCGTACAGATTGTCGATGCGGACCGCGCCGGCCAGCGGCGGATCGTCGGGGCCGGCGCACCAATCGACGCGCATGTGGCGCTCCAGCCCGCGCGCCAACTGGCGGAACTTTTCGAGCGGCCAGTTCTTGCGGGCGCTGCCGGAGAACGGATGAATGACGGCGGAGTTTTCCCGCTCGACCTCACACTGGATCTCACAATGGATGCGAGGGATGGGGTCGCGGGTGGATTCGCACAAATGGCGCACCTGCTCGAGGTAGAAATCGGTGGCGTGGACGGCGGCGGCCTCGGGGGGCAGCGCGGGAAGGAAGAGGCAGGGGAGGTGGAGGGCGTGAATGAGATCGCGGAACTCCGCGCGGTTGGCGCCGTACCACGAGACAATCGAGTCGAAACTGCGGAGTTCGTCGAGCAGGCCGGCGGGAGGATCGGCGATGCCCAGCAGGTCGAGACCGGTGGATGCGATGGAACGCACACGATGGGCGAAGCGGACCAGCGGGACGTTGGGCGATGGGACCCAGACTTCGAAATAATCGGTCCGCAGCGACTCCAGGGCGGGCAGGGAGACGATGAAATCGCCGATGGCGCCGGGCCGGATCACGAGTCTTCGCACCAATGCTCAGTATGCCAAAGACAGGAACTCGCAGGTTTGTTTTATCCACAGAGAATGCACCGGAGTGCCGTTGTAACCAATTAGAAACAAGCCAAATAAATGCTGAGGAAATCGTGCTTTTGGGCACACGAAAAGCGTTGACGGAAAAGGGGGTTGGGAGCATAGTGGAGAAGGTTCCAAGAGGTTTGAGGAACAGCAAGTCTCCGGAAACGTAGCGACCCAGGAACGGTGATCCGCAGCCAACCCTAGCAATAGAACCGGCGGCGGGGAGCGAGAGGAAATCGGGCGGGTTCGGAAGGCGAGCCGTGAGGTGGCGGAATCTGTTGAACGCTTTGATCCCGAGGGATGTAAGAGTCCCGGAGGGGAGTGGAGACAGAGGAAGCAGCCGAGCGATCCGGCGAGAAGAACTGCAACGGGTTTGGAGCTAAGAACCTGCCATCACCAGGGGCAAACCAGTGGAGGCAGGG
>PLRZ01000486.1 GCA_003164075.1 Bryobacterales bacterium | reverse complement strand
GCGCGAAGAGGCTAAGGCAGCGACTCCTGGAGCATAATGGTACGAACAGTGTCCATCGGTGACCATCGTCCGAGAGCCATTCTCGTGTTGACTGCGATTCCGCCATGTTTGAATGCGTTTACGGAGTTTAGCTGACAGCGACGATACCCTTCACGCGGAATATCGGAGTATAAGGGCATTTAGGTTTAGGGCATTTGAGGGCATTTTGACAGTCAACGTAATCACCGGTGAGGTTTCGGCGTTGCGGGCACGGCGGTCGGCGCCGGTTGCCCCGAAATAGGTTTGGATGAAATCCCCGGCTGAGTTGGTTTGTTAGCCGGGATTTCGGTTCCGACCGGATAGATGAGAATCTGCACGGTACCCCAACCAGCACCCAAAGCGGCGTCCGGCTGCTTCCCCATTCCCAGAGTTTTGAGCTGGCTATCATCGAAGTCAAAGGTCTCGACAAGATAGTCACGCACAGCCATCGATCGGGCTTCCGTAAGCACTACGTCCTTCTGCGTATCGCCTTCCATGCCCGCGGATGCCACGACCACGGCGAACCCAAACTGGTTATTAGACAGGAAACCGCCGCCGGCATTAAGAGACTTCTGGTTCTTCAGTTCGGCCGTATCGTGCTTATCGAAAAGCTGCTTCGCCGCGTAGGTGAATTCCCTCATCGGCGCGCCTTGCGGCAGCCGCTCGATCTCATTCCTTACCAGATCCTCCGAATCTTCGTAGCCGCGGCTCTTGAAGAACCCGCGCAAGAGGAAGTTGTGCTTCAGGGCTTCCATATTCTCCTTGAAGTCGGTGACGCCAGCCTGCGCCTGGAGTACCGTGTCGCGTCCGGCGACGGTCGCCTGTTCGAGGTTGTTATAGAGTTGTTTGTCGTTCACCAGCGCTCCTACTGTTCCCTGGCCGCCATCGATCTTGGCGCTGATGGAAGCGAGACTCGCAGTAGCCCGAGTGGCGTTCTGGAGGGCTTCCTCGCTGCTATCCAGAATGCCGCTGGCCTTTTTGAGCAGGGCTGACACTTCAAGCGGGGCTTGGCTAGCGATGACGTCGCCACTCCGCACCTCAGCGGCGCCCGTGGACCCAAACGAGACGGCAAGATACTGGCTCCCTACCATGCCTTCGGTTTCGATTGAGGCAACTGAATCTTGCTTTACGATCTCGTGCGTCGATCTGGCGAGATCCATGATCACTGTGATCTGTCCGTTCGGCCTGTGAGGCATCACGATATCGCCCACAGTTCCGCTATGAACTCCGCCCACCCGCACGTCAGCCCCGATAGCCAGGCCGGCCACATTGTCGAATTTCGTCTTCAAGCGATACGTGGAAGTGAAAAGATACTGCTTGCTCCCGACTATGAAGACACCGGCCGCCAAAATGGCCAGCGTCGCAACGATGAACGCTCCTAATCGCGCCGGTCTCGACATGTGTCCTCCTGCGATTGTCTTAAGAATGCTTTCACAAACTTGTCCTCACTATGCTGAAGTTCTTCAAAGGTACCCTCGAGGACCACGTTTCCCTCATTGAGCAGGATCAGATGGCCCGCAATCGCCTTTGCGCTGTGCAGATCGTGAGTCACAACGACAGATGCCATGCGGTGTTCCTGCTGGAGTTTGAGAACCAGATCATCGATCTCCCCAGCACTGATGGGATCGAGGCCGGCCGTCGGCTCGTCGAGCAGCAAAATGTCCGGTTCCAAAGCAAGCGCACGTGCCAGCCCTACTCTCTTCTGCATACCGCCAGAGATAGCCGAGGGCATCTTCGCAAGCTCGCCTTCCATTCCCACTTCCGCCAGTAGTTCCGCGACGCGGTCGCTCTGGTCGGAACTCGACATCTGCTTCTTGTTATGCTGCAGTGGAAAAGCCACGTTCTGTCCGACGGTGAGCGAATCGTAAAGCGCGGCCTGCTGAAACAGAAACCCAATTTTCTTCCTGATTTCGCCGAGCTGGTCGAGAGTCAGGCCGGCGATGTCTTGGCCGTGAATGCGAATCGATCCCGAGTCGGGCTGCAGCAGGCCGATGATCAGCTTCAGCAATACGCTCTTTCCGGTGCCGCTGCGTCCAAGCACCGCGACGGTTTGACTGCGGCGCACGCACATGCTGATGCCGTTCAGTACCCTTTGACCATCGAAGGACTTATGTAGGTCCCTGACGGCGACCGCTGGCTCGCCGCCGTCTTTTTCAACTTCTTCGGGCTTCATCGCAATGCAATCGGTTGTGTCCATACTGAATTCGCGGGTTGTGTCCTCAACGGTCATGGAAAGCAGATGATAATCAGTTTTACCAATACGACATCGGCCACGATCACGAATAGCGAGGACAGGACCACTGAGTTCATGGCCGCCCGGCCGACTCCCTCGGCGCCTCCCCGTGTCCGCATTCCCTGAAAACAAGCGATCAGCCCAATGATCAGGCCAAACACAGCGGTCTTGAACGTGGGCGGCAGTAAATCACTGAATTCCGCGCCGCTAAAGCCACTATTGATGAACTGGCGTAACGAGAGCGGCTCCACCAGAGTCTGGGAAACCCAACCAGTTGCCAAGGCGCAGAAGTCGGCGGCTAGGGTCAGTAGAGGCAGCATGAGAATGCAAGCCACGATGCGGGTAGCCGCCAACAGCTTGTAAGGGTTGACCGCGGATGCCTCAATTGCATCTATCTGCTCGGTTACTTTCATGGACGCCAACTCCGCGCCAATGCCCGCGCCGGCCCGGCCACTCACCACTAAACCGGTGATGATCGGACCCATCTCCTTAATGACGGCAAAGACGATCGCGGTGGGAAGCAGCGAATTCGCCCCGAAACGGCTCAGGCTTTGACGCGTTTCCAACGAGAGCACAACCCCGATGGCCGCGCCGGCCGCGGCAACCAGCGGCAGGGATTTCGATCCTATCTCATCAAGTTGTCGAAACAATTCACGAAATTCAAACGGTGGTGTCACGGCCGCCCGCATCACTTGCCAGGAAAATACGCCCAGATCGCCGAACCATTCAAGAAACCCGTTGATCCGGTGCTTGGCCGAATTCACAGTAGGGGGCAGGTTAAGAGTCCTCGGCAATGTAGCTGGGGGGTGCGCGCCTGCGACCGGGCCAAATGTCGGGTCGATCATAGGTTCGCCCCTTGATTTGGCGCTCCACGCGCATCGTTCAAATTCGGGCGGGAAAGCAAGGAATGAAGGCTGCTATCGAACAATGTGTCCCCGCCTATGTAAGCCGACACGTTGGAGCTGCCTTTGCGGAAGGCATTCTTGGCGCAGTACCGGTCGGGATACCACGCATAGACGGCCATCATCCTGCCGGTATTCGCTCTAGCCAAGTCGTGACCATGGACGCACCCAATTCGTACAGTGATGACCGCCTCAGGGCCGGTGTGGCGTCTCTTCGGGAGCTGCACGATAGCCACGCTGACAGGAGAGATCAGAACAGGAAGTTCGCGATTCAAAGAATGCCTCTTTTGCACGTGACCCCGCAACGGCACATTTGCGAGGCAAGTGGCCGCCGGGGAGTGCGCTATACCGGCGGGGACTCCTTATTAAGCGGCCTCGACGAGAGGCTCACTGGCAGATTCCGTTCTGTCGCGCCCATTGCGGTCAGCAGCATCCTGGCAGTGAATACAACGCTGTGCCCATGGAACGGCCGCTAGGCGCTTAGGGCTGATCGCCGATTCACACTCGATGCAAGTTCCGAAACTGCCGTCGTGAATCCGGCTCAAGGCGACTCTCACCTGACGCAGCAGAACGGAATCCCGGTCTACGTTTCGGATCGCTAAGTCTCGTTCCGTCGCATACTGAATCTCGTCCATCTGGTCCGCGCTCTTTTCGATTGTGATGCCGTCCCGCCTACCCAATGCCCGAACGAGTTCCGCCTCTTTTCGTTCCACAGTTTCTTGTAACCTGCCGAATTCCGTATCTGCTATCTTCATGACCGTCTCCGCCATTTCCAGCCGAGTAGCATTCCTTGCACGAGACGGTCCACAATCGAACACCGCCTATTTGACGGCTGAGGCCGCTGCGCCGGCTTGCGATACCGGGAATAACGGAGCCGAGATGCAAGGGCTGCACGTAAAATGCGGAAGTTGCCGAATCGCGTGGAGCCCAGACCGCGTGCGGAGCATATGGAAGGGGGAATTCCCAGGCTATGGCAGCGGCCACAAACCTGCTGCGTTGGAACTAACCCTGGACCATGCGGGCAATTCAAGCACCAGGAGCATTTCTATGAACACAGAAAACTATGTAGTTGAAGCGCACACCGCCGCTGCGCAAGAACACGAGAGCGCCGCCAAGAGCCACCGCGCCGCCGCGGAGCATTGCAGCACGGGTAACCACGACGGTTGCGGGCAGTATGCGAAAGTGGCGCTGGAGCATTCCGTGAAAGCTCACGCCGCATCGACGCTGGCGCACACGAAATCGGGGAAGCCGGTAGCAGTCGGCGCAAAATAGTGCTCCTACGAGGACCCAGACAATGGCATACCAAAGCGTTAACCCCTTTGACGGCAAGACCCTCCGAACATTCGAGGAGTTTAACGACGAGCGACTCGAAACAGCAATTGAAAACGCGGCGGCCTGCTTTGAGACCTGGCGCTTTACGAAATTTGCCGAGCGGGCCGAAATGGTCGCAAGAGCTGCCACCATACTGGACGCGCGCGTCGACGAGTTCGCCCACCTGGTAACGATGGAGATGGGCAAGTTGATCGACCAGGCGCGAGGCGAAGTAGTGCTAAGCGCGGATATCCTCGAGTACTATGCCAAAAACGCGGAGCGCTTCCTCGCGCCACAACATCTCGATCCAACCTCTGGCGAGGCGGAGGTCGAAAGCAGCCCGTTCGGCGTGCTGTTGGGCGTCCAACCCTGGAACTTCCCCTACTACCAGCTCGCGCGCTTTGCCGCGCCCAATTTGATGGCGGGCAATATCGTCATGGTGAAACATGCGGGTTGCGTTCCGCAATGCGCGATCGCCTTTGAGCGACTTTGGCTGGAGGCAGGCGCACCGATGGGGGCGTATACCAACCTGCTGATTTCGCACGATCAAGTCAACCGCGTGATTGACGATCCACGAATTAAAGGTGTTGCCTTGACCGGTAGCGTGGAAGCCGGCAAGCTGGTTGCGGGAAGAGCTGGACAAAANNGGCCAGTGCTGTGTGGCGGGGAAACGATTCATCGTGGTGGAAGAATTGGCCAACCGATTTCTCGATCAATTCCAAACGGCGTTGGCGGCGCTCTCTGCCGGAGATCCGATGGACGAGGCGACAACGTTGGGCCCCCTGTCTACGGAAGCTGCCCTGTTGCACCTGCTGGACCAGGTAAAACGAGCGGTCGCCCACGGGGCCACGGTCGTTATGGGCGGCGAGAGAATCGATCGGCCGGGCGCCTTCATGCAGCCGACGATCTTAGCGAATATCAAGCCCGACAATCCGGCTTTTAGGGACGAATTCTTCGGCCCGGTCGCGCTTTTCTTCCGGGTCAAGGACGAGGATGAAGCGGTGGCGCTGGCGAATGACTCGGATTTCGGGTTAGGCGGTTCGGTTTTCACCAGTGATATTGCGCGGGGCAAACGGGTGGCCAGGCGCGTCGACACCGGCATGATGTTCGTCAATCATCCAACTTGGACAAGTGCGGATTTGCCGTTCGGCGGCATCAAGAACTCCGGCTACGGACGCGAACTCTCCAGCATGGGAATCCAGGAGTTCGTAAACAAGAAACTGGTTCGCGTGGTCTCGATTGACGCCGCGGCATAGCAGGAAGCCGCGGGAGCTATTCGGAAGAACAGGAAATGAAAGCTGCCATCTTCGATTCAGCCCACACAGACTCTGGATCGTACGTTCGGATCGGGGAGGTTTCCCGTCCCGCTATGGAAGCGGGGCATGTCTTGCTTCGCGTAGTTGCATGCGGAGTATGCCGCACCGACTTACATATCGTCGAACGAGATCTTCCGCCAGTCAGACAGCAACTCATTCCTGGCCATCAAATCGTCGGAGAGGTGGTTGACGGGCAAACGGCGGAGCTGCCGCTGGGAACGCGAGTCGGTGTTTCCTGGATTGGTGGCGTAGATGGCGAATGCTGGTACTGCCGTCACGGAATGGAGAATCTCTGCGATAACCCTACCTTCACCGGATATACCGTGAACGGAGGCTATGCCGAGTATGCCGCCGTGCGCGCGGACTTCGCCTTTCCGTTGCCTGCCGGGCTGGATGACGTGCATGTCGCGCCTCTATTATGTGCGGGTATCATCGGCTATCGCAGCTTGCGTATTGCCGGCGTGGAACATGACGAGCGGGTGGGGCTATTTGGCTTTGGCAGCTCCGCAA
>PLRZ01000202.1 GCA_003164075.1 Bryobacterales bacterium | reverse complement strand
TCCCCGCCACGCAGAAATTGCGGGGGCGATATCAGGAGTTCTGAAATACCGCGTTTTCAGTAATTGCGGTCCTTGTCATTTGAAGTGAGTCTCGCGACAGAAACCAGCTACCGCAGGCGGCCCATTTTACTCAGCGGCCAATAGGAAAATACCGCCTTGCCATAGATGTACCGGCGCGGCACCGTGCCCCAGACACGGCTGTCGCTGGAGGAATTCCGGTGATCGCCCAGGACGAAAAACTCGTCGGGTCTCACCTGCATTTCCCGCATGCTGACATCGTCGCGATAGTCGGACTCCACGTAGTCTTCCGCCAACGGATGGTCGTTCACGTACACCTGGCCCCGGTCGATGCGCACATGGTCGCCCGGCAAACCGATCACCCGCTTGATGTACGACTTCGAAGTGTCCCCGGGGAACTCGAATACCACCGTGTCGCCGCGTTCGATACTGCCCAAGCCGAAGCGGTAGGTGAACTTGTTGATGAAGATGCGCTCCTGGTCGGTGAGCCCGGGCATCATGCTGGTGCCCTCCACTTTTACCGGCTGGTAAATGAAAACGATGGAAACCACCGCGATCAGCACCGAGAATGCCAAGTCGCGGACCCACGACAGGGCGTTCCAGATGCCCGCGCGGAGGGTCTCCTTGGGCAATTCCCTTTCCAGGGACTCGACGGGGACGAAATCGGGGGTGTCTTGCTCGGGCATCCCTTTATGTCTATAGTCACATTATAGACGCTACACAGGGACGGTAAGGTTCCACTTCCATCGCGGAATTCTCAGGCGGCGGCCACCGTGGGGCGGCGCACGGTGAGCGGCAGCGGTGAGTTTGCCGGCGCCGGGCGGAGCTTCCGCTGCAATCGCTCCATCTCGCGGAACGCCTTGACGCGTTCGCTGGCGGCGTGGTGTAACATCGCCTGCTCGCCGATCAGACAGCCCCAGAGGAGGGCGACGGAACACGCGATTGCGAATAGACCCTGTCCAGTGATCTTAGCGAACGGCATCAATCGGCCCTCCCCGACACTTTATATTGCAATTCCACGGCCATGTTCCAGGCTTTTTCTTATCAATCGGATTCCGGCCGGCGCATGTGCCGCCGGCGCCACAGGGGTGAAGTCATACGGCAAAATTAATGGCACCCCATGCATCGGAACGTGCGGCCATGGCAGAGCGCGCAGGTACTTTTGTCGAGTTGCAGCTTGCCGGAACTGTGGCTGTCCATGAAATTCTCCACATGGTTGGCCGGCTTGAGGTTGGCTTCCTGGGAGTGACAATCCCAACAACTGAAAGGGGCTTCAATCTTGGTATGGCACACCAGGCAGTCGGGCATTTGCGGCAGGTTGACGCGCGATACCCGGTCGGATTCCTGAAGCCCGCGATGGCACGCCTCGCACGGATTGCGGGAATTCAGGTGGCTGCGGATCCAGGGAAGGTCGGCTCCCGGAGTTTGGAAATAGGTTTTATGGTCGATAGCGGCGGCGAGAAACGGCGCCACGCTGCCCATCTTCAGGTGTAAGGCGTGGTTGAATTTGGTCAGCCTGGTGGTGGGCGGAGCGGGAATCTCCGCCTGGTCATGGCATCCCTGGCATGCCTGGAAGGTGGGAAGCAGATTGTCCTCCACCTTGGTGCTGGTGGCCGCATTGGGGTGGCAAGTGAGGCACTGGATCCCCATACCCAGGTGCAGGCTATGCGGAAATGGCGCGGCATTGGAGACCGCGCCCCACACCAGAACGATCGCAGATAGCCGTCTCAAATCGCTATTTTCCCGTGTAAGTCAAATGCCAGATCTTACGGTTCCCATCTTCGGAGACCAGCAAGCTGCCGTCGGGCATCTGCAGCAGTCCCACCGGCCGGCCCCATACTTCGCGCTTGTCGGGTCCGAGCATCCAACCTTTCACCACTTCGGCGATCGGACCGGCGGGTTTGCCGTCTTTGAAGGGGATGAAGGCCACCGATTGGCCCACGCGCATGGAGCGGTTCCACGATCCGTGGAAGCACAGGAAAGCGCCGCCCTGATATTCCGCCGGGAACTGCTTGCCGGTGTAGAAAATGAAATCCAGCACGGCCACGTGCGCGCCCAACAGCACGTCGGGGGCGATGGTCTTAGCCACCATATCCGGCGCGGCGCCCTTATTCATGGGGTCTTCGTGCGGCCCGATGTAGGCGTACGGCCAGCCATAGAACGCGCCTTGCTGGATGTGGGTGAAATAGTCGGGCACCAGGTCGTCACCCAGGGTGTCGCGTTCCTGCACCCCGGTCCATAGCGTATCGGTGCCGGGATACCAGCGCAGGCTGACGGGATTGCGCGTTCCCGCGGCGAAGATCTCATGCTTCCAGCCGTCCACGGTATAGCGGCTGATGGCCGCGCGGCGCGGATCCTCGCCGGGCGACGAGTTGGAGCCGGAGCCCACGCCCACGTAAAGGTACTTGCCGGCACGGTCGAACAGCAGGCTGCGGGTCCAGTGGTGGGTGCCTTGGCCCTTGAGCGAGACCACCTCTTCGCCGGGAGTAGCGGCCGTCATGGCTTTGGAATCGTACTTGTAGCGCTTGACGGAATCGTTCTCGGCCACGTAGAGGTAGCCGTTCAGCATGGCCAAGCCGAAGGGTTGATGCAGCCCGTCGATGATCTTCTTGCGGTCCTTGCTACCGGGCGGGAATACATAGACACAGCCTTTGGGGGCCTCGCCGGAATCGCTGAGCAGGATTTCGTTGCTCGGGCCCAGCATCATGAAGCGCGGGACGTTGAAATCTTCGGCCCAGACATCCACGTGAAAACCGGGCGGGACGCTGAGTTTGGCGCTATCCGGCTGGGGAATGACGCGCGGGCCGTTGGTCACGGATTTGGTGGCGTAAGGCGGCGGCAGTTGGGGGTTCTGCGCGGCCTGAAAAATGACAGCGGCGGCGGCAAACAGGGCCGCGCTGAGCAGTGTTCCTCTCAAGTGCATGTGGTATATGATGCCACGGGTGAGAGGAACGATGCGGCGGGGGGAGGCTCCGCATGTCGCGGGAAGCGAAAGAGAGGATTCCTGCAAACGAGTAAAATCGGAGTGTATGGACAACTGGAGAGAGCACGTCAGTGTCAATCCTGCCGTCTGCCACGGCAAGGCATGCATCCGCGGCACACGGGTGTTGGTGTCGGTGATTCTCGACAACATTGCCGCTGGTGCTGACCGTCCTCAGATTCTTGCCAGTTACCCTTCGTTGAAGGCGGAGGACATCGACGCCGCGCTTGCGTACGCCGCCGAGTTGTCTCGCGAAGGCGCCATGGAACTCCCGCTTGAGCTCAGCGCGTGAAGTTCAAGACAGGTTGACGCCGCCTGCCACCTATCTCAGCTTGACGGCCACCGCTTCGCCCACATAGTGAACCGACTTAGCCGGGGGCGCCTCTGTGAAGCCCACCGCCTTGTCCTTCGACACCAGCACGACCTGGAAATTGCGCTCCTTCAGCATTTCCGGGAACGAGCCTTGCCGCCGTCCGACGGTCAGCGTTCCGCTCGCCTCGTTCCATTGCAGCGGGATCTCGGAATACGCGCCCTTCTCGTAGTCGTACGTGGTCCCCTGGTCTTCGTACAGCGTGAACGCTCCGTTTGCCCCGGAATAGACATAGACCGTGAGCGGATCGGCGGGCTTCTCCCCGGTGTACTGAAGCTCGGGTCCGAAGGGGACAATCGATCCGGCCTTTACATAAACCGGAATGGCATCGTAGGGCGCGGGCGCGTCCATGCGGGTGCCGGGTGCGGCGGTCTTCCCTGTCCAAAAGTCGTACCAGCCATCCGCCTTGGGCAGATAGACCGACCGGCTTCGCGCCTTGAAACTGGTAACCGGAGCCACCAGAAATGCCGGACCGAACATGTATTCGTCCGGCAAATCCCGCGCCGACTTATCGGACGCGAAGTCCATTACCAGCGGACGCAACATGGTGCCTGAGTGGTGGGTCACTTCTCCCGCCAGCGTGTAGAGGTACGGCAGCATACGGTAGCGCAGGCGGTCGGATTTCAACTCCGCCTGGTAGGCCGGATGGGAATCGCCGCCCATGGTCCACATCTCGCGCACGCGCAGTTCGCCGTGGACCCGCAGCAGCGGCGTGAAGACTCCGAACTCGAACCAGCGCGCGTTCAGCTCGCGCCACTCCTCGTCGTCTTCCGGCTTAGTGGTTCGGGCGGAAAACTTCTGCTGCATGGTATAGCCGCCGATATCCTGCGTCCAGTAAGGAATGCCGGACAGGCTGAATCCCAGACCGGCGGGAATCTGTTTGGCCATCGCCGTCCAGGTGGCCGTGATGTCGCCCGACCAGGTGGCCGAGGCGTAGCGCTGGCTTCCCGCGAAAGCCGAGCGAGTCAGGATGAACACGCGCTGGTTGGGCGCGGCGCTGCGCTGGCCGTCGTAGACCGCTTCGCTGTTATAGAGCGCGTAGCCGTTGAGCACGCGCGAACCGATTCCCATCGCCGTCTTGGGCATATAAGTGCGCTGTCCTTCGAGGGTGGGCGGAGAGGCCGTCAGATCCGGCTCCGTGGCGTCCATCCACCAGGCGTCAATCCCTTTCTGAAAAAGGTTGCGGTCCACTTGCGACCAGAACATCTGCCGGGCGCCGGGGTTGAAGGCGTCGTAGAACGTGTAGGGGTATCCGATCCAGTCTTTCAACCCTTCCTGGAGCGGCGGCTGATAGAGATTGCCGGCTTTCTGCATGGCGTCGAAGTTGGCCGACCCGGGGTAGAATTTGCCCCACACGGAGATCATCAGGTGGGCGTGCATATCGTGAATGGACTTGATCCAGGCGTCCGGATCGGGGAAGCGCGAGGCGTCGAACTGGTGCGTGCCCCAGGAGTCGGGCTTCCAATACTGCCAGTCCTGTACGATATTGTCGAAGGGGATTTTGCGCTTGCGGAATTCACTTACTACGTCCTGACTCTGCCGGGAGGTTTCGTACTTCTGGCGCGATTGCCACAGTCCGAAGCTCCACAGCGGCATCATGGGAGCTTGCCCGGTGAGCTGCCGGTATCCCGCCACCACGGTGTCGAGCTTGGGACCGTAGACGAAATAGTAATCCACGGCGTCGGCTACTTCGGACCATAGCGAGAACTTATCGGCCTCTGCCGAGGGCGTCTTCCATGTAAGCTGCATGGTACTGCCGTTCTCCGCGGTCCACTCGATCTTGATGGGGTAGCGATGGTTGGCCTCCAGGTGTACCTTCACCTGATCGTCATCGGTTAGCCACTGCTGGCGGAAATGATCGATTACCAGGCGGTTGTCGAGCCAGACTTTGATGCCGCCGTTGGAGAACGTTTTCAGTTGGTAATCGCCGGTGGACGGCGCCGCGAGCGAGCCTTGCCAGCGGGTATCGTGGGGCCGCCGTCCGCGGCCGCCGCCTTGGATTTCCAGAGTGGGCGCGACGACTGCGGGCGCCGAGCCATCCATGGGAGCCATCGACAAGCCGCCGGGCTGGCCGTCGGCATTCAAAAGGTTGGCCGGCGGAATCGGTTCAAAGGGCCGCAGATCGCCAAAGCGGGAGTACGACATGTTGTCCCAGAAGATGCCATAGCCACGGCTCGACACCAGGAACGGCACCACGACATTGGTGTTGTGCTGCCACATCTCAAAGTCGTAACCCTTGATGTTCAGGACGCCTTTTTGCTGCTGTCCCAGGCCGTAGAGCGATTCATCGGGATTGGCTTGCCACAGTTGGCGGGCGTGGTAAGCCGGTTCGGCCTGCACCACGGCGCTTTCCAATATGCGGCCTCCGGGCGCCTCCGCGAGGACGGGCTGCCCCGCCCCGTCCAGGAAGCTGACGCGGCCGGTCTTGCGGTCCACCCGCACTTTCAAGTTGGCGGTCGCCAGGACTAGTTCGCCGTTGGCGTCCGCCAGGGTCCATTTCGGGACGGTGGAATTCGGTAGCACGGCCGACGCGTTGCGCGTGAACAGAATGGCGCTCCTGGCGAACGTAACGCGCGCGATGTTGCCGGCGACAAGCTGGATTCGGAGCGACCCGTCACCGGTCTGCAGCACGATCCCGTCCGTCTGTTTTTCATAGTCGCCAATGGCCGCCATGGCGGGCAGCGCGATAAGCGCCAGAAGCGCGGTCAGCATGGCGCGGTTGGTGCATGGTTTAGTCATGGTTGACTCCATTGCAATACAATGCGCTTCTCAAGGCAAGGTGGGGAAGGCGGCGATTAATCAGTTTCGGGATTTTGGCTAGGAACCGCTTGCTGGCGCGCGCGGCTCGGAATGGCGCTTCGTTGGCCCTGATGGGCGAGATCACCGCGACCGGCGGCAAGATCGACCAGAGCAACTTTCACGACTATCCCGTAGTGCGCATGAACCAAGCTCCCGTGGAAACGCGGGTCTACATTGTGGAAAGCGACGCTCCGCCGGCCGGAGTGGGTGAACCCGGCGTCCCGCCGTTCGCCCCGGTTCTTGTCCCGAGCGGCTTGCGAAGGACAGAACTCCTGATGTCGCCCNNTTCCACGACATCAGGAGTTCCGAAGGAGTGCCGTCCGGCCCTAATAAGTGGCGCGTCCGCCGCTGGCGTCGTAGCATTGGGCCGTGACGAACGAGCATTCGGGACTGCACAGAAAGTGGACCACCGCGGCGATCTCCTCCGGCGTACCGGTGCGCTTCATGGGGATCTTGTCGGTCATGTACTTGATCTGTTCCGGCGTCACCTGGTCCAGGATCCGCGTCTGCACCACGGCGGGCGAGACGGCATTCACGCAGATGCCGTCGGTGGCCACTTCCTTGCCCAGCGACTTGGTGAGCCCGATCACGCCCGCCTTGCTGGCCGAGTACGCTACCATCCGCGGATTGCCCTCCTTGCCGGCGATGGAGGCGATATTGACGATGCGGCCGTATCCGCGGCCGCGCATGTGCGGGACCACCGCGCGGCAAAAGTAGAAGGCCGCCGTCAGATTGATGGCGATATTGCGATCCCAATCTTCGTCGGTCTGTTCCCAGATGGGAGCGGCTTTGCCGGCGATCCCGGCGCAGTTCACCAGAATGTCGATGCGCCCGGTGCGCGCCAGCACGGTGTCCACCACTTCTTTCACTTCCGCCGGGTGGGCCACATCGGCGCGGATGGCGAACGCCCCGCCTCCGATGGCAGCGGCCACTCGCCCGGCGCCATCCAGATCGAGATCCACGATCGCGATCGTGGCCCCGGAGTTGGCCAAACGGATCGCGATGGCTTCGCCGATTCCCGTGGCCGCGCCGGTGACAATGGCCGTCTGGCCACTCAGTAAGAGACTCATAGGACGATTGTAAGTCAGCGCGCGGACCCCTGAAAGCTGGTGTATCCTGCTAGCATGCCCATTGAGACGAAACAGTTGGATTCCGGGATTGCCGTGGTGACGGTTTCGGGCCGGCTGGTCCTCGGAAAGGATGATGAGCGGCTGGAAGCGGCCACCGGCGAGTTGCTCCAGCAGGGGCAGAAAAAGTTCGTGTTCGACATCTCGGCGCTGGATTATGCCGACAGTTCCGGAATCGGCAGTCTGGTAGCGTGCCTGACTCACATCAGGAAGGCGGGCGGCGACCTGCGGATGGCCGGCGCCAACGCTCGTATGATGCGCCTCTTCCGGATGACCGGCGTGGAGTCGCTGATGTCGCTCTATCCAACATTGGCCGCGGCCACCGCGGGCTGACGTTCTATTGCAGCTTGCCGCGCGCGTCTACGTTCCAGGTCTCCACCACCTGGCCGCCGCGCAAGCCGTACACGCGCTCGTGCAGGTTCACGGCCACGCAGATGTGATTGGGAATGACACGCACGCGGTCGCCCACGCCGAATTCCCGTCCGGCGCCCGTCAGGTCGACGAACCCGTGCTCTTCATTCATCTTGTGGAAGCGCGCTCCGGGTGCTTCCACCACGTGTCCGAAAGTCACTTCGGAGGAATTCGCGGGGCGGTCCGAAGAAAACGTCTTTGACCCGCCGTCGATGATCATGTGCCCCGGGCGGGCCACCGATACCACCGTCGCCAGGATCGTGGCGGCGCAATCTTCCATCGCGCACCCGCCGCTGCGTACGGTGTTGATGTCGTTAAAAAGGTAGGTCCCCGGCCGAATCTCCGTCAGCCCGCGGATTTCGTGCGAGTGGAAAAGCGTGGGCGTCGACCCGCCGCTCACGATGGGGACGTCGATCCCGGCGCGCTCGAAATCGGCCAGGACGGCGCCCACGAGTTCGGAAAGTTGCGCCAGCGCGTGCAAGCCGGCCTGGTCGAGAGCTTTGATGTGTCCCGGATAAAAGGCGAGGCCCTGGAAGGTGAGGCGCGGCAGTTTGCGGATGGACTGCGCGAGTTGCAATAACTGTTCGCCAGGCGCCACGCCGACGCGGCCCAACCCGGCGTCGAACTCTGCCAGCACCCCGGCCTCCGTATGCGCTTCGCACGCGGCATCGGAAAGCTGCTGCGCGGCGGACAGGCTGTCGAGCGCCACGGTGACGCGGGTGCGCCGCGCCACTTGCATGAGCCTTGCCAATTTGGCGCGGCCCACGATGGGGAACGCCACCAGCATGTCGGCCGGTTCGGCGCCCAGCATGACTTCCGCTTCCGACACTTTTGCCACCGTCAGTCCAGCGGCGCCCAGTTCCAGTTGGCGTTTGGCCAGCAGGATGGATTTGTGGGTTTTGGTATGCGGGCGGAGTCGCAGTCCGTGCCGGCCGGCGTATTCGGCCACACGGCGCAGGTTGCGATCGAGGATATCCAGGTCGACCACCAGGGCGGGCGTCTCGATTTCCGGCAAGGGCAGCGTCATAGATTACTCGTCTTGTATGCGATCACGGTTTTCAGGGCGAGCCCGGCCATGAGGATCCACACAGCTAAGCGGAATCTGCCATCCAACGTAAAAGTGGCCAACAAGGCCAGCACCACGTACGAGGCCATGGCCCGATAAAAGCGCTTTTGCATGAAGTCCCATTCTGGCACGCCGCGGGGGCTATTTCGGGGACAGGCTACATAACCTCGAAATACGGATCGGTGCGCGGCACGGAGTTTCGAGGGTGCGTACCCGATCCGGGGAAGGTCCGTCACCGGTGAACGGGCGCCAGGTCAGCGCGGCGCGGAAAATGGGCTGAGCCATTCCTTTCGATGGCGAGAGCTTCGCGG
>PLRZ01000588.1 GCA_003164075.1 Bryobacterales bacterium | reverse complement strand
TGGTCGATGTTGATGCGCCAGTCCACGCCCATCACATCGCCGCCGGCGGCGTGCAGTTCCTTGAAGAAGCCCGAAGCGCCGGTGCCGAAGTGAATTACCGGGACTCCGGTAGACCGGATGCGTTCGATGAGGGCGCGCGAATAGGGCGCGGCGAAGCGCACGTAGTCGTCCGAGCCGAGCGCTCCCACCCAACTGTCGAACACCTGGATGGCGCGCGCGCCGGCAGCCACCTGCAGTTGCGCGAAGGGCGCCAGCACGTCCACAATCTTGCCCATCAGGCGGCGCCACAAGGTCTCGTCGCTATACATCAGCCGCTTGGTGCGAATGAAATTGCGCGACGCTCCGCCTTCAATCATGTAACTCGCCATGGTGAACGGCGCGCCTACGAAGCCGATCACCGGGACCTTCCCGGCGAGCGCCCGCACCACGGTCTGGATGGCTTCGCCCACATATCCCAACTCGTCGGTATTGGTGGTGGAAAGCGAATCCACGTCGTCGGTAGTGCGCACCGGGTTGGCGATGGCCGGCCCTTCGCCCTTTTCGTAGCGCAACTTGAGGCCCATCGGTTCCACCGGGAGAAGAAGATCGGCAAAGATGATGGCCGCATCCACGTCCAGCATTTCCACCGGCTGCAGGGTCACCGTCGCCGCCAGGTCGGGCCGCTTGCAGATTTCCAGAATCCCGTGCTTTTCGCGGATCTGGCGGTACTGCTTCAAATACCGTCCGGCCTGCCGCATAAACCACACCGGCCTCACGTCGGTGGGCCGGCGCCGGCAGGCGTCCAGAAAACGGCTCGTCATTGGAGCCACGCGCATGGCTTATCCGTCCTGTCTTCGCTGATGAACACGCGAACTTCCTTTGGCTGGTGTCCGGCCGCCTGTTTGGCCTCGGCCGCCTTGCCTGGGACGGAAAGGATCCGCCCAGCCGCAGCCGGAGCCGCCAACAAAAACAAAACTAACACAAACTGTTTCATTTTGGGGCTAATTTTCGGTGCTCCGGCGAGATTTTTTCGCCCGCCTCAGTAAAAAGTCGATTCGGCTCTCTACGTCGGGATTCTTGTCCTGTTGAAAACGCAGTTCGGGCACGTGCCGGAGGCTCAACCGGGTGGCCAATTCATGCCGCAGGAACCCCTGCGCATGCTCCAGGGCAGCCAGAGACTCCCGCGCTTCCTTTTCGGTGCCGCGGAGCGCCACCACAATATTGGCATGCCGTCCGTCCGGGCTGACGTGAACGTCGGTCACCTCCACGGCCAGCAGCCGGGGATCGTGGGTTTCAAAACCGATGATTTCGGACAATTCCTCTTTCACCGCTTCGGAGATCCGTAATGTGCGACGTTCGTCCATCCTTAGCTTTCAGCTTTCAGCCGAGTGGCTCGGGGGGAGCTGATAGCTGAAAGCTTTCTCTAACACAGCCACTCCACCGAAGAGCCCGCCAATTCCGAGCCCAGCAATTCGGCGGCCTCATTCTCAACCGACCGGAGCAGTTTTTCCGCATACTCACGGTCCGGTGAGACCGTCACCGCAGCCACCGCCGCCCGCTGCCATAAGTCCTGGTAATCGATCTCCGCCACCGCCACGTTGAACTTATGGCGGAGACGGTCCTTCAGACTCTTCACCACGTGGCGCTTCTCTTTCAGAGAGTGCGCATTCTGCAGCCGCAGTTCCAGGGTCAGGACGCCGACGGAGGCCATGACATCAAGCGGCTTCGTTGGCCACGCGTTCGGTCTTGTAGGCTTCCATGACGTCGCCAGCCTTGATGTCGCCGTAATTCTCCAGCGTGATACCGCATTCCATGCCGCTCTTCACTTCGCTGACATCGTCTTTGAAGCGCCGTAGCGATCCGATCTTGCCGGTATGCACCACCACGTTGTCGCGCAACAGGCGCACTTCGGAATCGCGCGTAATTACGCCGTCCAGCACGATACAGCCGGCCACGTTGCCGACCTTGGTAATCCGGAACGTATCGCGCACTTCCGCCTTGCCCCGGTACACTTCCTTATAAACCGGCGCCAGCAGCCCGCTCATGGCGAGTTTGATTTCGTCGGTCAGGTTGTAAATGATGGTGTGCAGGCGGACATCCACTTTCTCCTGTTCCGCCAGCGCCGCCGCATTCCGCTCCGGCCGCACGCTGAACCCGATGATGATGGCGTTCGACGCGGAAGCCAGCAGCACGTCCGATTCGTTGATGGCGCCCACGCCGGCGTGCAGCACGCGCACCTTCACCTTGTCGTTGGAAAGCTTCTGCAGGGTCTCGGTGAGCACTTCGGCCGAGCCACCCACATCGGTCTTGATGATGAGGGGCAGTTCCTTCACTTCGCCGGCCTGCATCTGCTTGTGCAGTTGTTCCAGGGTCAGGCGGCTGGATTTCGCCAGCGTCTGCTCGCGCAATTTCTGATCGCGGAAATTGACGATCTGCTTGGCCTTGGCGGTGTCGGTGACCACCTGGAAATCGTCGCCCGCTTCGGGCAGCGAATCCAGACCGAGCACTTCCACCGGAGTGGACGGTTCCGCTTTACGGATCTGCCCGCCGCGGTCGTTCTGCATGGCGCGCACTTTTCCGAATACCGCGCCGCAAATGAAAAAGTCGCCCACCGAAAGCGTGCCGTTGCGCACCAGTACGGTGGCCACCGGACCGCGTCCGCGGTCGAGTTGCGCTTCGATGACCGTGCCCATGGCCGGACGGCTGGGATTGGCTTTGAGATCCAGCATTTCGGCCACCAGCAGGATCATTTCGAGCATCAGGTCCAGGTTCTGATGGGTCTTGGCCGATACCGGCACCATGACCACGTCGCCGCCCCAATCCTCGGCCAGCAGGCCGCGGTCGGCCAACTGTTGTTTGATACGTTCGGGCTGGGCGTCGGGCCGGTCGATTTTGTTGATGGCCACCAGGATGGGCACCTTGGCGGCGCGCGCGTGGTCGATGGCTTCGAGCGTCTGCGGCATGACGCCGTCATCCGCCGCCACCACCAGCACCACGATATCGGTGACCTTGGCGCCGCGGGCACGCATGCGCGTGAAGGCCTCGTGGCCGGGAGTGTCGATGAACACGATCTTCTTGCCGTTCATGTCCACCTGGTACGCGCCAATATGCTGGGTGATGCCGCCGGCTTCCCGCCCGGCGACGTTGGCTTCGCGGATGGCGTCCAGCAGCGACGTCTTGCCATGGTCCACGTGGCCCATGATGGTGACCACCGGAGCGCGCTTCTGCAGATCTTTGGTGTCTTCGGCTTCTTCCACCGCCTGCATGGCTTCCACTTCGTAACTGACGGTGGCCGTGGAGGCGCCGAATTCGCGCGACACCTCGGTGGCCAGCTTGGAATCGAGGGTCTGGTTGATGGTGGCGAAAATGCTGCGGTCCATCAACTTCTTCATCACCAGGGCGGCCTTCACGTCCAGCTTTTCGGACAGCTCCTTGACCGTGATGCCCTCGGAAATGGTGATTTCGCGATTGATGGGCGGCGGGCCGGACTCGATGTGGCGGCGCGTCGGCCGCAGGATCTTCTCTTCTTCCTGCCGTTCGCGCGGTTGCGGACGCGAGGGACGCTTGTCCCCCGGACGGCCGCGTGCCGGCTCGACTGGCGGCGGCGCGAGCCCCGGCTCCATGCGGCCGCGGGACGTGGGATGCTGCGGACGCGGTCCGCCCGGACGCCCGATGGCTGGAGGCCCGGGACGAACTCCCGGCTTGGCGACCATCGGCTGACCGGGACGGATGGGACCGCGATAGATCGGCTGACCGGGGACCGGCGCGCTGGGCGCCTTGGGAATACCCGGACGCGGCGATGCGGGCTGCGCCGGCATGACCGGACGGGGCGAACCCAATTTGGCCACCAGATCGGGTCTGGGAGGCACCACCGGACGGGCCGCCGGTTGGCCGGCGAAATTTCGAGACGAGGGCGAGGAACCGGAACCGGCCCCGGCATGCGCACTGGGCTGCGGCGCCGCTGGCGCCGGCGCGCCCGGGCGAGTTTCGGGCCGCTGCGGCCGCTGGATCACGGCGGGGCGCGAGACCGGCCTCGGCATGGCCGCGCCCGGTCCGGAGACGCGGCCTTCACCGGAAGATGTCGAACCCTGCGGGAACGGTTGGCGCGGGCCGGAAAGAATCTGGCCGGGCCGCGGCGCGGTGGCCGCCGGCCCTGGCAGTGGCTTGGCAATCGGCGGAGCCGGTCGACCGGGCGCGATGACGGCCACCGGGGGCGCTTGCGGCGGCGGTGCGGCTTGCGGCGGTGCAGCCTGCGGAGCTGCTGGCGCTTGCGCTAGTGGTGGAGGAGCTGGTGGCGCGGGTGCAGCTTGCGGTGGCGGCGCCGCCTGTGGCGGGGGAGTACGCGGACCCTCCTGCCGCGCGGCAGGAGCGCCGTGCGAGAACACCGGCGGATGAATTGGCCTTCCCGCCAGAGGCGGCCGAATGGGCGCCGCAACCCCCGGGGTGGGCCGGGGCTCTTCTACCGGGGGCGGTACAACCGCTGGCGGAGCAGCGGCCGGCGGTGCTTCTTCGGTGGCCACAGCTTCCGGTTTCGCGTGAGCCGCAGGGCTCGCTGCCGGCGCTTCCGCGACAGCCGCGGGCGCCTCTAGAGTCTCTTCCATCGCGGCGATCTCCGGCTCCGTTTCAGGTTCCAAGTCGGGCACATCGAATCCATATAGCCGGCGCAGCTTGATGGCGACGTCTTCGTCGATAGAGCTGGAATGCGTCTTCTTCTCGGCCACGCCCAATTCGGGGAGCCGATCCAGAATTTCGTGAGCCTTGACTTCCAGCTCCCGCGCCAGCTCGTTGATTCGAATCTTCTTCATAGAAAAAGCTATCAGTCTCTACCGCCCAGGCGGTCCTTCCACGCAATCAGGCCCCGGGAGCGGGCTACTGGCCGCTACCATCCGGGGTGCCCTCTTCCGGTCCAATCCCTTCCGGGACCGTTCCTTCCGACGGTTTGTGAGTGGGGGAACCCGCGTCTTCTATCGTACCAGACTGTTTCGCATCGGTTTGCAATTCCGCAGGCCCGGTTTCCGCGGGCTCGCCTTCCGCGGTTGCTTCCACGGCCACGGCCTCAACCTCAGCCGCGGCAGGCGCTTCCGCCGCCGGATCCTCGAACTGGCTGTAGTACGCGTTCACCGAATCCTGGATCTGTTCCACCATCTCCGGTCCAATGCCCGGGATCTCCTCAAGCTGTTCGGGCGTCATGCCGCCCAGCTTTTCGATCGTGCCAATGCCGGTTTCGAGCAACCGCTCCATTACCTTTTCGCCCAGGCCGTATTCGATCAGCACGGAAACCGGCGCGCCCGGAGCCACCAGCGCGGCCATCTGCGACTCCACTTCCTGCCGCTTCTCTTCCTCGCTCTTGATATCGATCTTCCAACCCAGCAGTTTGGCCGCCAGGCGCACGTTCTGGCCCTTTTTGCCGATCGCGAGCGAAAGCTGCGAATCGTCCACAATCACTTCCATGTGCTTTTCGAGCGGGTCCACGATGCTGATGCGGCTCACCTTCGCCGGGCTCAGCGCATGCGTGGCGAATACCACCGGGTCGTCGGAATACTCGANNCCCTTCATGCCCACGCAGGCGCCGACGCTATCCACATCGCGATCGCGGCTCTGTACGGCGATCTTAGTCCGTTCGCCGGCTTCCCGCGCGCAGCCTTTGATGGCCACCGTGCCGTCGTAAATCTCCGGCACTTCCTGTTCGAACAGCCGCATCACCAGTTCCGGAGCCGCGCGCGACACCAGCACGCCCGGTCCTTTACTCGACTTATCCACCAGCTTGATGACGCAGCGCACGCGGTCGCTCACGCTATAGCCTTCCAGGCGCGACTGTTCTTTCTTGGGCAGCTTGGCTTCGGTCTTGCCCAGATCCAGAATATAATCCGGCCCTTCCACCCGCTTAATCGTGCAATTCACCAGCTCGCCGGTGCGTCCCGAATACTCGTTGAAAACGGTCTCCCGCTCGGCCTCGCGAACCTTCTGGAAGATCACCTGTTTGGCGGTCTGCGCGGAGATGCGGCCCAGCGCTTCGGTGTTCTTCTGGATGCGCACTTCGCCGCCGATTTCAGCGGCCGGATTGATGCGGCGGGCTTCCGCCAGAGTCATCTCATGCACCGGATCTTCCACTACTTCGGCAACCTTCTTAATGGCATAGAGCTGGATCGCACCGGTTTTGGGATCCATATCGGCGAGGTAATCCTCGTTGGTACGGTAATGTTTCCGGGCGGCGATCAGCATGGCATCCTTGACAGCGTCCAGGACGATTTGCGGGTCGATACCTTTTTCCTTGCTTAGTATCTCGATGGATTGAAAAATCGTTTCCAAAGTGCCCTCGTTGTTCCAATAATGTTCTGGCTGAATGTCTCCGGCGGGTTTACCACTCGAACTTCAGGTTGGCTTTTTGAATCCCGGCCAGGGGAAAGTGCTGAATCGTACCAGGCGCGGTTTCGAGAGCGACAATGCCGTCTTCGAAGCCGGCGAGAGTGCCGTCCCAGTTGCGCCGTCCCTCTACCGGGTCGCGCAGGCTGATTTTGGCTTTCTTGCCCTGAAACCGCTGATAATCCTGTGGTTTGAGAAGTTTCCGTTCCACCCCGGGGGAGCTCACTTCGAGCGTATAACGGCCGCCGGGGACGACGTCTTCGACATCCAAAATGGTGCCCACCTGCTGGGAGATCAGCTCGCAATCGCCATGCGTGACGCCGTCGGGTTTGTCGATCGAGATGCGGACGAAGCGGTGTATTCCGCCGCCCTTGACTTCCACCTCGACCAGTTCCAAGCCTTCCGACTCAGCCACGCGGTGCGCGATTTCTTCGATTTTGGCAGCCACTTGTTCCTGCATGTTACGAGATCTTGAGGCGGCCAACAAAAAAGTGGGCTTTCGCCCACTCTCATGGTTCGCCACTCAGATCACATTGTACCTTGTTTGGGGAAATTGGGGAAGATGGCTGGAAAACGGAGGTAAAAGGACTACCGATCCAATAGGACGCGCTTCCATTCCACCTTGGGTCTCTGGAAATTGAGGAGCAGCGCCACGCCAAGTCGGGCGGCTTTCAGGTAGTAGATGCATTGTGCCAAATGCTCGTTGTCAAAACGGTCCACGCACTTCAATTCCACAATGACCTTTTCCTCACAGTCTCCGTCAATTGCGGNNGGGGCGCCGCTGATATGCTCTTTAGCCAGGCGTTCACCGGTGACGGACCTTCCCCAGACCGGTCAAGCAGCCAGCCGCGCGCGCCAGCAAGCGGTTCTTATCGAGTGCGCGGTATAATAGTTTCAGGCACTCATGCATCGAGTCTTTACCTTATTAGTCGCCGCCGGGCTGGCATTCGCCGGTTCCGATACCCCGGCGATTGCGAATTTCCATCAGGTGGACGGGCATCTCTATCGGGGAGCCCAGCCCGCCCCGCCGGAGTTCCAGAGCCTCGCCCGCATGGGTATCAGGACCGTCCTCGATCTGCGCGACGAGGAAGGCCACGTGAGTGTCGAGGAGAAACTCGTGAAGGCCGCCGGCATGCGGTACATCAGCCTGCCGATGAACGGTTTGCTTGCTCCCACCGAAGAGCAGATTTCCCGTGCATTGACCGTCCTTGAGGATTCCGCCAACGGCCCCGTCTTCGTGCATTGCCGCCGGGGCGCCGACCGGACCGGCACCGTGATCGCCTGTTACCGGATCGCCCACGACCAATGGGCCAACCAGCAAGCGTTAGACGAAGCCAACACTTTCGGTATGAGTTGGCTCGAACGCGGCATGCGCAGCTACGTGCTCCACTACCGCGCGCCCGCCAACCTTGCGCGCACTGCCGCAATTCCGGTCGCGCCGGCTCGCTGAGTGCCGGGCATGCTCCGCAAGTTGAACGCCGCGGAGCCAATAGCCAACAGCCAATGGGTGCTTATCCGTTTTGGGGATTTCGTGGCACCGGCGCGGAATACGCTCCCTAATGGTCGCGGCTCCGTAACGAGTGCCCGCGTGTCTGCAATTAGTTACAGAGCCGGGCCCAGAGGGCACCCCGTTAGGGAGCGTTCACGGGTGAGACGGACCTTCCCCAGATCGGTTACGCATCCATAGCCAATAGCTAGTTTCTGTCGCGAAACTCCCGTGCTGCGGGAAAGCAACCGCTCCCTTGCGGTCGCGGCTCAGTAACAAGTCCCGTNNGCAGTTTCATGACAGAAACTAGCTACCCCTTCCGGCAAAGCCGCTTGCACTACACTAGGATGAGCCACGATATGCCAAAGAAGGGAATTCGTGTAAAAGCCGCGTCCGTCTCCCCTGGGGCGGTGTCCCAGTTACCCGCGGCGCCCGTTCCGGAAGTCGATCTCAAGGACAG
>PLRZ01000194.1 GCA_003164075.1 Bryobacterales bacterium | reverse complement strand
ACGAAGCCGGTGGAGATGGTCAGCGCCATCAAGGTGAGGTTATTGAGGCTGTACCCCAACGTGAACATCACCCCGAAGGTGCCCACCAGGGAGAGCGGAACCGCCACGCTGGGAATAATGGTGGCCGACAGGTTGCGCAGAAACAGGAAGATCACCATCACCACCAGCGCCACCGTCAGCAGCAACTCGAACTGCACGTCTTCCACCGACGCGCGGATGGTGCTGGTGCGGTCGGTGAGGATTTGCACGTCGATCGATTTTGGCAGCGTGGAGGTGAGTTGCGGCAGCAACAGCTTCACGCGGTCCACCACCTGGATGATGTTGGCGCCGGGCTGCCGCTGAATGTTGACGATCACCGCCGGCGTTTCGTTCATCCAGGCGGCCTGCCGGACGTTTTCCACGTCGTCGATCACGTCGGCCACCTGGCTGAGCTTCACCGGAGAGCCGTTGCGGTACGCCACGATCAGCGGCCGGTAATCGTCCGAAGAGAGCAACTGGTCGTTGGCGCCGATCTGGTAGGACTGGTGCGCTCCGTCGAAGTTGCCCTTCGCCTGATTCACGTTGGCGGCCACGATGGCGCTCCGCAGATCCTCCATATTCAGCCCGTAGGAGGCGATCACGGTGGGGTTCACCTGCACCCGCACGGCCGGTTTCTGTCCACCGCTCATGCTCACCAGGCCCACGCCCGGCAACTGCGAAATCTTGGGCGCCAGGCGGGTGTCGGCCAGATCCTCGACCTTGGAGAGAGGGTCGGTCTTGGAAGTGAGCGCCAGCGTCAGAATGGGCGTATCGGCGGGGTTGGTCTTGGCGTAAATCGGCGGGATGGGAAGGTCCGAAGGAAGAAAAGTTCCCGAGGCATTGATGGACTGCTGCACTTCCTGCTCGGCCACGTCGATGCTCAGGCTGAGAGTGAATTGCAGGGTGATCACCGAGCTGCCGTCGGAACTGGTGGAGGTCATCTGCTGCAAACCCGGCACCTGGCCGAACTGCCGTTCCAGAGGCGCGGTTACCGACGAGGCCATCACATCGGGGCTGGCGCCCGGATAGAACGTGAGCACCTGGATTGTGGGGTAGTCCACCTCGGGCAACGCCGACACCGGCAACTGCTTATAGGCCACACCGCCGGCCAGCAGAATACCGATCATCAGGAGGGAGGTGGCTACCGGGCGAAGAATAAACGTCCGGGACGGACTCACTTCTTCTTCCCTCCGGACTTCGCGCCGCCGGGGTTCTCTCCGGCCTTGCCGCCGCTCGGTTCGTCGGCCATTTGCACGGTCACCGGGGTCCCTTCCTGCAGCTTGTCGACCCCTGTCATCACCGCCACGTCTCCCGGGGCTAACCCGCTGATAATTTCGGAATTCTCGCCTTCCGTCACGCCCTCGACGACCTGCCGGACGGTCACGGTTTTGTCGTCCTGCACCACGTAGACGTAAGTAGTCGAGGAAGTGCGCTGGATGACCGCGCGGTTCACCAGGGTAATGCCGCTCTTTACCTCCACCAGCAGCCGTATATTTACGAATTGGTTGGGGAAGAGCAGATTCTGGCTGTTATCGAAGTTGGCGCGCAGCCGGAGCGATCCCGTCGTGGGGTCGATCTGGTTATCCACCGTGGCCAGCGTCCCGGTGCCGATTTTGGCGACATTCCCGCGGTCCCATGCCTCGGCTTGCAGATGTTGCCCGGCGGCTAATTTCCGCAGCACCACGGGAAGATCGTCCTCGGCCACGGTGAAGATGACGCTGATGGGCTGGATCTGCGTGATCACCAGCAAGCCATTGGCGTCGGTCGCGTGGACAATATTTCCCGGGTCTACCAGCCGCAGGCCTATCCGGCCGGTGATCTCCGCCGGGATGTGGCAGTAATCCAGGTTCAATTTGGCGGCGTCGATCTGTCCCTGATCGGATTTGACCACCCCTTCGGCCTGCAAAACGGTGGCTTTCTGGGTGGCAACCTGCTGTTCGGGAACGGCATTTTGCGCCAGCAGCTTTTGATACCGGTCCATATCGACCTTGGCGTTCTGGAGGGTCGCCTGGTCTCTGGCCATTTGCCCTTCGGCCTGCTCCAACTGGACCTGATACGGCCGCGGGTCGATTTCCACCAGAAGGTCGCCCTTTTTTACGATGTCCCCTTCGTTATAGTGGACGCTCATCAACTGCCCGTCCACGCGGCTCTTCACCGTCACTGTGTAAATCGGAGTCACCGAGCCGGGACCGGGAATATACACCCCCAGGTTGCCCTTTCGGACTTTGACCGCCACCACCGGAACCGTGCCCGCGCCCTTTTTGCCGCCTTTCGGAGCCGCACTACCGGCAGCGGCGGGCGTGGAACCGCCTTTCGACCAGAGGTACCAGACTCCCGTGCCCGCCAGCAGCAATACCAGAAGCCACAGCCACCCCCAACCGGAGGACTTCGGTTTCTCTGTCTTCGCTCCTGGAGACCCAACTCGTGTACTCTGCTCCTTCACCGGAGGAGTATGCTCTTCCATTGTCGCCACCCGCCACCTTTTTGGGAGTCTCCCGATGCCACGAGCCGGTAGCCGGGCCGAGAGACAAAAAATTCCTGTATCTTACCTATTGTATACGGGCGGGTTCGACATGCGCGGAGTTACACCCTCAAACGGGTCATACATGGCTAGTCCTTTGGAGCTTTGTTTCGAGGGAGGCGGAAGGAATCGGGAGCGGACACACAAAGGCGCTCCCCCGGCGGGCGGAGGAGCGCCTGAACCTGTTGATTCGGCGAATTTTACGCCTGGAACGAGCTGCCGCAGCCGCAAGTGGACTTCACATGGGGGTTGTTGAACTTGAAGCCGGAACCTTCCAGCGTCTCCACGAAATCCACTTCCGCGCCGTCCAGATAAAGCAGACTGGCCTGGTCCACGAAGACCTTCAGGTCGCCATACTGGTAAGTCTTGTCCAACATGTTGGGCGTATTCTCGAAGGCCATCGAGTAGCTGAACCCGGAACAGCCGCCACCCACCACGGCGAGTCGCAGTCCGGCCGGATTGGGCTGCTGAGAGGCCATGATCTCCTTGACTTTGCCGATCGCTTTTTCGGTTAATTGAACCATGCGTTTAAACTCCTCGACGAATTCGAGCTATGCTCCGTCCCATTATACAAATTGGACCGCATTCTTCCATCGCTCAATCGTTTAGATGTGTCTCTTAAGGTCTGGGTCGCACCAAAACGGGTGCGAACTGTCAAATTTGGCGGCCGAACCAATCAAACCGGATCTGAGACAGCCCGCGATCTGGCAAAATGGTAATTGCAACAGGTGTGTGAAACCCGAAAACCGTGGGGAACGTCGGACTGGATGTATGGGAACACTGTCAGGCGCTCTCACCTTCCCCGCGTTCGGTAGCGAGGTTGCGGCAAAACCTAGAGTGGACTACCTAAACACCCCGGAAGGCGCCTTGGTTGGCAGGGCTCAAGCTGGCGACGAGTCGGCGTTTCGCGAAATTGTGGAACGCTACCAGTCGAAAGTGTTCGCCATCATCCATGGCATCGTGCGCCAACGCAACGACGTGGAAGATATTGCCCAGCAAGTGTTTGCGAAGGTGTACCTGTCGTTGCGGAACTTCGATTTCCGCAGCTCCCTGATCACCTGGATCTATAAAATTACGGTCAACGAGTGTTTCGACTATCTGCGCAAGCGGAAAGTCCGCAAACTGGTTTACGAGAGCGATCTCAGCGAAGACGAAGTGCGGCGGGTGGAGAATTCCGAACCCAGCAACGACCGGCAGGTGCCCGCGGATTCCGATCTGGCGCGGCGGGACTACGTTTTAAAGCTCCTTTCCCGAGTCTCCGAAGAGGAGCGCATGTTGTTGATGATGAAAGAAGTAGAAGGCTACTCCGTGGAAGAGTTGGCGGAACAGACAGGCATGAACGAAAATACCATCAAGGTGAAACTGTTCCGCGCAAGGCAGAAACTGGTCAAGGCGGCGCAACGCCTGGATCGGGCTCCCGGTCTGGTGACCGGCTGATTGGTTTTGGGTACCCCTGAAGCGGGCGAAAGACTCGTAAAGGGATAGAAACAAGAGTGTTATTTTAATCCGTAAGGGAAGATACTTATGCACGCTGTAATCATGGAAAGCCTCGAAGAGTATTTGGCCGGCTCGCTGGAGCCGGTTGCCCTTCGGGATATCGAGGCGCACCTGAATACCTGCAAGACTTGCTGGAAAGAGATGCGCAAGATGCAGGATGTATCGCAGTTGTTCGGGTGCCTGCGGCAGGACGAGGCCGAAACCTGGAATATCGTACCCGCATTCTACGCAAAGGTAATGCGGCAAGTGAACCAGCCCAAGCCGGTTTCGGCGTTCGCCAATCTTTTTGCGCTGAACGTGGCTTTTGGACGGCGGCTGGTGTTCGCGTCGTTGCTGACACTGGCGGTTTTGGGCGGCTACCTGGTGAGCCACGAATCGCGCTATCCGGTGGGGACTTCTCCGGAAGCGATTCTGGCGCAACAGAACGCACCCGCATTTGAAACCGGCGGCGCCGAAAACAACATGCTGGCCACGCTGACGGCATATGAGCACTAGTTTAGGGCTGCTCGACAGGCTGGTGGTGGGTAGCTCCTGGAGTCCCAAGCTGGTGTGCGGGATCAGTCTGGCGCTGGTATTCCTTTGTGGCGGAGCGGCCGGCGCCCTGGTGATGGATTTGGGCGTTCACAATCGCCAACGCCCCCCTGCTTTCGAGACCGCCCAGGGCCAGAGCATATATTTCGAGCGCCTGCAAAAGGAATTGGACCTCAACCCGGCGCAGTCCGAGCAGGTCAAATCGATCCTCAACGATTTCTGGCAGTACTACCGGACGGTGCTTAGCGAGGGCCGGACGCGCATTGAACAGGTTCTCACCGCGGATCAGCGGGTCAAGTTCGAACGGCTGTTGCAAGAGCAAAAAGGTAAGTGAGCCTTCGGCTATTCCGCGCTTGACAGCAACTTTGTGGGCGCGCACAATAAGTTCTGCGTGATACATGCTAATAGTGGGTCTCATGTGCTCCTGGCCGTCGCGGCCCTCGCGTTCCTGAATTCCTGCGGCGGATCGAAAGACACCGAAGTCAAAGTCTATGACTTAGGCAGTAGAGTGGAGACCGGGCACCTCATCTACACCGTTTTCGAGACGCAATGGCTGCCGCAGATCGGCGCGGGCGACACGGCACGCGTGCCCAAGAACCGATTTTTTCTAGTCCGCCTTTCGGCCGTCAACAGCGGCAGCGAAGACCTGATGGTTCCAAATCTGACCCTCGAGGACGATCAGGGCCACGCCCTCGAAGAGCTGTCCGACGGAGATCAGGTACCTCAATGGCTGGGCTACATCCGCAAGGTAAGGCCCGCCGATTCCATATCCGGCAACATCGTGTTTGACGCTGAACCGCGGCACTACCGGCTGCGGCTGACCGATGAAAATGGGGAAAAGCCGGCAATCGTCGATCTGCCCCTGAATTTCAACGCGGATACTCCGCAAGTGTCGGTCCCCACCGGCGCCGCTCCGGCCACCGACTTTCGCGCGCCCGTGAAGAAATAGCCGATCGGCTATCGTCGCGGAGGCTGAAAGCTCTCTGGAAACTGCTCGCAAGTTCTTGATTCTTGGTCTGACCTGGGATGACTCCCCGAGGTGGGGCAGGCGGTGCTCGCCTGCCCTCTATTCTGTTTGGGCAGCGGGCCTGGTTCAGCGCGGGCCGGGCGGGCAGGCGAGCACCGCCTGCCCCACCTTCGGGATCTCTCGCCATTGTCCCAGGCCGCCCGGCCCGATCCGCAGTTTCAGCCCCCCCTGGAGCGCGCCTCGACGCGGTGCCCCGGCAACTGACTGCTTTCCCAGCCGTTGTTTTCAACACGCGCCGTAGGCGCGCCCGTTTTCGTGGCGCAGGCACTCTTGCCTGCCGGGTCGAGACTCCGAACTCCTGATGTCGTGGAAATTGAGGTGAGCCCAGCAGGGGCGATATGCGTGCTTCGTGTGGCA
>PLRZ01000694.1 GCA_003164075.1 Bryobacterales bacterium | reverse complement strand
GCCCCGGCGGGGGACGCGGTGGACGCGGCGCCGGCGCGCCATCGAACGAGCCGCCCGCGCGCACCGTCCGGACCCAGCCGCTGATCTGGTCGCCCAAAGACCCCAACGTGCTTTTCTACGCCACGGCAGGCGTCTGGAAGACCACCAACGGCGGCCACAGTTGGACCGCCATCAGCGGCGATCTCACTCGCCAGACATGGGANNGTACCGCCGAACGCCGGCAAATACGCCTCCACCGTGACTCCTTCCGCCGCGGGGTCGGTGACGGCGCTCGCGCCCTCGCCTCTCGACGTCAACGTTCTGTGGGCGGGCACCGGCGATGGACTGCTACAGCTCACTACCGATGGCGGCGCCCACTGGACCAACACCACCCCGCCGCAGATCAAGCCGTGGACCCGCATCTTCAATATGGAAGCCGGCCACTTCGACACCAGGACGGCTTATGCCGCCGCCAACACCCTGCGCCTGGACGATATGAACCCGCACTTCTGGCGTACCCACGATGGCGGCAAGACCTGGACCGAGATCGATAACGGCATCGCCGGCGGCGCGGTGGCCAACTCCATCCGCGAGGATCCGCGCAAGAAGGGCTTGCTCTACGCCGCCACCGATACCCAGGTTTGGGTCTCCTTCGACGATGGCGACAACTGGAATTCCCTGCGTCTGGACATGCCCGCCATTTCGGTGCGCGATATCGAAGTGAAGGACGACGCCACGTGCGTGTGCTCCGACCTGGTGGCCGGCACGCATGGCCGCGGCTTCTGGATTCTGGACGATGTGACGCCGCTGCGCCAGGCCGCCGAAGCCGCCGCGACCAACGCATACCTGTTCAAGCCCGCCACCGGCATCCGCATTCGCTTCGGCACCAACGATCCCACGCCATGGCCGCCGGAATTGCCGGCCGGAGAAAATCCGCCGCCCGGCGCCCTCATCGATTACTATCTGCCGGTGGCCGCCGCGGGCGCGGTGAAGCTGGAGGTGCTCAACGGCCAGGGCAAAGTGATTCGCACCTATAACAGCACCGACCCGGTGCGCAGTTCCGACCCGGCCACCGATCCGGTGGCTTACAACAAGCTCTGCCAGCAGACGCCCACCGCCGCCGATTGCAATCTGCCGCTGTACTGGCCGGCGCCCCCGCAGGCGCTGAAAGCCACCGCCGGCATGCACCGGTTTAGCTGGGATCTGCACTACGATCCCCTTGCCGGCGGAGGCGCGGGAGGACGCGGCGGCGGCGGTGGAGGCGGCGCGGTTCCGCATCGCACCTATCCCGGCGTCAACTCGCCGTGGGTCGCGCCGGGAACGTATACCGTGCGGTTGACCGTGAATGACAAGAGCATGACGCAGCCTATCGCCGTCAAGATGGATCCGCGCGTGAAGATCACCCCCGAGGTGCAGCAGATCTTTACTCTGACCACGCAAATGGAGGACAACGCCCGCAACGCCGCGGCGGCCTACAAGGACGCTCGCGCTTTGGCCGACAAGATCAAGACGCGTCCGACATCGGCAGCCAACGATGCGCTGCTCAAGCAGGTGGAAGACTTAGCGCCGGTCGAAGTGGCTCCGGCCGGTGGTGGCCGTGGTGGACGCGGCGGCGGTGGCGGGGGAGGTGGTCGCGGTGCGGCTGCGGAGCCGGCGCCTCCTCCGAATCTGAGCAACATCGGCGGTCAAATGGTGGGGGCGGTGCAGGCCATGCAGGGTTCGGAGATGCCTCCTACGGCGGCGCAGCTCTTGGCCTGCAACCAGCAGCAAGCCGCCTACAGCGCCCTGATGACCAAGTGGGCCGCGCTGAAGGCCAAGATGAGCGGGCAGGCTGCTCCGGCGAAGCCGTAGCCGGCATGAGCGGAATCGCCCCGCAGTGGGTCGGCCTTGGCGTGGGAGCTGCGCTTGTGGCGACGATTGTGGGCGGAGCAATTGCGATCCATTGGGCCCGCGAGCCCAAAGTCGCCATCGGAAACGACGAGGTCTACTACTATCGCCGCGCCACCAGAGAGGACGCCCTCGAACTGGGCCGGGCGCTGAAGAGCACGGGCTTTTTCAACGGGCGCGGAACCAGCGTCCTTTTGTGGAAGGGGGGTGGTCCCACGGTGGTCTCGTTCGTGGTGGACGACGGCGCGTGGGACCATCCGAACGCGATTTCCAATTTCTCGGAAATCGGACGGCGGATCGCGATGACGGTGGGCGGGTTCCCCATTCAGGTGCGCCTCATTGACGCCGGGCGCACGATCCGTAAGAGGATGACGGTCGGTAAGGCGGCCATCGGTAGCAGGGATGTGGTGTACTATTTCGGGACGGCGGCGGACGCGGACGCCAGAGCGCTCGGTGACGCGCTTCGGTCCGCGGGATATTTCACGGATAGCGGCGTCACGGTGGCGTTGTTAAAGGGCGAAGGTACGGTAATTTCCTTCGTGGTGCAGGAAGGCGTGTGGGACCAGCCGGCGGCGGTGGCCACATTGGATCGTCTGGTGCGGCAGATCGCATCTTCCGCCGGCGGGCTGCCGATCGAGCTGCGGTTGCTGGATCGGGAGATGGCCATCAAGCAGGCGGTGGTGGTTCGGTAGTGTCTGGCAATGCCGTCGCCGTGGAATTTGTGGTGAGATTCGGAGGTGGGGCAGGCGGTGCTCGCCTGCCCGCCCGTCATGAAACTGCCTTCAAGTGGCAAGGACCGCTTGCTTGCGCGCCCGAGACTTGTTACCGAGCCGCGACCGCCAGGGAGCGGTCTTGCCATTACGAGTCGCAGTTTCATGACAGAAACTAAATAGGATAGAGGGCAGGCGAGCACCGCCTGCCCCACCGGGCAAGGGATGGGTCAGCGCATTTTCCGGGGCGACATCGGGAGTTCGGAGACTCGTCCCGGCGCTGCGGGTGCTGCTTGACCGCTCACGCCGACGCCGCGTCAGCGCCACCTCGCGGGACATACCAAATCCTTTCGTGTTACCGTAAGCCTTCCGTATGAACCAACACAGCAAATTCCTTTTGGCAGATAGCCAGATCCCCACCGCCTGGGTCAACGTGCTGCCGTCGCTTCCGGAGCCGCTCAGTCCGCCCTTGAATCCGCAAACCCGCCAGCCGATCGGCCCGCAGGACTTGGCGGCCATCTTCCCCATGGAATTGATCGAGCAGGAGTTCTCGCCCAAGCCCCTGATCGATATTCCGGGCGAAGTGATGGATATCTACCGGCTGTGGCGCGCCACTCCGCTGTTTCGCGCCCGCCGCCTGGAACGGGCCCTCGATACTCCGGCGCACATCTATTACAAATACGAGGGCACCAGTCCCGCGGGCAGCCACAAACCCAATACCGCGGTGGCGCAGGCCTACTACAACAAACGCGCCGGCATCAAACGCCTGGCCACGGAGACCGGTGCGGGCCAATGGGGCAGCGCCCTGGCGCTGGCCTGCCGTATGTTCGAGATGGAATGCACCGTGTATATGGTGCGCGTCAGCTACGACCAGAAACCGTACCGCCGCATGATGATGCACACCTGGGGCGCGGAGGTCTTCCCGAGCCCCAGCGACCACACCAATTCCGGCCGCGCGGTGCTGGCCGCTACACCCGATTCGCCCGGCAGCCTGGGCATCGCCATCAGCGAAGCGGTGGAAGACGCCGCCACGCACTCCGATACCAATTACGCGCTGGGCAGCGTGCTGAACCACGTAATGCTGCACCAGACGGTGATCGGCCAGGAAGCCAAGCTGCAAATGGACCAGGCCGGCGAAGAGCCGGAAGTCATTATCGGCTGTTTCGGCGGCGGCAGCAATTTCGGCGGATTGGCGCTGCCTTACGTACTGGACCGGTTGGCCGGCAAGGGGCCGCGCATTGTCGCCGTGGAACCGGCCGCCTGCCCCAGTCTGACCAAGGGCAGCTTCACCTACGATTACGGCGATACCGCCAAACTCACTCCGCTGCTCAAAATGTACACGCTGGGGCACGATTTCGTGCCGCCGGGGATCCATGCGGGCGGTCTGCGCTACCATGGCGCGTCCCCGCTGCTCAGCCACCTGGTACACATGGGGCACATTCAGGCCAAATCGTATTCGCAGCTCCCGTGTTTCGAAGCTGCCGTGCAATTCGCGCGCACCGAAGGCATTCTGCCCGCGCCGGAATCCTCGCACGCCATCCGCGCCGCAATGGATGAAGCTCTGGCGGCGCGCGAGGAGGGCCGCGCCAAGGTCATCCTGTTCTGTCTGAGCGGCCATGGCCACTTCGACCTGTCATCTTACGAGAGCTACCTGTCGGGAAAGCTGCAGGACTATGAGTACCCCGGCCGCGACATCGAGAAGGCTATGGCAGGGCTGTGAGGNNTGTTGCATCCTATTTTTCTTAGTGTTATGCTCGTCATGGTCCACCTAGTACCAGTGGACCGTGTCACGATTGCTCATGATAGCTAGTGTACTGATCATCGCATTCTCGTTGGTTCTGTTCGTCTACTGGTTCCGTTACAGTTGCCTTCTGCTACTGCGCAGCCGTGCCGACCAGCCTCTGGTAGTAGCGGAGCGGTATAGCTGCGCTTCCGTTCAACAGGGGCTGAAGGCAGGGATGGAACTGGACCCCCTCCACCGGTTGCTCGACCGCGACTATCGGGTTCTCACCTACCTGCTGGAGCACGCCGCCGGTCTGGAATTGGAACAGTTGGAATACCGCCTGCTGGTGCTGGACTACAAACTGATGCAGGGCTGGTATCGTCTGACCAAATCGGCCGCTCCGCGACTGGCCCGGCGGGCGCTGGGCGAGATGGCGGACGTGGTGAGCTTCATGGTTGGCCGCACCGGCGAACAGGCCGGCGTGCGGAACGAAGTGTAGTCGCAGTCCCTCCGATTTCTCCTCCCCCATTTCGACTGAACTACAATAACAACGTGGCAACCGAAGCGACACTGAAACAAGCGGTGGACCGGCTCGCACTCGTGCGCCGCGAAATCGCCAAAATTATCGTCGGTCAGGACGATGTTGTCGAAGGCGTCCTGATCTGTTTGCTTTCCGGGGGGCACGTACTCCTGGAGGGCGTTCCCGGCCTGGGCAAGACCACGTTGCTTCGAACCCTCGCTCGCACCCTCTCGCTGAAATATTCCCGCATCCAGTTCACGCCCGACCTCATGCCCGCCGACATCGTGGGCAGCATGATCGTCGAGACCGAAGAGCATGGACGCAAAACTCTGCGCTTCCAGCAGGGACCCATTTTCGCCAACCTGGTGCTGGCCGATGAGATCAATCGCGCCACTCCTAAAACCCAATCGGCGCTGCTCGAAGCCATGCAGGAGCGCACCGTCACCAGCGGAACCACCACGCACGAACTCGACCGGCCCTTCCTGGTGATGGCCACCCAGAACCCCATCGAGATGGAAGGCACCTATCC
>PLRZ01000441.1:2402-14152 GCA_003164075.1 Bryobacterales bacterium | reverse complement strand
GCCGACCTGGTGAAGTTCGTGCAGGGCGCGCTGCCGAAATAGCTCAGACGGGAGTGACTCACTTCAAATGACAAGGACCGCTTGCTGGCGGGGTGCCCTCTGGGCCCGGCTCGGAAAACGCTGCGATGATTCCCGCCAGGCAGCGGTGCTGCCCCGCCGCACCGCAATATCAGAACTCCTGATGTCGTGGAATTTGCAGTGAGTTCGTAGGTGGGGCAGGCGGTGCTCGCCTGCCATCGATCCTATTCGAGCGTCGGGCCGAACTGGTTTCTGTCGCGAAACTCAAAAAACCGCTCCCTTGCGGGGTGCCCTCTGGGCCCGGCTCGGTAACGCCGCGTCTGATTCCACAGAACTTGTTACCGAGCCGCGACCGCAAGNNCGGGGCGACATCGGGAGTTCTGAATATCCGTACTTACTCGAGGCGGCCGATTTCCTGAACGCCGCCCGCGCTGTCGCCACTCAAGGCTTTGGCAGTAGCAAGAAGCTCCCGGTACTCGACGTTCTGCGGTTCGAGCGCAACGGCGCGTTCACATGCGGGGAGCACCGCGTCAGCCACTCCCGCACGACATCCCTCCCGGCCGATCTCCGCGATCAACCGGCTGTCGTTGACGCGAGCAGCCCAACCCACCAGCCGCGTGTACGCCGCTCGCACCGAATCCCGATCCGATGTGCCAGCCAGCCCTTTGACCCTTCGCAGTTCTTCCTCCATCACGTCCAGCGGCACTGGCGCGCCCGGACACACAAGCCAATACTCCTCGTCCGGGTAATACTGCTTCCAGTCTTCCAGGTTGAAGTTCCTTTTAACAATGCCGCAGGCAAGCTTTTCCAGCCGCCCGACGCAAAGGTCCCACATGCGGGCGGAACCGTAAGGACTCGCCGAGAGCAGCCATTCCCCGTCGGGCGCGAAGTGAACGTGAGTGACGGGGTTCCGGTGACCTCGAAACACGACGGGAGCTTCCGGCCGGTTCCGCAGGTTCCACAAACGTACTGTCCGGTCATCGCTACAACTCGCCAGGAAGGCTCCGTCGGATCGCACACTCAGTTCCCTCACGCCCCACTCATGGCCGCGCAGGTACTCAAATGCCTGTGCCGGGTTTTCCAGGTCCCGCAGCGCAATCGTGGCGTCCTCACTGCACGTGATCAGTTGCCGGTTGTCGGGGGTGAAAACAGCCGAAGTGACCCATTCCGCGTGGCCCAGAATCTCGGTACACGGCCGGTCCGGATCGAGCAGATCGAACAGCCGGACAGTACTCTCCTTATGACCGCCCACAATCAGCCAGCGATTGTCCGGGCTGAACCTCAGTAGCCAGATCCGGTGTTGCGCGACTTGCCTGCTGAGCCGGAAAACGATCTCCCCGTTCGAGACATTCCACAGGCTGACATACCCGCTCCAATCTCCCGAGGCCATCCAGTTTCCGTCAGGCGATACGGCGATCGCGTAAATCGGCGAGTATCCCTTGAGGCAACCCGTTGGCGAGGAACGCTCCGCAATGTCCCAGATGAAGATGTTCGAGTCATCGCCGCCAGACAGGAACCGGCGGCCGTCGGGCATGAAGGCGATCGAGCGAACGTCCCATGAGTGAGCGTGGAGCACGGTCCCGGCCAGATCGGGTTCCCGCAGATCCCACACCCGCAGGTCCGGGCTGGCCGTGGCGGCGACCAGCCAGCGCGAGTCGGGACTGATCTGCAGATCGCGTACCGGCGCGCCCCCGGAACCTGGCGCCGTCATCCGCCGATCCGCCTCGGACAAATTCCATAGAGCGCACTTCTGTCCGGCGGCAATGGCTGCGAACCATCGCCCATCCTTACTCAGAGCGACCGGCGCGCGCCCCCCCTCGAACACGCGAGGGTACACCGGTCCAGGATGATTGAGGTCGAGGTACTGGACGGCGCCGTCATCGCCGCAAGTCGCAAGCCACTCGCTGTTGGGACTAATCGCCGCCGATCGAACGCTACGGTCGTGCCCCCGCAAACGGAACGGGGGTGACGACGGCAATCCGAGGGTCGACACCTGGACGGTCTTATCCGCGCTTCCTGTCAACAGCCACCGGCTATTCTCGCTGATGCGGAGGACGCTGATCCAGTCGTCGTGCGGCGCCAGCACTTCCGGAGGACGTTGCAGGTCGGTCAGGTCCCAAACCCGGACGGTCTGCTCGTTGGCGATACCCGCCGCCAGCCAATTGCCGGAAACGGCGAGCGACACCACGCTGTTGTCCAGTTGGCCTAAAATCAGCGGAGGCGACGAACTGTCGCGAACATCCCAAAGGCACACCTTCTTATCTACTCCGCCGGCTACGACGTATCTGCCGTCGGGCGTAAAGCAGACAGCCGAAATAGCGTTTTCGGCCGCCAACGTACGGGAGTCCACATGAGGAGAGTCCATTCGCCACAGCCGGGTGGTGTGATCGTCGCTTCCCGACGCCAGATAGTTACTGTCCGGGCTGAAGGCCAGAGTCCGAATGCCCCACCTGTGGCCCACGAGCGAATCGGGCGGCTGCCGCAGGTCCTCGAGATTCCAGCGGTACACGGCGTTCCCTTCCGTGCCCACCGCCAGCCACCGGCCATTGGCGCTGACAGCGATCGACCGGATCCGCCACTCAAGAGGCCCGAGCACTACTGGAGGCGCGCCCGAGCGAGCCGTGCCGATGTCCCACACCCGGACCGCGCTATCGGTACCCGCGCCAAAGATGCGGTCACCGCTGAGCGCCAGCTTATAGATAAAAGCGGGATCCGTGTAAATCAGGAATCCGTCAAGAGCAGGGTCCGCGGACTCCATGTCCCACAACCTGATTGTCTTGTCCGCGCCGGCCGTCACGATCCAGCGGCAGTCCTTCGTGATGGCAATATCGGAGACAGCCGCCCGGTGCCCAACCCCGAGCGAACGGCCCCGGACCTCCGCCAGCGCTTCTCGCAGCGCCGCTTCGGCGGCGGGGAGCGGGAGCCCGCCGCGCCTCTCGGTGGTCCGCGCGGACGCCAGGGCGAGCAGCAGGCGGCGGTGCGAATGGGCCGCAATCGAAGATTCCACAACCAGCCGTTGCGCGGTCGCGATGCCCGCGTGGCGTTCGGCGTCTTCCTTGGCTTTGCGCTCCGTGTCGAGTTGGCGCTGCAACCATGTCTCCTCCAAAAGTTGCGCGGCGCTCTCGCCCTCGAGGAATGCCTTGACGTCTTCAAAACGCGTGTAGCCGGGGATCACCCGTTCGGCCCAGGCTTCGTTCCAGACACCCTGTTCGAGATAACTCAGCGCCTCGGAGAGCTTCAGAGACCTCCATCTGGAAGCCGCTCCCGCCCCACGCCGGCTTCGAACCGTATCTTCCACCGCGCTCCGGTACAAGCTTGCTGCCTCGCCCTCGGACGTAACCCAATTGTCCAGGAGCGTCCAGTAACCGATCAGGCTTTCATGAGAAATATCGATGACGCTGTCGTCCGCAAGGTCGGGTCCGGACCAGACCAGCATGGTGTGGTCGGGTTCCGAGTATTTCTCGATCACCCGGCGAACCTTCTCTCTCGACTGGTCATCGCATGCCCCTGCCACGGAATACATGCGGTCGAGGCGCGTGGGACGGCGAACCTTACGGCCGCTCTCCATCGCGGCCAGGCAGCGGAAGACCTTTTCAGTCCATCGCTCCAGTTGAGGATCCTGTTCACGAAGAGAATTCAGAATCGCGTTGGCGTGTGAGTTTAGCGCGCCTTGCATCTCGCCGGCAGCGGTGTAATCAGCCTCCCCGATCTCGCCTGCCGCCCCGCGCTTCTCATATTCCTGGAACGTGCGCGCCAGCGCGTGCTGCAGAACCGGTAGCCGGCCCGTATCGTCCCCGATCTCGTTCAATAGCCGCTCCACCAGTTTGCCGCTGATTTGAGCGCCGACCAGCCGTGGCGGTTTCTCGATGGCATCGCGGATCTGTTCGCGCCGCATGAGCGGAATCAGGTACAGGCCGCGATTGAGCACCTCCGGCAATCCGGGAAACTGGCTGCAATCGCCTATGAAGTCCGACCTCATGGTGAGAACGACGTATACCGGAGCACTCGACAGATCGGCGGCCTCGAGCAGCGATGAGACAAACAGTCGCGCCTCCGCGCCGCCGTCTTCCTCCCTGCGCTCGCGCACGAAGCGAAACAGTTCCTCAAATTGATCGACGACCAGCAGGAGGCTCTCGCCGGGACAGAACTGGCTTGCCCGAACGGCGCCGGCCAGCCCGAAACTGGAGCGCTGGATTTCTTTCAGGACCTGGCTGCGGTCGGCTGAAAATACCTCCTGTCCGGCCAGTGACTCGGCCAGCCTCTTCATCGGCGCCTCGCCAGGACTCAGCAGGCAGATGCGCCATCGGGAGGTGGCGCCCACCAACCGGCCACGATGGAGCGCCGGGAGCAATCCGGCCCGCACCAGCGACGATTTGCCGCTTCCCGAGCTTCCCACCACGGCAATGAATCGATTTTCCGAAAGCCGGCGCAACAGGTCGGCGGTATTGGTTTCGCGCCCGTAGAACTTTAGGGCTTCGTCGGGCTCGAAAGGCCGCAAGCCCGGGTAAGGCTGGCGGAGTGCGGTTAGGGCCTCAGTGGCGCGCATTGCGAGAGTCCTGGTCTTTTGATGCTGTCAAAAAAAGGCCCCAGCGTTGCCGGGTCGAAAGACTCCGAGTAGGCATAGACCGGAACGCCCGGAACTCTGAACTGAATGCGTCCAGGTTCGCTGACCAGCAGGGCTTTCGCGTCGAACTCCGCCTGCCTTTCCAGCGCGTAAGCGGGGACAACCAGTTCCATGGCGTTGTGCTTCAGCCATTCATCGGGCTTGGGATTCGCGGCGCGGAACACCAGAACGGCGTTCGACGTTCGCATCAACTCGTCGTGATCGGTTTCGCGGCTGCTTTGGGCCACCTCGAACCGGTTGGCGCGGACTACGTCGGCGATGCGCATGACCGTACTGGAATCCACCGGGTCGGTGAAATCGTAGTTTACATAGACCAGCGCGTTGCCGGATTCCGCAGTAACCTTTTGCCGTACTTTCGCCAGACGGAGTTTGTCCAGCAACTGCGGGATCAACTCCTGGAGGGAACGGCCTTTGACGATTTCGGAGCGCGCCGGCAAATCGCGCATCTCGTCCAGGCGGCGGAGCAAATCCTCCTGCTGCTTGCCAGCCTGCACCCAGAACAGGATGGGCTTGTCGAGTTCCTGCGCAACCTCAACCTGGGCAGCCGTAAACTTGTCGTAGACCGAAGCGAACAGGAAAACCACTAGCGATGCGTGTTCCATCGCTTCCCGGATCGCGTCCCTGGGGGTGGTGTGATCCAGCAGAACCTCGGGCTTTATCGTGAATCCCTGATCCTTCAGTTCGTGCTTCAGTTCCTCGCGCCGGTCCTTCATTTCGATGTGACCCGGGGCCAGGTATACTGCCTGCCTCTCATTGTTCAAGATCCTGAATAGTTCCCGGATCTGCCGGACGCAAGCGCGAATTCTGACTGCAAATTCGAGTGACCCCTCGGGTAGCTCGTAGCCGTCCGATTCGTCGCAAAAGAACATCTCCTGAAGGTTCGGCAGAACCGTTGTACGAGGTCTGTAAGAATCGAAAGTCTTGATAATCTTGACGATCCGGTAAAACGAACCGGCTTTCCGGGATTCGAGCCCCTCCGCCAGGAAAATCTCCCGCTCTTCTCTGCAATAGAACGAGTTCAAGTAAGAAGGAGAGACGACGGCCAGAAACGCGGCTGCTATCCGAATGGCTTCTTCGATCTCCCAGTCCCATTTCTGACCCAGGCGCAACCGCTTGCTGTCCTGCCAGATCGACAGCGCTTCCCCGGTGCGAGCATGGAATTCCTCGCCCAGCTTCTTGAGGAATGCCTCGACCCATTCCGCTTCTCCGAGCGCATAACTGACGAATAGATCGTGTTTGTGACCGGCAACAAAGGCCATGGCATTCACCCGGCAGCGTCAATTATATCAGCGCGCCATCGGGCCGGGAGCAAGAAGTTTCCTGGTAGAATCCTCGCCATGTTTGACCGCCCGGGCCGCGGTATACAATCGAAGAACATCCCGCAATCGTTCTTCAGATGCAGACATTTGACGAGACCGCGTTTGAATCCGAGGTTCGTGCCTACGAAGAAGCCGACCGGCGGCTGCCTCCGCCCAACGCGCCGGTGCTTTTCTACGGCAGTTCCTCGATCCGCTTTTGGCCCGAGCTGGAGCGTGATTTTCCCGGCCGTCCGGTGATGAACCGCGGCTTCGGCGGTGCCACTTTCGACGATTGTGTCCAACTGTTCCATCGTCTGGTGAAGCCTTATGCTCCAAGGGTGTCATCTTGTACGCCGGAGATAACGATCTGGTGCACGGGGGTAAGCCGGCCCACCTCCTGGACCACCTGAAGCAGTTTCTTGAGCTGGTAAATAAGTACCTTCCTTCGTCACTCCTCGCGGTGATCTCCATCAAGCCGAGCCCCGCATACTGCAACAACCTGACGGCAATCACGGAGACGAACGCTCTAATTCGCGATCTCACGTCCGGTCTCGATAAGGTTGCGTTCCTCGACGTATTCGGGAAGATGCTGCGGCCCGACGGTTCCTGCCGGCCCGAATTGTTCCATGATGACGGTATCCACATGGCTCCCGCCGGATATGCCGTGTGGAAAGAGGTCGTTTGGTCGTACCTCACCGGGGAGGGCGCCGGGTTCCAACGCGAGCGGCACAAGTGGTTCAGCCCGCACCTGCAGCGTGAGATGGAGTTGCTGTTAATCGGCAGGGCTGGACGCCGGGTGCTGGTGTTTCCCACCCTGTACGGGACCCCCTATCAGTACGAAGAGCTCGGCATGGTGGAGGCTCTACGAGACCGTCTGGAAGGTGGCGGCTTGCAGCTTCTTTGCCTGGATAGTCCGGATTTGGAGAGTCTGTATAACCGCGGCCTTCCGCCGCGCGAACGCATTTTGCGGCATGTCGCTTTCGAGAGCTACATCTTACGGGAAGTGCTGCCCTTTTCGCAGAACAGAAACGCCAATCCGGCGCTCACCGCGCACGGCTGCAGTCTGGGCGCGTTTCATGCCGTGAACATTGCCTTTCGACATCCTCTTCGTTTTACTCACGTGGTTGGATTGAGCGGGCGTTACGACCTCACGAAGAGTTTTGGCGGCTTCCGCGATCTTATGGACGGTTATTACGATGAGGACGTTTACTTCAATACTCCCTGTCATTTCATGGCGAATCTGACGGATCCCCGGTTATTGGAGCAATTGCGCAGACTGGACATCACGATTGTGACAGGTGAGTCCGACGCGTTTGTCGAAAACAACCGTGCATTCAGTCGAACGCTGTGGGACAAGGGCATTTGGCACGCCTTTCACGTATGGGATAGCCATTCTCACAGTCCTCGCCGCTGGTGCGAGATGGTCAGGCGTTTCCTGTAAGTTTCGTTTTAAGAACCGGGGATCTCAGACGATGACTAAAAGGGACCGACTGCTGATAGTCGCTCATGCAGACCGCCAACAACGGATTCGGATTATCAGTGCTCGAAAACTCACCCGAAACGAAAAACGAGCCTATGAAGAAACACAGCGATAAGATAAACGATGAGTTACGCCCGGAGTACGATCTTCACGAGTTGCTCAAGACCGGAGTGCGGGGCAAGTACGCGAAGCGCTACCATGCCGGCACAAATCTTATTCTATTGGACCCCGACATCCGGAAGGCGTTCCGCAGCGAGCGAGCAGTGAACGAAGCCCTGCGCCTGGTGTTGCAGTTGCGCAGGGTGGGTAGTAGCAAGGGCACTTCGGGCGAACGGACCCGCTGACGAGGCAGTCGCTCCAGCGCGTCCAGGCGCCCCCAGCCCCCTTTACGACAGATACCTCTGCAAATCGTCCGTGCGATAGCAGTGCGCGTACGCCGTCTCGCGATCGATCCGGCCGGCGCGTACCAATTCCACCAGCGATTGCTCCATCGTCGTCATGCCATCGGCCTTTCCCACCGAGAGCGACGAGCGCAGTTGATGGTCGTCGCCTTTGCGAATCAGCGCGCGCACTGCATCGGTAGCGATCAGGATCTCCACCGCCGGCCAGCGCGTCACTCCGTCCACCCCCGGCACCAGTTGCTGCGCGATCACCGCCAGCAGCGCCAGCGAAACCTGTTGGCGCATCTGCGGCTGGTTGGACGATGGGAACGCGTCCAGAATGCGCGACACCGATTGGATAGTGTCGTTGGTGTGCAACGTGGAGAGCACCAGGTGGCCGGTTTCCGCCGCGGTCAGCGCCGTGGCCATGGTCTCGGCATCGCGCATTTCGCCCACCAGGATCACGTCCGGCGATTGCCGCATAATGCTGCGCAGCGTGATGGCGAAGTCCGGCGTATCGCGGCCCACTTCGATCTGCTCGATCACCGCACTGCGGTTCGAGTGCTGGTATTCCACCGGATCTTCAATGGTCACCACGTGCGCCGCGCGGCGGGTATTCACGATGTCGATGAGCGCCGCCAGCGTGGAACTCTTGCCGCAGCCGGTGGGACCGGTCAGCAGCACCATTCCCTGCCGCTTTTCGGCCAGCTTCGCCAGGTGCGGCGGCAGATGCAGCGATTCCAGCGTGGGAATCTTCGAAGGCAGCAGCCGGATGCACGCCGCCAGCGTGCCGCGCTGATGGTGTATGTTGACGCGGAAGCGGCCCAGGCCTTCGCGAAAAAAGCCGAAGTCCACGGTCTTATTCTTGTGTAACTCCTCGGCTTGATGCGCTTCCAGCAGCGGCAGCACCAGGCTGCGGACGTCTTCCCCGTCGAGCAGCGGCCCGGGCACGGTCGCCAGGCTTCCGGTAACGCGCAGCATCACCGGCGCGCCGGCCACCAGCAGGATGTCCGATGCCATGCGGCCGGCCGCCTGCTGCAGTACCTTGTCGAGCGACGCGGTGCTCTGCGCGCCGCGCCTTATACCGGCCGGCTGCTTCTGGCTGGGCGCCGCCCGGTTCAACTCCGCCACTATTTTGGAAAGTTCTTCGCTATCGTATTCGCCCATGAAATCCTCAGGGGAGCTCACCGTATGCCGCCACCCAGAGACTCTTGGACGCGCGCCGCCGCCAGGAAATTACAGCCCGGCGAAATCCCCGCGCCAGCGGATCCGTGGCGGGTGGGGCGGAAACCAATGTAATCGGAGGCATCGGTCAATTCGATCTTAACGCAGCTCGATCTTCACGCAGCGCTTCCCTGCCAACCGGGCGGCTTACGGCAAAAAAGGCTAACGCTCCCTGACGGTCGCGGCTCGGAGACCGTCACGAGAGTAACATCGCAGGTTGCCGGGGAGATCTCACAAGGGGGTAACAAGGGCGGACTCAATGTCCGCCTAAGAGACATTCGGCAACCTGCCAACTAATTGACGCCGCCATCGGCCAAAACGTTGATTACCAGAATCCGATCAGCTTCCACCAACCTGTTCCCACTCCCATCCAGATAACCAGGTCCACCACCGAGATCAGGAAACCGATGCGCCACCACTCCGCCTGGCGCACATACCCGGCGCTGAAGAAGACCGGAGCCGAACCGGTCCCATAGTGCGTCAGGGCGGCATTCAGGCTGGAGAGGTAAGCCAGCGGAAGCGCTGCCAGCAGCGGGGGAACGCCGGCCGCCAACGCCGCCGCCACAAAGCCCGGGTAGAGCGCCGTGGTCTGCGCCGTCAGGCTGGCGAAGGTGTAATGCAGATAGAAATACGACACTGCCAACGCCATCAGCACCAGCATCCAGGGCCAGCCCGCCATCATGCTGAAGAGGCAGCCGGAGAGGATCTTGATGACGCCGGTCTCATTGAGCGCGTCCGACATCATCAGCAGCGGGGCGAACCAGATGAGCGCGTCCCAGGCGCGCCGCTCGGCCAGCAGGTCGTCCCAACTCAAGACGCGGGTCAGCAGAATCGCCGAAATCCCGGCGAAGGCCACGAAGGCGTTGGAGATTCCGTGCCAGTTGGACGTCACCCAGCCCGCCATTACCGCCAGCAGGATGGCCGCCAGCCACTTCTCTTCGCGGCGGAACGAACCCATTTTGTGAAGCTCCACGCGAGCATGTTCCCGCGCCGGCGCCATATCCCGCAGGGTCGGCTTGACCAGCCGGCACAGCACCCAGGGGACCACCGCCAAGGTGAGGAATCCGGGCACCGACGCTCCCGCGAACCAGCGCATCCAGGTGAGTTGCACATGGCCCACCCGCATGGCAAACTCGGCGATCAGCGGATTCGCCGCCATGCTGGTGAGGAACATGGCGGAGGCGGTGTAGGTGGTGTGGAACGACGCCAATACCAGGTACGCGCCGATGCGGCCCGCGGTGGGGCCCGGCTCAGACCCCAGGGCGCCAGCCACGCTGCGCGTCACCGGGAAGATCACGCTGCCGCCGCGTGCCGTATCGGAGGGAATGAAGGGCGCCAGCACCAGGTCGGCCGCCGCCAGCGAATATCCCAAACTGAGCGGACTGTGGGCAAATCGCCGAACGAAGAGATACCCGATGCGCTTGCCGAGTCCGGTGACCGTAAAAGCGCGGCCAAACAGAAAGGCCAGGAAAATCAGCCAGACGGTGATATTGCTGAAGCCGGAGAGAACCTTCGCCGGAGTCAGCGTCCGGGTGAGCGCCAGCAGCGTCATGGCCACCACCACGCTCGCGCCCATGGGCAGAGGCTGCGCCACCAATGCCACGATGGTCGCCACGAAGATCGCCAGCAGATGGCGCTGGATGAGGTTCAGGCCGGGCAGCGGAATCAGGTAAAGAAGCAGTCCGGGCCCGAGGACGGCGGCCCAGCGCCACCAGGCGGGCGGGCGGCTGGCGGGGAACGGTGGAATATCGGCCACTCTTAGCAGGATACTGAAGTCGGCGGCGCCCATGGGCGGATATCATAGTGGGGGAGAACGATGACTACCAAACGTCTGGGAAATAGCGATATGGAATTGACGCCCATCGGCATCGGGGCCTGGGCAATAGGCGGTGGCGGATGGAAATTCGGCTGGGGCCCGCAGGATGACGCCGAGTCCGTGGCGGCGATCCACGCGGCGCTCGACCACGGCGTGAACTGGATCGACACCGCGGCAGTCTACGGCCTGGGCCACTCCGAGGAGGTGGTGGCGCGCGCGCTGGCCGGCCGCGGCAACCGTCCCTACGTTTTCACCAAGTGTTCGCGCGTCTGGGACGATGCCGGCGAGATTGGCAGCTCGCTCACGGCGGACTCCATTCGCCGCGAGTGCGAGGGCAGCCTGCGCCGCCTGGCGGTGGACACCATCGACCTTTACCAGATTCACTGGCCTATGCCGGAACCCGATGTCGAAGAAGGTTGGGCCACGCTGGCCAACCTGCGGGAAGAGGGGAAAGTGCGCTGGATCGGCGTCTCCAACTTCAGCGAGTTGCAGATGGAGCACTGCGGCGCGATCGCGCCGGTCACCAGCCTGCAGCCGCCGTACTCGGCCATTTCGCCCGAGGTGGGGCAGGAAACTCTGCCGTATTGCGTGCAGCGCGGAATCGGCGCGATTGTCTATTCGCCTATGAAATCGGGCCTGCTGACCGGCTCCATGACCAAGGAACGAGTGGCCGCATTCCCTTCGGACGACTTCCGGCGAAACGCGCTGGCGTTCCAGGAACCGAACCTTTCCCGGAACCTGAAGTTGGCCGGCTTGATGCAGGAGATCGGCGTGCGCCACGGCCGTTCCGCGGGCGAAGTGGCCATCGCCTGGACGCTGCACAATCCGGCGGTGACCGCGGCCATCGTGGGGATGCGGTCGGCCGCGCAGGTGGAAGGCGTCATCGGCGCCATGGAGTTCCGCTTGAGCG
>PLRZ01000441.1:0-2373 GCA_003164075.1 Bryobacterales bacterium | reverse complement strand
ACATCACCGAGATCGACCCCGTGCAATACGATATCGCCTGGTGGCGCGACTATTGGAAACGCACCGCGGTACAAGGCGTCATCGTCAACGCCGGCGGCATCGTGGCCTATTACCCCAGCAAGTTTCCGCTGCAGTACCGCGCGCAGTTCCTCAATGGACGCGATCTTTATGGCGAACTGACCGAGGCCGCGCATCGCGACGGGCTGGTGGTGATGGCGCGCATGGACTCCAATCGCGCCGCGGAAGATTTTTATGAAGCCCACCCCGACTGGTTCGCCCGCATGGCCGACGGCGCGCCCTATCGCTCGGCCGACAAGTACATCGCCTGTGTCAACAGCGCTTATTACGACGAGTACTTGCCCGGCGTTTTGCGCGAAATCGTGGAGCGCTCCCATCCCGAAGGCTTCACCGACAACAGTTGGGCCGGCATGGGCCGCGCCAGCATTTGCTACTGCGACAACTGCCAGCGTAAGTTCCGCGAGAGAACCTCGCAGGCGATTCCGCGGCGCGCCAACTGGGACGATCCCACTTACCGCGAGTGGATCATGTGGAACTACCAGCGCCGCACGGAGCTGTGGGAGTTCAATAACCACGTGACGCAGGACGCCGGCGGCGGCGATTGCATCTGGTCGGGCATGAACAGCGGCTCGGTATCGGCCGAGGCCAGTTCGTTCCGCGACCTGAAGGAGATCTGCCAGCGCGCCCACATCGTGATGCTCGACCACCAGGCGCGCACCGACGCCACCGGCTTTCAACAGAACGGCGATACCGGCAAGCGCGTCCATTCGCTGGTGGGGTGGTACAAACTGGCGGCCGAGAGCATGGCGATGTACGAAAACGGCCGCACCAATTTCCGCCTGGCCGCCAAGCCCGCGGCCGAAGCGCGCATGTGGATGATCGCGGGGATCGCGGGCGGCATCGCGCCGTGGTGGCATCACGTGGGGGCGTATCAGGAAGACCGGCGAGCCTATGCCACGGCCGAACCGGTGATGAAATGGCACCAAGTCAATGAAGCCTTTCTCACCGATCGCCGGCCGGTGGCCAGCGTGGGGCTGCTGTGGTCGCAGCGCAACTGCGATTTCTACGGGCGCGACAATGCGGCCGACCTGGTGGATGCGCCCTACGATGGTTTCGTGCAGGCGCTCGTCCGCGCGCGTATTCCTTACCTGCCAGTGCACGCCGACGATCTGGATCGCGAGTCGGCCGGCCTGGCGGTGCTGATTCTGCCCAATGTCGGGGGTCTCTCTGACGGACAATGCGCCGCCATCAGGCGATTCGTCGAGCGCGGCGGATCGCTGATTTCCACCGGCGAGAGCACGCTCTATAACGAATGGGGCGACGCGCGGCCGGATTTCGCCCTGGCCGATCTGCTGCGGGCGCACGCGGGCGGGTCGAAGCCGGTCCGCGGGTCGGCCAACACCTACCTGCGGCTGCATCCCGAGTTTCGCGCGCGCGTTTATGGACCCAAGAACGGCAAGGAACCCGCGCCGGTGGGCGAGCGGCACCCGGCGCTGTCCGGTTTCGACGAGACCGACGTCATCCCGTTCGGCGGAACGCTGCAGCCGCTAAAAGTGGATGACGGGGCGATTGTGCCGCTCACTTTTGTCCCCGAATTCCCGGTGTTTCCGCCCGAAACGGCGTGGATGCGCGTGCCCGATTCCGGCATCCCCGGCCTGGTGGTGAGCCAAACGGCGGGCGGCGCGCGCATTGCCTATCTTGCCGCGGATCTCGACCGCCGCTATCAGCGGGAACTTCTGCCCGACCACGCCCATCTGCTGGCCAACCTGGTCCGCTGGGCCGCCAAGGGGAGCATTCCCCTTTCCGTCGAAGGCGCCGGGCTGGTGGATTGTCACTTGTACCAGCAGCCGGGGCGGCTGATTCTGCATCTCGTCAATCTGACCAGCGCGGGGACATGGCGGTCGCCGGTCGACGAGTTAATTCCCATCGGACCGTTGCAAGTGCGGATCAAGCTGCCCGCGGCGGTCGCCGGGCGGACGGCGCGGCGGCTGGTCTCGGTGGGAGCGGCGACCGTCGCGGTCCGGCAAGGCTGGGCTGAGTTGCAGGTGAAGTCGATTCTGGATCATGAAGTGGTCGTGCTGTCGTAGGAAACCGAATGTTCACCACAGAGCCCAGGCGCCGACTGACGTCGGCGTTTTCTTGAGCAGAGAAACTCTGGCGTACGTACCGTAAGGGAGCGTTGCTGCTCCTCCGCATGGCAGTTTCGCGACAGAAACCAGCTCTTAGCCATCAGGTCGCAGCGCAATCGGCCCGCCGAAGCGCTTTAGTTAGTTTCTGTCATGAAACTGCCTTCAAGTGGCAAGGACCGCTTGCTTGCGCGCGCGGCTCGGAAACGCCGCGATGATTCCACGGGAC
>PLRZ01000470.1:6894-8551 GCA_003164075.1 Bryobacterales bacterium | reverse complement strand
CGGGGTAGATCAGCGCGGCAGGCAGGGCTCCACCCGGGCTCACCGCGGCGATGCTGCTGAAACCCGGCGTGGCCACCAGGTTTACCAGCCGGTTATAAAGCTCCGTGTCGGGCGTGGCATACTCCCAGCGCAGGCCGAATACCAGGCTCAAGCGCGACGTGAGCCGCCAGTCGTCATTCACATAGGTGTCGTACCCCGCGCCTCGGAAATACTTGTCGGGGTTGCCGTAGCGGATGGAGCCGGTAGTGGGCATTCCCAGAAGGAAGTCGGCTAAGTCGTAGCCCGTGCCGGTCTGGGCAACTCCATTGACCAGGTAACTGGTGGCCGATCCGTCGAACGTGTAACTGCCGCGCCCATTGTTATCGGCGAGTTGGTTGAACTGCTGGCGCCGGTAGTCGGTCCCGAACGTGAGACTATGCGCCCCGTGCACCCACGTGAAGCTGTCGCCCAGGGAACTGGTCTGATTGCGGTTGAGGGAATAGTTCCCGTCGGACAAGCTGCCATAATTAGTGAAACTGAGGTTCGGAGGGCCCCAGTTGACCGATTCCTGCGAGGTGCCTTCGATCCCCAGGGTAGCGGCCACATTGGTGCGATTGGCGAAATAGGGGTCGGACTCCTGTTTCATGTGGCTATAGCTATAGGACAGATTATTCGTGGCCTTATTCGTGAAGCTATGCGACCACGCCAGGTTGGCGTTAATCCCGCTCCCGTCGCCCGTATCGATGAACTGGAACAGGTTGGGGGTTACACTGCTGCTCGACTGATAGCCCACCCCGAAATTGATGCGGTCTTTGCTGCCGAACCGAATATTGGAGAGACGCGCATTGATATTCTGCGACTTATTCAGCCCGTTGATGGCCGTTTGGTAGTTCTGCAAGGCGGAGGGTAAGTTGGGGCTCGGAAAGTACTTCAGCAAAGCGGCGGCCGCGGAATTGATGCGGCTTTGCGGAATTACGTTCCCCGCAAAGGGCGTGTTCGTCGTGGGATCGTAGATCGGCGACGAGATTTGCGAGAAGTCGCCGGTCCGTTCCGCCGCGGTCGGCATGTTCACCGGGTTGGACGTGGCGCCGGTGCGATTGCGCTGGAACTCGTAATTGAAACTGAACTGGATGTGCTTGTCCGCGCTCACCAGTTTGGGGATGCGAACCGGCCCGCCGGCCATGATGCCGCCCCGTCCAACAGCGTACGCCGGCTTGGCGAGGTCCGCCCCAGTAACGGAGAAGCTGCGGGCATCCAAAGCCGAGTTGTCGAGCGAGAAATTGGCGCTCAGCATATACATATTGCGGGGATCGCGCCGATTGTTGCCAAAGGCGCGGGCGTTCTGTTGGCCGGCCCATGGCGGAGCGCCAGGGGGAGGGCCTCCGCCGCCCGGACCACCCGGACCACCGCCACCCGGTCCGCCGGGACCGCCACCGCCGGGAGGGCCCCCGCCGCCGGGACCGCCACCGCCAGGAGGGCCACCGCCGCCGCCAGGAGGGCCACCGCCGCCGGGGCCGCCACGTCCACCGCCACCCGCCGACGCCGGCGCTGCGCCCGGGGGACCGTCGCCAGCGGGCCCGGCCATGGCATTACCTGCGCCGCCGCGTCCCCCCGGATCCATGCCCATAGGAGGGCCCCAATCGTTCTGCGGCCCCATACCCTGCGCACTGCTGATGCT
>PLRZ01000470.1:0-6818 GCA_003164075.1 Bryobacterales bacterium | reverse complement strand
GGCCGAAACACCCACTTCGTGAACTTGGGGCTCGAAACCCAGCGTGCGGACCTCCATGCTCCACGTACCGTCGGACAAGTCGGCGAAGCGAAACGTGCCCAGGTCGTCAGTGGTGGTGACCATCCGCTGGTCGCCCTGTGTAGCGGTGACCACAACGCCGGGATAGGGCAATCCGCCGGCTTTCACGGAACCGTGATATTCGGAAGCCGTCAGCGCCGATGCGGCGAACCACGCCGTCAGGATCAGCCTGCTAGATGAAAGTTTCATGTTCGTCTATGTGGGCGGCGCGGAGGGGCGCGCGGTTTCGTCGCGGGGGCAAAGCTTAACCTTCTTAACCCTTTCTTTACGTTGCCGCTATGGCGTGTTAAGTTGCGCAGAGTTACTGTAGAGATCGGGAGAACCCTGTCCTTTTTATGTCGATCCGGAATCAGCGTCGGGCCTTGCTTTCCTGGCTGTTCGTGGGTACTCTGTTCGCACTCTGCGGCGTGTTGGCCATCCTGCAATATCGCTGGCTCGGAGAAGTGAGTACCGCCGCGCGGGAGCGCCTGCATGGCAGTCTGCAGGCCACGCTATTCCGCCTCAGCCAGGGCCTGAACTCCGAGCTCTCCACCACCCTCGGCGGCCTGATACCGCAAAGTGGCCAGAGCGACCCGCAGGCGGCCGAGCAGGACCTGGCCGCGCGTTTCGAGCAGTGGAAGGCCACTCACAACCGCCAATTATTCCGCCACATCGCCATGGCCGTCCCGCGCAAGCCGAGCGTGCAGCTGTACGAGCTCGACCTGGAGCGCGGGTCGATGGCGGAAGCCGCATGGCCCTCGGAGTGGAACGGCATGAAGGCCCGGATGGAGTTGGCTTTTGCCCCGCCCAGCCAATGGGACAGCCGCACCCCGCCCAGCCCGCCGATGGATGCCGCCTTCACCTCGCCCGAGGAGTTCACCATGGAGTTGCCTCTGTTCGGACCTCCCGATTCGCCATTCGGACGAAGGGAATTCGTGTGGCTCATTCTGGATTTGAATCCGGTCTACCTGCGCGAGGTGCTGCTCCCCGAGATCGTGCAACGCTACCTGGGCGTCGGCGGAAACATGGATTACCAGGTGGAGATCGTGACCAAAGCCTCACCCAAAACCGTAATCTACCAGTCCGATCCGCGGCAGGCATCCATCGTGGCCCGCGCCGACGCTTCGGCCGGCCTGTTTGAACCGCAGCAGTTTCTCCGTTCCTCGAACCAGGGTGGCCGCGGCCCCGGCAGGGGCGGCCCTCCCGATGCCGGCCGCTGGCAGATTTTCGTGCGCCATCGCGCCGGGTCGCTGGAAGCCGTGGTGGCCCAGGCACGCTGGCGCAATCTGGCCATCGCGGCGGGAGTTCTGCTACTCATCGTGGCCACCGCGTCGGCGCTCATCCGCTTCACTCGCCGCACCGAGAGGCTGGCCGCGCTGCAGATGGATTTCGTCGCCGGCGTCTCGCATGAGCTGCGCACCCCGCTCACCGTCATCCACACGGCGGCGTACAATCTGCAAGGCAAGATGGCCCGCGACCCGGCACAGGTGGAACGCTACGGAGCGCTGATCCAGAAAGAAAGCGGGCGCCTCAACAACATGGTGGAGCAAATTCTGCGCTTCGCCACCACCGAATCGGGCCGCGTCATCGAGCAGCGCGAACCGCTGGCCATCGACAGCGTCATTGAGGAAGCCGTGGCGGCCAGCAAGTCGCTGATCGAGAGTTCGCTGTGCCAGTTCGAAAAACGCATCGCGCCGGGCCTTCCGCTGGTGATGGGCGACCGCGTGGCGCTGCGGCAGGCTCTGGAGAACCTGCTCACCAACGCCGTGAAGTACGGGTTGAAAGGCGGCAATTGGATCGGCATCTCCGCGGCAAAGTCCAGCGACCACGGGCCCGCGGCAGTGGAAATCCGCGTGGCCGATCGCGGCCCCGGAATTCCGCGAGACGAACAGGACCTGGTTTTCGACCCCTTCTTTCGCGGCGCGCGCGCCCTGGAGGAGCAGATTGGCGGTACCGGGTTGGGGCTGAGCCTGGTGAAGAAGATTGTGAAGGCGCACGGCGGTACCATTCGGGTGGAGAGCGAAGCGGTGAAAGGGACGGTATTCATTGTGCGGCTGCCGGCCGCCGCGGACGGAGCCGCCGGATGAGTTCGCGCATACTCTTAGTGGAGGACGAGCCTGGCCTGGTGATGACACTCACCGACCTGCTCACTGCGGAAGGGTACCAGATGGCCAGCGCGGCGGACGGCCCCACCGGCCTGGCGCGCGCCATCGCCGAGGACTTCGACCTGATCGTTCTCGACCTGATGTTGCCCGGCAAGAATGGCCTGGAAGTCTGCCGCGAGCTTCGCCAGCGGGGCAACGACACGGCCATCCTGATGTTGACGGCGAAATCGCAATTGACCGATCGCGTAGTGGGGCTCAAGCTGGGGGCCGACGATTATCTGACCAAGCCCTTCGAACCGCCCGAATTGCTGGCCCGCATCGAAGCGCTGTTGCGCCGTATCGTGAAGCACAAGCTCACGCCGGTGATGCACTTCGCATTCGGCAACGTGGCAGTCGATTTCCGCGACGGCGCAGTCGCCAAAGACGGGCAGCCGGTGAGTCTCGCCGGGAAAGAGCTGGAACTTCTGCGATATCTGATCGACCATCGCGGGCAGGTGGTTTCGCGCGAAGAACTATTGGAAGGGGTGTGGGCATACCAGCCCGGCGTGTCGTCGCGGACCATCGATGTGCACGTCGCGTGGCTCCGGCAGAAGCTGGAAGACAACCCCGGCAATCCCCGGCACATTCACACGGTGCGCGGCGTGGGCTACCGGTTCGCGCCGTAGGACTCTTACTTCTGTCGCGTGCCCCGGAAAACGCCGCGATGATTCCAAAGACTTGTTACCGAGCCGCGACCGTAAGGGAGCGTTGCGACCCACTGAAACTCAGAACTCCTGATGTCGTGGAACTTGCAGTGAGCCCGCAGGTGGGGCAGGCGGTGCTCGCCTGCCCGCCCGCGCCGATTTAGGCCCGCTACTCGAATAGGATCGAGGGCAGGCGAGCACCGCCTGCCCCACCCGCGAAGNNAGCCCATTTTCCCCGCCGGGCTGAAATTGCGAGACAACGTCAGGAGTTCTGACTTTGTTACCGAGCCGCGACCGTAAGGGAGCGTTGCGACCCACTGAAACTAGGAGCGCTAATTTTGGGGGAGATCAGGCAGTCAGCGGGGAGTGAAGAAGCGTGGGGCAGGCGCGAACCTGCCCCACGGGAAATGCGGAGTTAGAAGCTGAACTTCGCGGTGACCACAATCACGCGGCCGGTGACGATTGCGCCCTGTCCCGAACCGTAGGGGCTGGTGGGTGGGGCCACGGCACTCGTCGCCGTTCCGAGATTACCCGATGTGACTTCCGCCGTGGGGTTCTTGAAACTCGGGTGGTTGAAGGTATTGTACACCTGCCCTCCGATTTCGAATGCGCTCTTCTCTTTGATGTAAAACTTCTTGCTGAGCTGGGTATCGACATCGAAGTAGCCCGGCCCGCGGAAAACGCCGGGGCCGGTGCTGCCGAAATCGGACTGCACCGGTGTGTTGACGCCCGTGGTGGAATTGTACGTCTCGAACTGGCTGGTAGTGAAACACGGCGGTGTGCTGGTGCCGTGAACGGCCGTGCAGATCGGATTGATATTGGAATCGACCACAGTTGCCAGGGGCGTCGTGCCGGTTCCCCCGCCGGAATTGATCTGGGCGTTGATCTTGGCGTCGGACGACGAGAAGGGTGTACCCGTGAAGGCATAAATCTTCCAGCCGAAGGTCCAGCCACCCAGCGCACCCTTCAGGATGCCGTTCGAGAAATGGAACGGCTCGGTCCAGATCAGGTCGCTGACAACGGCATGGCGCACATCGAAGCTCTGATTGCCATAGCCGAACTGCAAGTTGTACGGGTTGTAGACGGTGCCGTCGCCCAGTGCGTGCGACCACGTCCAGCCGACCTGGCCCTGGAAGCCGTACTTCAACGAGTGGCGGAGTTGGACTGTCATGGCGTCGTAGTTGGAATAGCCCGCCGTCAGCACCTGGGTGACGGTCAGGAAACGGGGATCCGGCGCGGCCGTCGGCAGGCCCCCAAAGCTGGTGCCGTAATACTTATTGGTGCCGTTGGTCAGCAGCAGGTAGGCGTTGGACCAGGTATTGCTCATTGGCTGATTGTAGCCGTGGTTGCCCACATAGCTCAACGCCAGGACGTCGTGCGAGCCCAAGGTGCGCTCCACCTCGGCGCTCCATTCGGTGGTTTGCGGCGGCGTGAAGTTGTTGGGCGGCGAATAGTAGCTGGGCGCGCTGAATTTAATCTTGCCCAGCGCGCCCTGGATCTGCGTGAGCGTATCGCCCGCGCCGAATCCGGAGCTGAAGACATTGTAGGCCGCCTGGGCTGCATAAGCCGAACTGTTCGTGTCGCTGGGCAGTCCCACTTCGCCGAATGTGACACTCGGGCTGAATTTGCTGGGGGCATTCCCGAAGACACTCTCCGCCGTGCTCCCCGAGAACAGAGTCGCGAACAGGCCGATGCCGCCGCGGATCACCGTCTTGGAGTTGGGGCTCCAGGCGAAGCCGAAGCGCGGTTCCGGAATGATGGATTGCAGGCTCTGGAACTCATTGTGCAGCCCGGTGGTGATGCTCTGGTTGTAAGGAACATTCGCGCCACCGGTGTATCCCGAAGTGCTGAACTGCGTGTTCAGGCGGGCGAAGCAATTGTCTACGCACACCGGGTCGGCATCGTGCTCGATGCGGAAACCCAGCGTGAAAGTCAGATTGTGCCGGACTTTCCATTCATCCTGCACATAAGCGCCCGTGGAAGCCATGCGAATGTGGGCGGCGAAGATATCGGGGAAGCTCTGGGCAAAGGTATCGCCCAGCCCCGTGGCGTTGACTTGGCCGGTGGTGAAATCGGTCAAATCGGAGAAGCTGTACGTTCCCTTTTGCGAGCTGCTGGCGATGCTGCTGTCGGTGATTTTATCGTAGCGGTAATTGATGCCGGCCTTGAATGTGTGCCGGCCGTGTACCCAGGTAAGATCGTCCACCAACTGCATCTGTCCCACATTACGGCCGGTGGGCAGGCCGGCGCCCACGGAGGTCCAGCCGGCGTCGCCCACGCTGATACTTTCAGGCATCAGGGAGGTGGTCTTGGAGAAATCGGCCACGCCGAAAATGGCCGTATACCACATGGCCGAACCGATGAAGTTATTCACCAGTGTGGGAGTAATCGCGTAGGTGTAGGTCAACTGGCCCTGGTCGGACGGCTGGTTGCTCACCGAACTGAAAGTGGGGCTGATGTAACTCACCGACGTCGCCTGCATGCCCCAATCGTAGTTGTAGCGCGCGCTGATCTTCTGCTTGTCGGTGACGTTGTAGTCCAGCCGGCCGGTGATCAGGCTCTCCGTATTAGGCAGGTTGGCATTCGCCGCGAAGGCATAGGTGCAAGGCACGGTGGTGCCGAAAACCCCGCCGCCCGGAGCTTGAATGCCCGCGTTATAAAAAGTGCCGGTGCCGCAGCCCAGGTGGTTATGGCCGTCCTGTAAAGGGCCGCTGCCGTTGGTTTCGGCGATCGCTCGGTCGGAGCCGGGAGCCGCGTTCCACAGGTTGAACGCATCCTGGTAGAGTGGCAGCGCGGCCGCGTCGGCATGCGCCAGGGTGTAGGTCTCAATCTGCGGAGAAGGAACGTGCACTACGCTCGATCCCGGCAGGGCGTACTGCAGGCTCTCGTAGTTGAAGAAGAAAAACAGCTTGTTCTTCAAAATGGGACCGCCGAAGTTGCCGCCAAAGTTATGGGAATCGGACCGCGGTTCCTGCAGGGCCGCCTGGTTGTTGAAGAAATCGTTAGCGTTGAAGATCTTGTCGTTGTAGTTGTGAAACAGGTTGCCGTGGAAGCTGTTAGTGCCGGTCTTCCCCACGTAGTTCACCTGCGCGCCGGACATGCGGCCGTAATCGGCGCTGTACGCGTTGAGAACCACCGAAGCTTCGGCCACCTCATTCCCGCCGAGGGTGTTGTTGCTCGCCCCCGAGTTGTTGAGGTTGTTGAAGGGGTCCATATCGTCGGAGCCATTGAGCGTAAACAGAGTGGTCGCTCCGGGAATTCCGTTGGTGATGAAGCCGGCCCCGCCCTTCCCTACCAGGTTGCCGGGAACGGTGTAGGCGATGGTCGTGATATCGCCGCCGCCGGCCGGCAGATCGGTCATTTGCGCGGTGTTGAAGCCGCTGGCCAGGTTGGCATTTTCGGTCTGCAGGATGGTAGCCTGTGCCTGCACTTCAATCACTTCCTGAGTGCCTTGCACCTCCAACTTCAGGTTGATGGCGGTTTCCTGGCCAACCAGCAGAGTGAACTTCTCAGTCCTGGATTTCAGCCCGACGGCTTCGCCCGTCACCAGGTAGTCGCCCCCCTGAAGCAGCGAAAAGCGATACTCGCCCTGTGCATTCGTGATGCCTGCATGCGTTTCGTTGGTGGTAATGAATTTCGCAGTGACTCTGGCGTTGGGAACCACCGCCCCGCTGGCGTCCGTCACCGAACCGACAATATCGCCGGTAGTCATAGTCTGGCCGTACGCGGCAGGCGCGGCGGCCAAAAGCAGCAGTATCGATAGGCCGGACAATGCCAGCCACAGGCGTTGCTTACACGTACCCCTCATGTTGAGACCCTCCCAGGTCTTTGGACTAACCTTGAATAATGAAACCCGCGTGTCGCGACAAAATACAGAAGGTCAAGAGATAACGACTGGGTTAAATTTATGAGCGCTGATTGGGTACATTAGAACACTGTTTCGGCCAGAACGCAACTCGCGCCGGTTTGGCGG
>PLRZ01000094.1:10728-11610 GCA_003164075.1 Bryobacterales bacterium | reverse complement strand
ACTACGGCCGCAACACCACGCGACCCGGCTGTCCGTCCGCCACCAGTTGGTACGCCTCGCGAGCCTGCTCGAGCGGCAGCACTTTACTAATCGGCGGCGCCACATACGCGCCAGCCTCAAAACCCGGCGTCAACAACCGCAGGATCTCCGCCGCGGCCGTCAGACCGCGCTTCAGCGAATCCACTCCGAAGAGCTGCGATTCGTTGCGGTAGAAATCGATGAGGTCAAAGCCGACGCGCCGCTCCGACCCGCCGCTGATCTCCACTAACCGTCCGCGATGCGCCAGCAGCTTCACGGCAGTCTCAAACATCGCGCCGCCAACCGTATCCAGCACCACATCGGCGCGAATGCCGTCGAGCCCTTGACTTGCCGTCGCGATGCGGACGTCGGCCAACTTCGCTGCCGGCGACTCCTCCGGGAGCGGTCCCCGGCTGATGGCGACCACGCGCGCCCCCAGGTATTTCGCCAACTGAATCGCCGCGCCGCCCACGCCGCCGCCGGCCCCGATCACCGCCAGCGTTTCGCCCTTCGAGAGCCGCGCGTAGTCCACCACACCGCACCACGCCGTCAGGAAAATCACGCCCAGACAGGCCGCCGCCTCGTGCGACAAGTGATCGGGCCTGCGGACCAGGCTCGCGCGGGGCACCTCGATATACTCCGCGTGGGTGCCGTCGCGCGTGAAGCCCACGTCGCCGCCGGTTCCCCAGACCCATGCGCCGATCCATTCGGCCGGCCCTTCCACTACCACTCCGGAGTAATCGCGGCCCGGAATGCGCGGCAACGTGGTCTGCGACATTCGGCCCGCGACATTCTTCACATCGCTCGGATTGACGGACGCTGCCTCTATCCGCACCACCGCGGTGGACACCGTGGCGCGCGGAT
>PLRZ01000094.1:0-10685 GCA_003164075.1 Bryobacterales bacterium | reverse complement strand
TGCTCCTTTGCGAGACCGGGCCACCGTCCGTAAACTTTGCCTCCGGCGACCGGACCGCCCGGCACCATCATCAGGCTGCCGTGCCCATGGTCCGTGCCGTTATCGCCGTTCTCCTGCGCGATGCGTCCGAATTCCGACATCGTCACCAGAACGATGTCTTCCATGCGGTCGCCCATATCCTGGCAAAAGGCCGCCAGAGCGGAGCTGAACTGACGCAGCAATTGCGGCAACTGCTGCTGCTCATTCTGATGATGACCCCACCCGCCGATTTCCGCGAATGGGGCAATCCCTCCAGAACGTTGGGCTGAACCCTGGCCAGCACCTGCCAGCGTTTGTCCGGGTCCAGCGCCAGAATCGCCGCGGTGCGTTCCTCCGCCGTGCCATTCATCACTTTGCGCCGTCGGTCGTTGGTCAGGCTGTCGCGGGGCTTGAGTTTCGCTTCCAGCACCGGATTGGCGGGAATCCGTTCGGGATGCAGTTGGATCTCGATTCATTTGTCGACTCCGACGCGCCGGACCTCGTCGACATCGCCCGGCCGCGGACCGAACGTCAGCCGATTGAGTGCGTGCAGGATCTGTCGATCCTGGGTGAGCTTCCTGTCGAAGCGGCTATTCGCTCCGCCATCATGGGAAAAGCCGGCCGCCAGCAGGATCGCCGCCGCCACAGTAAGCACCGGACGTATGCCAGTCACGTTGCACCTCCGTGAATATATGACGCAAGTATAGCCCAGAATTGTGGATAAGTTCGACAAGCTGTGTTTCAGAACTCCTGATGTCGTGGAATTTGCGGTAAGCCCGCGGGCGGGCAGGCGGCACCGCCTGCCCCACCTGCGAAGCTCTCGCCATCGAAAGCAAGGGCTCAGCCTATTTTCCCCGCCAGGCAGAAATTGCGTGGCGACATCAGGAGTTCTGATGTTCGGCTGCGCACAAAAAACCGGGGCCAGAGGAGCGTGCCTCCGGTCCCGGTTCTCGCGCTGAACGAATCGGTTAGTTCTTAGACTGTGAGGAAAAACTCGCCCGTAACTTCGGTCCAGTTCGCCTCGGGAATGGCTGACAGCAGATCTTCGGCCGGCCGGCCGCCATCCGCCGCCACGGCGCCGGCCAGCGCGGGTTGCTTGGCGTACAGGCGCTCCACGGATTCGCGCATCCACTCTCTGACTAAGGTTTTGGGGACCAGGTTGCGGCCGGTATTCTCTTCATCGGGCACATGCACGGCCACCAGCCACCCTTTGCCGTACGGGTCTTGCCGGACGATTGTGGGATTCTTAAGCGCCTCCGTGTTGATTTCCATCACTTCGCCTTCGGTGGGCGAGACCATCTCGGTCTTGCGGCCGTCGCGGTAGAACGAGAGAACTTTTTGGCCTTGGCGAATCCACTGGCCGGGCTTGGGCAGTTCGATTTTCTCCAGCCTGCCCAAGAGCGCCGCGGCAAATTCATCGGCGCCCACACGGACTACATTCTTGCGCTCCTGCATCAACCAGGCATGACCGGGGTGGTAGGAGAGTTTCTCGGGAACCAGAAATCCGTCGACATAGTCGGGCCTGGTCTGAGTTTGGGAGAGCCGCAGGGCTTCGGCCGGAACCGTGTCGATCGCTTTGCGGCGATTCAACATGTAATCCACTACGATGAAACCCAGGAAAGTTACAAGAACCAGAATGACTGTCATATTCGTCCAACCTTTCTGTCTCTCGTAAGGGCACGGGGCATGCCAAACTTCAAGGTTTTTGGCGGTTGTATCTATCGTGTTTTCTAGTCATTACGGGCTGTGGTTTTATTCAACGATCAGGGCGTGTGGAAAAATCCAACGGCTGGCTGTCGAGTTTCGCATGGGTGGGTCATAGAATGAGTGAGATACACTCGCTGTCGTTGATTCCGACAAGGCTGTCGGAAATGCCAACATATTCAGAACTCCTGATGTCGTGGAATTTGCAGTGCGAAGCTCTCGCCATCGAAAGGAATGGTTCAGCCCATTTTTCCCCGCCAGGCAGAAAATGCGGGGCGAGATCAGGAGGCCTGAGATTGGGAAGATGAAACGCTCGAACGCCCTGCCGGCGGTGCGACAAAAAAGAAACCGCTCCCTACGGTCAGAAGCGGCCGGAGGGAGCGGTCTTGCCCTTACGTTTAGAAGCTAAGCCGCACCGACAGATCGATGCGGCGGTTGTTGGCGGTTGAGCCGGCGCCACCTCCAGGACCGCCACCACCAAAGTTGGTGTTGACACTGGTTGCCTGGCCGAACTGGTTCGAGGTAAGCACGCCCTGGTAGCCACCCGGATTGAGGTGGTTCAGTGCGTTACTGATGGTCGCGCCCACCTGGACGCTGTAGCGCCGGTCGGAGCTTGCGCCGCCACCACCGCCACGTCCGCCGCCGCCACCCATGCGCATACCGCCGCCACCGCCGCGTCCGCCGCCGCCACCAGGACCTCCGCCGAATCCGCCGCGTCCGCCGCCACCGAAGCCGCCGGGGCCGCCGGGACCACCGGCGCCAGCGGCGGCTGCGGCGGCCGTAGCCGCATCCGGGGTGCGCCTCGCACCGAAGCCAAACACACGGTAAATGCGCATATTGATCGAAATGACATCGGGCATAGTGAGGTAGTTCCGCGGCACCAGGTTGGAAGGAATCTTGCCCGGGTTACTGGGGTCCAGAACGCCGCTGTAGTTTGTGCTGAAGTTTCCGAGCGGCGTGCAGACTACACCGCTCACGCCGCAGGCCGCCCCGGAGGCCGCAAACAAGGCCCGCGCGTCCCCTTGATCGCCGTAGATGTCCTGCCCTGTAACCACGTCGTAGGGAGCGCCCGAGTGCGCCGTAATAGTTGGCGCGACCGTGATCTTATACGGGCCCTGCAGGGTGCCGATGACCGTGAGATTGGAGCGCCGGTTGAGGTTGGAGGTGCCCCAATCCTCCATGAAGTTGTAGGGATTGGTGGGTGTGCCCGGCAGATCGTTGGCATGGGTGTACTGATAGTTGCCCTGCAGGGAAACGCGCCGGTTGAAGCGGGTGTTGAAGTTGACCATCACGATGTTCTGTTTGAGCAGGCCGCCGGATTCATATTCGTAAATATCGCCGGCGCTATACCCGTAAGGAAAAATGCCATTGGTAGGACCAGGCGCAGCCTGCACGTTATAGGTGCCGGGGAGTGGAGCGTTGATCGGCACGGTTTGCCCCATGTGGTTGGCGCGGTTGTTGGTATAAGTTACCGCCACGGTGGTGTTATGGGGCAACTGGCGCTCCACTCCGATGGCGCTTTGCAGGCTGTAATCGGCCCTCAGCTTCGGGTCGACGATGTTAATAGTGTTTTGACCCGGGGTGAGCGTGGAGGGATTGGGAATAATAGGGAAAAATGTAGGGTTATAGACCGTGTACTCGAGCTGGTTGATGCCATTATTCAGGGCGGCGTTCTCAAATGAGCCGAAGCCGATGCGATCGTAGAAGATTCCGTATCCACCGCGGATCACGGTCTTCTGCGGACCGTTCTTGGCCGAGCCGGGAGCGAAGGCAAACCCGACGCGGGGAGCCCAATCGCGATGGTCGCTAATCAGGCTCTGCACTTCATAGCGCAGTCCCAGGCTCAAAGTGAAGTTCGGACGGACGCGCCAGTCGTCCTGCACAAACGGGCTGGCGTCCCAGCGGTCCATGCTGATATACGAGATACCGGACTGGATACTGAACTTGGTGGGACCGCCGCCCAGCGCCTGAATCTGCGCTCCGGTGAGCCCCTGCTGCTGCAATTGCAGGAAGAGAATGTACTGTTCGAGCGACGTCACGCCGCCAGTGCATGCTTGCGTTGGACCGGCCTCGCAGCCGCCGAATGTGAACGTGCCGTTGAAGCCCTGCGGGTTGTTGTCCTGGTCGCTCTCCCGCCGGGCGCGCACTCCGGCGTGGATGGTGTGGGTGGCATGCACGTAGGTGCTGGTATTGGTGAGCTCGAAGTGCTTACCGGTATCGTACTTGTTCCCGATTCCGTTGCCGCCGGTGGAGAATTCGCCCGAGACACTGATGCTGGGAACCAGGTTGCCCGGCGTTTGGCTCACGGTTCGCGTGAACTGGAATCGCGTCTCGTTCACCAGATGAGAGGTGAGGATGGAGGTTTCGGTGACCATCAGATTCTGGGCGTTGCCGCTGGAATCGTAAGACCTGTCGTTGGGGAAGCTGGCCACGGAGTAACCCGGCGGAAGCACGTTGCCCCCGTAGCCCTGGTTGTCGGCGGAATTGAAACGTTCCTCGAAGCGCACCGTAAGAGTATGCTTATCGGTGATGGCATAATCCAGGCGCGGCGTGAGGGTGGTGTTGTGAGTCGGCGCCACCAGGGAGGTGGCCAGATGGGTTACGCCGTACGTCGTGGGATCGACGTAGAACGCGTTGGTGATGAGGTTGTTCTGGATATTGCGTCGCTGCACATCGAAATTGAAGGAAGTCTTGTGGTTGATGGGTCCGCTCACATTGCCGCCGAAGTTGCGGACCGAGTACGGCGGTTTGTTGGAGGCGAAGGGATTCCGCGAATCCCAGATGGAGTCGGTGTCGTTAAAGAATGCCGTCCCCCGGAACTTGTCGGTGCCCGGCCTGGTGAGGATTTCGATACGGCCGAAGCCCAGCCGGTCGAACTCCGCCGAGAACGGATTCTGATTGATGCGGATCTCGCGGATGGATTCNNGGCATCGGCAAGATCGTCGGGATCGTCGGGCAGCGCCATCAGATCGTCCCCTTTGATCACCAGTGCGGTGGCGTTATTGTCGGGCTCCACGCTCACGCTGGCGCCCGGCTCGCCTTTCACCGTGATCTCCTCTTTCTCGCTGCGGATGGAGAGTTGGATGGGAAGCTGCACGGTACCGCCGGCGCTGACCGTTACCAGTTTACTGAACGGCGAAAAACCGGGGAAGGTCACGCTCACGGTGTAATCTCCGGGCGCCAATCCAATAAAGGTGTAGACTCCGTCCACCTGAGCCTGCACGGTTTTCCGTGTGGCGCCGGCGGTCAAGGTCACCACCGCGGCCGGGATGACCGCGCCCGAATCGTCAGTGAGAGTGCCTTTGATAATCCCCGTCCTCTGCTGGGCGGACGCCGGGTAAACTGTTAGCGCGACGGCTAAGAGTACCAAAATAATCCTGTGCAAGTTCCTCATGATTCTCCCTTGAACAACATTTCAGACAGACTAATTTCCTTCGCCGCCGCCGCCACCGCCCAGGTTCCACCCACTCATAATGTCGCGAGCGGAGTTGGGCGCCGCGGTGAGGAGCGGTTCTACGCCCGCCAACAACATGACTGCAGTTACATGGGACGGGTCGCTGCCCATGGTGGTGGAAACCATGACGGCATCGCCAGCTTTGAGATCGGCCAACGGAATAGACGGAAGGCGTTCCAACAGTTGCGAAAGGTCCCCGACGCCGGCGCGGCCACCGCCGCCACCGCCGCCGCGCATTCCCCCGCCGCCGCGGCCTTCCGGCGAGGCCCCTTGCGCAGCGCCCTGGCCACGGCCCGGCCCGTAGCGGCGCGCCAACTGCATGGACGTTTGCTGATCCAGCTTCTTCATGGTGGAATCGGAATCCACGCGAATGGTGAGGGGCTTCTTAGTGGCCAAGTCCTTCACCTGCATCTCGCCGGCCGCGGCGTTTATGGAAACGATGGTAGCGGCCAGTTGGCGAAACGTACCGGCATAGACGATTTCGGCGGTGGTGGCCGCGCCGTCCGCGCTGCGGTTGCCTAAGGCGTGGACCTGATCGCCCACTTTGATTTCGGCGAAGGCACTCGGTTTGGCGTCGGCCGGCTTGGCGGAATCGAGCGAATACCGATGGTACTCGGTCTTGTCCGAGGGCGTTACCGTAACTGTCCGCGAGCCGACTTTCAAGGTGATGGTTTTGGCCGCGGCATCCACCGCGGTCACCGTGCCGACGGTTCCCCGTTTGCGCCAGTCGTCCAGTTCCCGTTTGGCGATTTCGGCGAGATCCGCCTTGGTGCGGACCACCAGGCTGGTCGCCTGGATGCTCTTCTCGCCGGCGGCTCCACGGTAATAAGCCACTACCCGGTCACCCTCATTGATATCCGTAAGCGTCAACCTGGGAGCCTTGGCCGGGTCGGTTACGTCGGGGGACATATGCAGGATCAGGGTGGTATCGCCTGTGGTAACGGTAATGGTTTCGCCCTTGTCGGTTTTCAAGGACACCTGCCTGGTTTGAGCGGCGACGGAGGTCACCGCGCCAACCACCTGGCTGCGGGGAGCGCTTTGCGGCCGGGCGGCCACGGGAAGGGCCAGGATAGCCAAGACAGACAGACACGTTTTCGCCACGAGTGTTTCGGATAACCGCATATTGAACTCGGCGTCTCGAATGTATGGAAGGTTACGGCCGGCATCCGGAGAAATGTTCCCCGGCTCCGGGTTGGCCGTCGTTGGTTCCCCCCGAATTAGCCGAACGGCTTCCGCCAGGGGCGCCCCCGAGAGGCCGTCAGTCGTGATAGGATTGGCGTGATTGGAGGTGGACAATGGCTCTCTGTTCGCGACGCAACTTCTTGAAAACCGGGCTTGCCGCGGGGGTACTCGCGGGAAGCGGAGGACTGCGCCTTCGGGCGGCGCGCGGAACCGCAACCGACTGGGTGACGCTGGGGAAATCCGGCGTGAAAGTAACACGTCTTGCCCTGGGCACGGGCACAAAGAGCGGGCAGGTACAGCGCGACTTGGGGCAGGAAGGCTTCACGCGGCTGGTCCGCCACGCCTATGACCAGGGCGTCCGCTTCTTCGAGACCTCCGAAACCTACGGCGGGATGCACCAGATGCTGGGCGTGGCGTTGAAGGGCCTGCCGCGCGACAGCTACCGGCTGATGTCCAAGGTGACGACCCGCGCGAGCGTGGACCCGCAGGTAAAGATCGACGAGCTGCGTAAGCTGGCCAACACGGACTATTTCGATATCATGCTGATGCACTACCAGCATACGGACACCTGGCCGGCCGACACGGCACGCTGGCAGGACGGGATTCTGGAAGCCACGGCAAAGAAGGCCATCATTGGGCATGGCGCGTCGGTACACGGGCTGCCGGCGCTGCGCCGTTTTCCGGGAAACCAGTGGGTCGACATCGCCATGATCCGCATGAACCACAAGGGCGCCGCGATGGACGCGGAAGATTACAACACCACCGGGCCGGGAAACGTGACCGAAGTAGTGGCGCATGTGAAGGAAGTCCATCGGCAAGGCATGGGTGTGATCAGCATGAAACTGGTGGGAGAAGGCGCCTTCACAACCCGCGAAGACCGGCAGGCTGCCATGAAGTTCGCATTCAACAATGCCGGCGTNNACCCTTTAGCCGGCGGTGTGCGGTCCGGCATACGCCCAACCCCCCCGGGTGCCTGCACGTTTTCGGGAACCCCTCGAGGCGGAAAACAGTTGTGACTCGAAATCACCAGGAAATCTGTCAGGAGTTCCGCTCCGCGCCGACTATCTTATATGTGGAGCAAAGTGGAACCCTCGGTGGAACGAATCGAAAGCCAGGACGAACTCTACCGTAAGGCTGCGGAGGGGTATTTCGGAGTCTTACGGTACGGTAGCTTGCGGCTACTGCGGTGGCTGAATGCAGATCGGTGCGCCATCGAAGGAGCCACTGGAGAGACCGACGGGCGAACTGGCGATGGTAATGGTCAGATTCGAGAGTAACGGGTTAAACACGGTGCCCCCACAGGCCGGCGCCGATGGAAAACTGTCCGGCAGCTTAAGATTGATCTGGTAAAGTCCGATTTGACCGAACGTCTGCCCGACATATAGCGGCTGTACCGCGCTGCCGCCCAGTGAGACCGGCTTGGCGTCGACCGGACGCGATGGGCCGGCGTTCGGGTGAAAATCAAAATTCGCGAAAATCCCGTTCATCGCGCCCAGCCCGGTAGCATAGATGACCACAACCTCGCCCGCCGTCGCCGGGGGACCGTCCGCGAGCAAGGTGCCGTCCGCGTGCGTTACGCAGACGCTGAAGCCCGCTCCGCAATTCGTCAGAACGTGGATCATATCGGGAACCGCATTCACCCCGAAACTCTTGCTGTCCACGCCCGATTGCGACACCACTACCACCGTGTCCATTTGGAAGTAGTAAGGATCTGTACCCAGGTCCGCGGGGATTACAACGGTGATACCGGTGATCAGGCAATCCGGCCCGGTACCCGGGTAGTTTTCATCGCAGCCGTTGGTTTGGTCAATGGAAAGAATAGGAACCGCAAACGTGGCCGAATAGGCCCTTAAGACCTGCTTGATGGTGACGGAGACGTTCGCCAGCGTTGTTGGTAAGGGTAGCGCGGCATGAACGGGTACCGAGGCGATTACGCTCATCCCCGCAAGCCAGAACGTAGTCACCTGCCCCGGTGCAATTGCGATGCCGGGGGACAGTCCGTTGCCGGCTCCAACCAGCGTCGGGCCGCCTTGCCCAAAGGCGTGCGGCAATGCCAGGAAAAGCAGCGATGGGAGTATTGTCTTGCTGTGGTTCATAGGAAGAGGCCTTTCGTTATTGGGGAGCGAGCGGATTGGACGGGAAGGGATCGGCTCTATGCGATGCTATTCAACACCGCTCATTACCAAAGACCATTACAGATTGACTTTAACTACAGGGGGCCACAGAAAATTTGTTGAGCGGCACGCCCCCGGAATTAGCCTCCACTTCACTGAAACGGGCAGCCCGGTGTGGGCGCTCCAGTCTTCCCAGGAGCTGCCGTACAGACGGGCGTCGTACCCAAGGTAGCGCGCCAGGAAATACACTACCGTGGCTGGCTGGCCGGAGGGGCGTGCGCGCAATCCGGCAGTGGTTACTTCGCCTGCATCCCCTCGATGTAATTCATCAATGCGTGAATGCGGTCCTGGGCACTATTCAAGTTGCTACTCATGTTGCGGAGTTCGCTGCCCCAGATCGGCATGTCTTTGGAGCCGTGGGCCGGAGTGGTCACCTCTCCGTTCAGGATCTTGAGAAAGCGATCTTCCGGAAATGTGCCATGATTTTGCCGGCCGATCTGAGTCAGATCGGTGGGATGTTGCTTGAGAGCGTCCGCCGCCGGACCGGCGCCTTTTCCATCTACGCCGTGACACACGGCGCAGTACTGGCCATAGAGCACTTTTCCACTGATGGCAGTAGTTGGATGGACCGGCACCTCTTTGACCTGTTTGGTGTTTTGGGCTGCCGCGCAGACGGCGAAACACGCAAACGTGGACAAAAAGGGTAAAAGAGGCCTTAAAATCTTCATAAGCGAATTGTAATGCCGATTCGAGCAAAAAGGAAGAGCAATCGCAGAGGTTCACCAAAAGGGCCACCAGTCCGGACAACAGAATTCCTCGATACGGGTCTCCCTGTTTTCCATAGCCGCCCCGCGCCGATTGCGCGGACGATAGAGCCTCGCATAATACAGTTACGGTCCGGCGGGGCTCGCGCCAAAGACAATGTAGTCGCCCGGGAAGCCAAGGGGCATGAGGAACGGCCAGACGGGGGTTAGCGGGTAGAGGCGCGAACTCAACCAGAGCTTCGGCGACAGCGCGAATCCGGCGAGCAATCCCAGGATTACGCAGATTCTCAGCGATTCGCAGGACCTGGCGCGGCCGCCCACAGAGAGCTCCATCGGAGTGATTCGGCTCAGTCTACATCATCGTTGAAGGTAGCAGAAATTGCGCGCGAGAGGTCTTTGGTACTATAGTTGCTGCCTCCATTGTTTACTAATATGAAACGCGCATTTCTTTTTATTCTGCTCGCGGCGGCGGCCACTCTGGCAGCGCAGGAGCCGGATGTCACCGGAGACTGGCAGGGCACGCTGACCGTCGGCCCGGACCAGATTCACCTGACGCTGCACATCTCCGCGGGCGACAACGGTACATTGAAGGCCACCATGGACAGCGCCGAACAGGGTGCCAAGGGCGTGCCGGTGACCACCATCGTACTGAAGGACCGGAAACTGACGTTGACGATGGACTCCATTCACGGCACTTACGACGGCACCGTGAATTCCGCCAGGGGCGCAATCGCCGGCACCTGGAGCCAGGGCCAGCCGATGCCGTTGACTTTTACCCGCCCGCCAAAGTCTACCGGCTCCACGAAACTGTCCGAACTCGAAGGCATCTGGCAGGGCACTCTCCAGGTGGGCGGCCGGCAATTGCGCCTGGTGTTTCATATTACAACTGCCGCGGATGGGCTGGCGGCCACCGTGGACAGTCCGGACCAGAGCGCCTCCGGTCTGCCGGTGACCAGCGCCCGGCGGGATGGCGATACGCTGGTGCTGCAGTTGCCCGACCTCGGGGCGAAATTCCAGGGCACTATTGCCAAGGATCTTTCGGCGATCGATGGTGCTTTCACACAAGGTGGTGCGTCGCTTCCTTTGACTCTCAAACGGAATGCGGATGCCAAGTAGAAGCGCGGGTGGCGCGGCAAGAGCCGTTGGCTATTGGCTTTTGGCTCCTTTTGACGCGCCTGCGGCGCTTCCGGAGCGTTGTTTTCAACACCCGCCGACGACGCGATAGGGACGCTGAAAGCTAATAGCCAATGGCTCGTTTCTGTCGCGAAACTCAAGAAACCGCTCCTTTGCGGTCGCGGCTCGGTAACAGTCGCGCCTGATTCCACGGGACTTGTTACTACTCTGAGACCGCATGATTTTTCAATAACTTACGGATGTTCTGCAACGCGGTCTATTTTCGTTAAATCTGGCCCCGCCAGAGGCCCGCTGAGCCGCGACCGCAAGGAAGCG
>PLRZ01000313.1:1376-4680 GCA_003164075.1 Bryobacterales bacterium | reverse complement strand
CGACCCGATTGGTCAGAGCCGCCCGCTTCAGGCGCTCTTCCAGAGCTCGTCGGAATGCCTCCGCCGTCGCGTACGTCCTTGGCGGCATTAAGCTGCCCGCCGCAACGCTTCCTCAACGATCTTGCGCGCAAGTTCGCTCATCGGCCTGTCCCGAATTTGTTGGCGCGTAATCAGACCTCTGCCGACAGCTTGAGCGACCGCCTGACGGATGAAGTTTCGCTCGACGGTGCCGGCCTCGATCAGATCGAGAATCGCCCGCAGAGGTCGCGTGAGCTTGAAGCCCTGCACGGTCTTCACGTCGCTCTCAGGCAGATCGGCGTAATGAAGCACGAGGACGCCCGGAATCTCGCTGTTCCGCCGGAAACTCGTCGGAACCGTCATGTGCAGTTTCGCTGGATTCAGATCCGACAGGTCGTAAAAGCTGAGCACCGTATGGTGGCTGTAGACCCCTTCGATTTCCTCGTTCCGGTTCCGGGACCAGAGTGCCCAAAGTACGAGTTCGGGCCGATCCGTCCACGGAAACAGAGCGAGCCGGTAGATGCCACGGAGTTCCCGGATCCAGTTCCCGGCCTTGACGTGGTACGGATGAGTGTTTTCGGCGAATCCGGCCGCCTTGGCCTGCTTCGCGGTGAAGAAGCCCTGCTGCTGCTCGGCGATCTCAAAGAGCCGCCGCGACGCTTCCCGGTGAGACTGGGCCATAACACAATACTACAACTTTCTTGATGCTAGCTGAATCGAGGCAGTCATGGGCAGTAAGATTATCATTAAGGGTACACTGCGCCACTCATGAGAATCGCCATCCTCTCCGACATCCACGATAACGTCTGGAAACTCGACGCCGCGCTGGCCGCGGTGCGCGATGCCGATGTACTGCTGTGCTGCGGCGATCTCTGCTCGCCCTTCGTGGTCCACCAATTGGGCCGCGGATTTGCCCGGCCCATCCACATCGTATTCGGCAACAACGATGGCGACCTCTACCGCATCGCCGCCAACGCGCGCCATTACGAAAACATCCGCCTCCACGGCGAGCTCTTTCGCGGCGAGTTCGACGGCCATCGCTTCGCCATGAATCACTACGACGGCATCGCCCGCGCGCTCGCCGCCTCCGGCGAATTCGACGTGGTCTGCTACGGCCACAACCAGGTCTTCGATATCGCGCGCATCGGCGCCACTCTGGCCATCAATCCCGGCGCGATCATGGGCGCCACCTTCGCTCCCGATGGCTCCCGCACCGATGTGCCGTCCACTTTCGTGGTCTATGAAACGGTCACCGGCCACGCCGCGCAGTTCCAAGTCTAGCCGCTCATGCCGCAGGCCAGAGCCGCCTTCCAATATCCCGGTTTCCGCTACTACACCATGGCGCGGTTCCTCATTACCGCCTCGTCGGAAATGCAGTCGGTGGCCATTGGATGGCAGGTCTACAACCTCACCCACCGCCCGCGCGACCTGGGGCTGGTGGGGCTGTCGCAATTCCTGCCCGGAATCCTGCTCTTCCTGGTAGCGGGCCACGTCGCCGACCGCCTGCCACGGCAGCGCATTCTGCAAACCTGCTGCGCGTCCTTTTCGCTGATCTCGCTGTTGCTGCTGGCGCTCACCGTCCACGGTCTCCATTCCGTATGGTCCGTCTATGGGGTGCTGCTGCTGAACGGCGTCGTCCGCGCGTTCAATATGCCCACCGGGCAAGCCTTTATGCCGCAACTGGTAAAGGCCGGCGATTTCCCCAACGCGGTGGCCTGGTCGTCGTCCATCTTACAGGCGGCGCTGATCACGGGCCCCATGGCCGGCGGTCTGCTCTACGGCCTGAGTGGAACTCCCTTGCCGGTGTACGGAAGCGCGGCGGTTGCGTACCTCATCGGCTTGTGGCTCATCTCGCGAATTCGCGTGCAGGCGCCGCAGCGGCCGCGCGGCGCGGCGACGCCCGGCGTAATTCTGGAAGGGCTGCGCTTCATCTGGCGCGAGAAGCTGATCCTGGGCGCGATCTCGCTCGATCTGTTCGCGGTGCTCCTGGGCGGCGCCGTGGCGCTGCTGCCCATCTATGCCAGGGACATCCTCCACGCCGGCGCCACCGGGCTGGGAATTCTGCGCGCCGCGCCGGGAGCGGGCGCCATCGCCATGGCGGTGCTGGTGGCCTACCGGCCGCTCACCCGGCGGGCCGGCGCCACCATGCTGGCGTGCGTCTTCGGCTTCGGTCTCTGCACCATTGTGTTCGGGCTCTCGCGCAATCTGGCGTTGTCGCTCGCGGCGCTGATGGTGCTGGGCGCCTGCGACATGGTGAGCGTCATCATCCGCCACACGGTGATTCAGCTCGGCACTCCGGACGCCATGCGCGGCCGCGTGAGTTCCGTGAACATGGTCTTCATCGGGGCATCCAATGAGGTGGGCCAGTTCGAATCGGGCATCACCGCGGAATGGTTCGGCACGGTGCCGGCGGTAGTTCTAGGCGGCGTGGGCACACTTCTGGTAGTGCTCGCGTGGACGTGGCTCTTCCCCGCCCTGCGCCACGTGGACCGGCTGCCCGGAACTAGTAGCGGCTCCGGCGATGCCACTCCCCGCCGCCCAGACCGCTCACGTCAATAACCGCGGCAATCACCAGGATCAGCAGGTTGGTTCCCTCCAGCGGACGATGCGAGTTCATCATCCAGGCATAGGTGAGGGTGGTGAGGGGCAAGAAGAAGAATCCCAACAGGGGCAGCAGCAGACTATGGTAGGCGTGCTGCAGGTAGTTCGAAGTGAAGAACAGCCACGCCAGGAGTATGCGCGGGAAAGCCAGAACGAGAAATAGCAGAAGGCAAGGCATCTTGACAGCATTGTCGCAGAATCGCCGCCCTTGCGCGGTGCTCATCCGCACTCGTAGAATCAAGTCTTCGCATGGACTCGCCGCAACGAACCGTCCTCATCGTGGATGACGACCGCCAGATCCTCGGCCTGCTGGAAAAAATGCTCCGGCCCCAGGGAGTCACCGTGCTTGCGGCCAACCGGCCGTCCGAAGCCCTGCGCATTTTCGAGGGGCAAGCGATCCAGGTAATGATCTCCGACGTCATGATGCCTGAAATGGACGGGGGCAAGTTGGCGGAGCGCCTGCTGAAACTGCAGCCCGAGGCGCGTGTCCTGTTGATCTCCGGACAAGCCAGGGAGCCCGCCGTGACGAAGCTTCCGAACGTGCGTTTCCTGCGGAAGCCGTTCTTCCCATCGGTGCTTTTGGAGAATGTGCGCGAGTTGCTGGAGCAAACCTGAAAAGAAACGCGGCGAGGAAAGACCGTCAGAACTCCTGATGTCGGTCGGGGATTTCGGATAGTTGGGGAAA
>PLRZ01000313.1:0-1322 GCA_003164075.1 Bryobacterales bacterium | reverse complement strand
GAATGGCTCAGCCCATTTTCCCCGCCGGGCTGAAATTGCGGGGCGACATCAGCAGTTCTGAAAGACCGTGCTTAATCGGCTTTCATCTGCGTTCATCGGCGGCTAATAAATCTTCACGGCCGCCTCGCCAGCAGCACCGTTTCCTCGATCGTCTTCCCGTCGCGGATCACTTTCACCAGCACCTTATCGCCGGGCTGCTTGGCCCGCAATGCATACGTGAAATCGTACAGATTGTCGATCTTCTTGCCGTCGAATTCCACCATCACATCGCCCGCTTTGAACCCCGCCTTCGCCGCCGGTGATCCCGCGCTGATGTCGGCAAACTTGACGCCTTTCGTGCCTTCGCCGAAATCCGGGATGGAGCCGAACCACGGCCCGTATCCACCGCCCGCCGACCCGGTCACCGGCCCCACCGCGCCTTCGCCGTGCGCCGCCGGCGCGGCCTTCACGTACTGCGGCCGGCCCGCCTCGTCGCGCAAATCGTCGGCCACTTCCGCCACCATCGCCAGCAACTGCGCGGCGTCCGGCGCGTCGATCTTGTCCCAGGTATCGGTCGGCTTGTGGTAGTCGGTGTGCAATCCCGAAAAGAAAAATAGCGATGGCACTTGCCCCGTGATGAACGAGGTATGGTCGCTCGATGCCGATTCCGGCCCTTCCGAAAAATCGATCTTCAGCGGATACTTGGGCGCCACTTTTTCCAGCAGCGCACGCAGACCGCTGCCCGTCGCCGCCCCGCCGATGTAGACCTTGCCATCGCGGATGCGGCCGATCATATCCATATTGATCATGGCGACCGCCTTATCCAGCGGCAGCTCCGGGTGGGCCACGTACCAGGCCGAACCCAGCAGTCCCATTTCCTCGCCCGAGAAGTTCAAAAACAAAATGCCGCGCTTCTGCTTCGGCTGTTTGGAATACCACCGCGCCAGTTCGATCACGCCCGCCGTGCCGGAGGCGTTATCGTCCGCTCCCGGATGGATGGCCGTCACCGATGGCGCCAGCGAATACTGCCCGCCCATGCCCAGATGGTCGTAGTGCGCGCCCAGGATCACGTATTCGTCCGTCGTGCCGGGCTGATATGCCAATACGTTGTGGACCGTCTTCACCACGTGCTGGATATCCACCTGCCCGTCCACGCGGATGGCGTCCGGGAAGGCGAAGGACTGCGGCTTCAGGTCCTTGTCGATCTGCGCTTCCAGCTTGTCCAGGCTCTTGCCGGCGTCCTTGAACCAGCCGTCCACGCGCTCTTCTTTCACTTGCACGACTTCCAACCCGGCGTCCTTCGGCCCTTCGGTGCTGCCGAACTTCACCAGTTCCGAAGGCTC
>PLRZ01000017.1 GCA_003164075.1 Bryobacterales bacterium | reverse complement strand
ACATGTTGGGGATCATCAACAGCAGGCCCTGGGAGGCGGTGAAGGTGGTGCCCAGAGACCCGCTCTGCAAGGCTCCGTGGAGCGCGCCGGCCGCGCCGCCCTCGCTTTGCATCTCGATCACCGTCGGCACGGTGCCCCAGATATTGGTTTTCTGTTCGGCGGACCATTGGTCCGCCCACTCCCCCATGTTGGAGGATGGCGTAATGGGATAAATGGCGATGACTTCGTTAATCTGATGAGCCACATAGGCGGCTGCTTCGTTGCCGTCGATGAGGACCTTGGGACGAATGGCGGATGAGCTTGTCAACTCTCCCCTCCTTACCAGTATGGGATTCACGTTCTTAAAACTCATTATAAGACCTTTATGTCGTAAAAATCTACAGGTTTTTGTGTCTGAATAGCCGAAAACGGGTCAAGATGTTGGATCGATTGGGGCAATTTCGGGGCGGAGCGGGACGCAAACCAAGGGTCTGGCTTTCCATTAGGTGGTGCGAAGGGGGAAGAGGAAAGAATTGTGGGGCAGGCGCGAACCTGCCCCACGGTGGTTTGGTTAGAAGCTGAACCTTGCGGTTACCACGATCACTCGTCCGGTGACGATGGCGCCCTGACCCGAGCCGTAGGGGCTGGTGGGTGGGGCGACATCGCCCGACGTGGTGCCGAGCGAACCCGATGTGATGGAAGCGGTCGGGTTGGAGAAGTTCGGATGGTTCAAGACGTTGAAGAACTGGCCTCCGATTTCAAATGCGGCCTTTTCCTTGATGAAGAACTTCTTGGTGAGGTTGGTATCGACATCGAAGTAGCCGGGGCCGCGGAAAACGCCCGGCCCGGTTTCGCCGAAATCCATCTGCACCGGCGTCGCCACGCCTGAGGTCGTATTGTAGGTCTCGAACTGGCTGGTGGTGAAGCACGGCGTGTCGCTGGTGCCGTGGACGGCGGTGCAGACCGGTTTGATGTTGGGGTCGACGACGGTGGCCAGGAATGTCTGGCTGGTTCCGCCTCCGGAGTTGATCTGCGCCGAGATCTTGCTGTCGGACGACGCGAAGGGCCGTCCGGTATAGACATAGACTTTCGTGCCGAAGTTCCAGCCGCCCAGCACCGTATTGACGATACCGTTCGAGAACTTGTGCGGCTCGGTCCAGACGAGGTCGCCGGAGATGGCATGACGCACGTCGATGCTCTCGTTGCCATAACCGTAGTTCAGGTTGTATGGGTTGTAGACCGAGGCGAGGCCCAATCCGTGCGACCACGTCCACTGCATCTGGCCCTGGAAGCCCCACTTCATGGAGTGCCGGATCTGTACCGTCATGGCGTCGTAGTTGGAGTAACCCGCGGTGAGCACCTGGGTGACGGTCAGGAACCGGGGATCGGGCGCGGCCGTCGGCAAGCCGCCGAAGCTCGTGCCGTAATACTTATTGGCGCCGTTGGTCAGCAGCAGGAAGAAGTTCGACGACGTGTTGGAGATCGCCTGATCGTAGCCGTGATTGCCGGTGTAGGTAACGGCCAGGACGTCATGCTGGCCCAGCGAGCGCTCCAGTTCGGCGCTCCACTCGGTGGTCTTGGGCGCCACGAAGTTGTTGGGCGGCGAATAGTAGCCGGGCGCCGAAAAGGCAATGGGACTCAACGCGGCCTGGATTTGGGTCAGGTTGTCTCCCGCCGTGAATCCGGAGGTGAAGATGGTGTGGGCCGCTGCCGCCCCATAGGCCGCGCTCGCGGGATCGGTGTTCAGTCCCGCGGTCCCGAAATGAACCTGCGGGGTAAACACGCTGGGGGCGTTGCGGAACACGCTCGATGCCACGCTGCCCGAGAACAGGTTGGCAAACGAGCCGATGCCGCCACGAAACACGGTCTTCGAATCCAGGTTCCACGCGAAACCGAAGCGCGGCTCGGGAACGATGGACTCCAGGCTCTGGTACAGGTTGTGCAGTCCCGTTGTGATGGTCTGGTTGTAGGGGATGCTGGCGCCGCCCGCATAGCCGGTAGTGCCGAACTGCGTGTTCATGCGGGCGAAGCAGTTATCCAGACAGGCCGGGTCGCCGCTGTGCTCGATACGGAAACCCAGCGTCAGGGTCAGATTGTGCTGCACCTTCCATTCATCCTGCACATACCCGCCCAGCGAGCTCATGCGGAGGTGGACCTGCAATAAATCGGGGAAGCTCTGTTGGAAGTAATCGCCCTTCCCCGTGGCGTTGATCTGGCCGGTGGTAAAATCGGTCAAGTCGATAAAATTGTAAATTCCGTTGTAAGCGCCTTCGTTGTTGGTGAAATCGGTGATCTTATTGAAGCGGTAATTGATGCCGCCTTTAAAGCTGTGCTTGCCGTGTACCCAGGTGAGGTCATCCACCAACTGAAGCTGGCCCACGTTGCGGCCCTGGGGAAAACTGCCGGTCGTGCCTATCTCCGTGCAGCAGCCGTCTTCCACGTTGAAGGTTTCCGGCATCAGCGAGACGGCCTTTGACTCGTTCGGATAACCGAAAATCGCCGTGTACCAGGAGCCGGAGCCGATGAAGTTATTGACCAGGGAAGGCGAAATGGCGTATGTATAGGTCAACTGGCCCGCATCGGAAGGCTGGTTGCTCTGCTCATCGTACGCGGAGTTGATAAAGCTCGGGCCGGTGGCCTGCAGGCCCCAATCGTAGTTGTAGCGCGCGCTGATTTTCTGCTTGTCGGTGATGTTGTAGTCGCCGCGGATGGTGATCAGGCTCTCGGTGTTCGTCTCGCTGGCGTTTTCGGCGAAGGCGTAGGTGCAAGGCACGTTGCCGGGAACGTTATTGCCGCCGAAGATCCCGCCGCCCGGGGCTTGTATGTTGGCGTTGTAGAAGGTGTAAATGCCGCAGCCCAGGTGGTCGTTGCCGTCCTGCAAAGGACCGTTGCCGTTGGTTGTGGGGATGGCGCTCTTGGCGCCGGGAGCGTTATTCCACAGATTGAACGCATCCTGATAGAGAGGCGCCGAGGCCGCGGGGATGTGCGCCAAGGTGTAAGTCTCCAATTGCGGAGAAGGAATGTGGACCACTCCCGAATCGGGCAGGGCATACTGCATGCTCTCGTAATTGACGAAGAAGAACAGCTTGTTCTTTTTGATGGGACCGCCCAGGGAGCCGCCGAAGTTATGCGAATCGGACCGCGGTTGCTGCAGGCCCTCCTGGTTGTTGAAAAAGTCGTTGGCGTTGAAAATCTTGTCGTTGTAGTTGTGGAACAGGTTGCCGTGGAACGCGTTGCCGCCGGTCTTCCCGATATAGTTGACCTGCGCGCCGCTCATGCGTCCGAAATCGGCGCTGTAGGCGTTGAGGATCACGGAAGCTTCGGCGACTTCATTGGCGCCGAGGGTGTTGTTGCTGGCGCCCGAGTTGTTGATATTCAGATACGGGTCCATGTCGTCGGCGCCGTTGAGTGTGTACAGCGTGGTGGCGCCGGGAATGCCGTTTACGTTGAAGTTGCCCGCGGAGCCGCCGCCCGGCAGCACCAGGACGCCGGGAACGGTGAAAGCCATGGTGGTGATATCGCCGCCCATGACCGGCAGATTGGCAACCTGCGAGCTATTGAAACCGGAGGCCAGGTTGGCGTTTTCCGTCTGCAGGATGTCGGCCTGCGCCTGCACCTCGATCACTTCCTGCGTGCCTTGCACGGCGAGGGCGAGGTTGATCGAAGTCTCCTGGCCCGCCAGGAGGGTGAACCTTTCCGTCTTGGATTTCAGGCCCGTGGCCTCGCCCGTCACCAGGTATTCGCCCGGTTGCATCAGCGTGAAGCGATATTGGCCGCTTCCATTGGCATTGGCCGTGTGAGCTTCGTTGGTGGCGACAAATTTCGCGGTGACCTTGGCTGTGGGCACGACCGCCCCGCTGGCGTCCGTCACCGTGCCGACGATGTCGCCGGTAGTCATGGTCTGGCTGTGCGCGGACGGCGCCGCAAGCCACAAAAGCGGAATCAACAGGACGGTCCGTGCCAGCCACGGCCGTGTGAAAAACCGGGAACCTAACCGATTCATATTGTATAACCCCTTGGTAGAGAAAAAGCCTGAATTAAGGACTGACTTGCGCGCTATCCGGATCCCGCGGCACTGGCCGCGACTGTCGCCTTGCTTGCAGGTATCCGTTCCGTCTGAGCCGGCGGTGGTTGCCGCCGTCATCGAGACATACGGGTAACCGGCGATCAAAACGCGAAGAGCGCGCCTGGTGGACTCGCCCCCGTGTTTCTGGGAGTGTTGGAGCTACATGGCCCGGTTGAGGTTTAAGGGCACAGGGCCGGTAGACACGAGTACCCCAAGCAAACAAATCCACGCTCCCGGCGCGCCATCAAGACGCCCGGGGCGCAAATATCGCAACGTCGATTACTGGAATCTATCACAGGCATGTGACAAAAACAAGAAAAAAGCTCTTATTATCACGATAAGCTGGGAGGTTGTGCCCGCTTTATGGCAAAAATCCACAGGGCTGTGCGGGCATCCGGTAAATACCAGCCGCGGTTGACGATTTCCACGGCGGATGGGCCTGCGCCAGCTACCCGGCTTTTTACTCTTCGCCCCACAGCAGCGGTTCACGGCCGGAAAGCGCGCGGAAA
>PLRZ01000752.1 GCA_003164075.1 Bryobacterales bacterium | reverse complement strand
ACCACGCTGTAGAATACGGGAACGGCCATGGCCATACCGGAGATGACGATGCTGACATTTAAGCAGTTCGTAACTGAGTTGGCGAGAGAGGATGTAATTTTGAGGGGCGTTGGAGACTCGCCGCCAACGACTCCGGCAATCTCCCGGCTGTATTCACTCTGAAACCATCAGACGAAGAAGGAGCTTGCAGATTGTAGCGCCGTTCATTAGCAGGATCTCGTTGTCTTCCGCCAGCTTTGTGGCTTCCGATGTGAAATCGTCGCCGAGCGACATCACACATCCGTCTGCTGTCTGATCCTTCTCCATCATCTTGACCACCTGCTTGACGGCAAGATCGTTAGTTATTCCCGTGTACTTCTTAACCTGCACGAACAGATTCACCTGACCGGCTTCAAAGGGAGAGAGATCTATTCGGCTCCGCACGCATTGAAGGTCCACGTCGCCACCGTCGCTATACCAATTTCGCCCGACGATTGTGTATCCCGCCTTCATCAGCAGCCGCTTGCACACTTCTTCAAACGACAGTGCGCCATTCGACGGGTTCAATGTTCGGAGTTGGCATTTCAGGTTCTCCACCAACTTTCTACATAGGCCGTCAAGGTACTCGTCCAATTGAGAAGTGGCGAATGCTTTGCCCGGTGTTTCGTTCAATTGCCGGATGATGGTCTCAAAGGCGTCCTGATGTTCCGGGATGGGCAGGACAGGCAGTCGGAGCCATTGGAGCTTGCCGAACCAAGCGGAGACCGTGGTATTGTGAATGTCAATATTGCCGTCAAGCCCGTACAGCCTCTTGACCCGGATTCGATGGTTTTGGTGGTCGCCGTCATGCTGGACGTACTCATAACAGTCCGGGTAGTCACCATCCACCACGTTGATGATGAGCTTCCCATATTCGGGAAGGTGCGGCGTCACAAGAAGGTCATTGTCCTTGAAATCACGAATCCGAAGAAGGTTGGTCGGTACTCTGGTGTTCTTCATTCCACCGGGCTGGTACCGGCGCAAGCACGCCTGAACAAAATCATCCCGTCGAAGGTCAAGGTTCTCCTCGCCGCCACCCCAACCTTGCGACATGCGTCTCTCGTCCCCGTAGCTGATCGCGTCGTACCGCTCGCACCCAACCGGCGTGATCATGTCCAGCGTGCGCGGCATTCCCGTCCGCGATTCGTGGAACTGGCGGAGCGTCACTCGCACGCGGCACGCACTCGTTAATCACTGCACCGGGGATAAATCGTGGCCGACCCCCATGGCCAGCCCATTTGCGACATACGCGTCGGCGATTTGGGGAACCGGCGGACCGGCGCCGGCGCACACTCGATTGATCAACGATGCTGCCGGAATCGCTGAAGACGCTGCAGGCCGGGCGATCAGTGGGCGACAACCCTAAAACAGCACTGAATCGATGTGACCTCGCAAAACGGCTGTCGACATTTCGAATCGACCCCCTGGAATTGCTAGAATGGACCCAAGTTCGGCCGCCTCCTGTATCATTCCGGTTCCCGCTCATAAGCGTGCGCAAACGTCAGAACTGACGACTCCGCCCAGGCTGCGCCTGAGATCTGGAGACCAATCGGTAATCCCGACTTCGTGAAGCCGCAAGGAACGGAAATGGTCGGCAGGCCGAAAGCTTAGATTCTCCAGGGCGATTTCGTGAAATTTCCCACACTGAAGCCGATAAGTAGTACGTGGGAACCAGTGGTGCATCCTCTTCCTAGGCTCGCTGCGTATGCTTCGTTGATTCTGGCGTGGAGCTGCGTGGGTGTCGCTCAGCAGTACAGCTTCCGTCACTACGGTGGGGCGGATGGTCTTCAGAACCTGGTCATCCTCTCATTGGTGCAAGACAGAGCCGGTTATATCTGGGCTGGAACGGAAGGGGGTCTGTACCGCTATGACGGTACGCGCTTTCGTCTGATGGCCAGCGTCGAAGGGTTGCCATGCACTACGGAAGTCCATGCCTTACACGTGGCGACGGATGGCATGCTGTGGGCAAATACCTGTGAGCGGATCTTCCGTTTCGACGGGCAACGGTTTCACGCAATCGGCGGGATCGGTGGCATGTTGTCCGGCGCGCAACGCATGGCGAATGACGCGCACGGTAACGTGGCCCTGGCAACTCCCAACGGTTTATACGAAGCCGTACCTGACGGCGGCTCCTACGTCGCGCGCCCCTATCCGTTGGGACCGGAACTTGCCGGCACGCCCATACGTGGAATTGCGCGAGAAGGTTCGCAGCTTTGGTTTGGCTGTGGCCGGAAGCTATGCGTCGAAGAACAGGGGCGTGTAGCGATCTTCGGCCCCTCGGAAGGATTGCCAGAAGATGCCTGGGACGCGATCGCCACTACGCCAGACGGTTCCGTCTGGGCCCGCAGTCCAAGCAAGCTATACCGTAAGCCGCCCGGCGCTGTGCAGATGATGGAGGAAAAACCGGACATCGCATCCAGCATCTTCTGGGGCGCCTTGATTACAGGCCGGGACGGATCGGTGATGGTCCCGACCGACAAGGGTCTGGCGGTCCGCCGCGAGGGCAACTGGACGGTAATCGACGAGCAGCACGGACTCCGCACGGCCATGACCAGCGCTGTGTTGGAAGATCGGGACGGAACTCTGTGGATTGGGCTAATCGGCTCCGGCGTGGCGCGCTGGGTGGGTTACGGCGAATGGGAAGCCTGGACCAAAGCGCAAGGCCTGCCATCCGACCTGATTTGGAGCATCCGGCGGGACAGGAAAGGCGCGCTCTGGGTAGGTACTTCGTTGGGCTTGGCACGGCTGGAAGGTCAGAAGCCGCTACGCACGTGGACCAGGAAAGACGGACTGGGGGGCGATAACGTCCGGTGGCTGGGCGAGACTTCCGACGGCGCCATGTGGGCGGTCGTGAAGCCGGGCAGCCTCGCGCGCATCGATCCGGCAAACGGGAAGATTCGTCTCTTCGGCCCGGGGGACGGGCTCCCTTGCGTGATTTCGCATCGCGGTTTCGTCGACCACTTGGATAGGCTGTGGGTCGCCACAGCCTGCGGCGTCTTTCGAAACGACAGGCCATCGGTTTCCAATCGCTTTCAACGCATTGCGCAACCCACCTCGCTGGAGCATGTGGCGTGGGCCATTTCGGAAGACAAGCAGGGGACCATGTGGATCACCAATCCCGACGGATTGTGGAGTCTCAGCGACGGCCAATGGCGCCAATACCGCAAAGCCGACGGCCTCCTGACCGACAACCCGTACATTCCGGTTGTTGCGCCGGATGGCGCTCTATGGCTGCACCATCGCCTCGATGCTGGAATTGAGAGGGTAGAATTTTCGGGAAACCGCATTGTCCATTCCACCCCGGTGTTGGCTGCCGATGCCTCGTCGGTCGAAGTCACCGCCTTTCACGGCTTTGACTCGTTGGGACGCCTCTGGCGTGGCAGCGCGAACGGTGTTGCTGTCCTAACCAGCGGCTCATGGAAGTATCTGAGTGAGGAGGACGGGCTGATTTGGAACGATACCGACGGGGACGCCTTCTGGGCCGATCCGGACGGCAGCGTCTGGGTCGGCACCAGCGCCGGGCTGGCCCACTACCGGCCTCCGCGCGGGGCCTGGCTGGCAACCCTGGTTGCCGATCCGGTCATTACAAGACTGGAGACGAACCAGAAGTCCCGGGTTGGCAGGGCTGAGTTCTCCTCGCTTAGCTACAAGAACGAGCAACTGTTGCACTTTGCCTTCCGACTGGACGGGGAACATTGGACCGACACCAGCGAGCGGGTCATTTCCTTCGCCGGGCTTTCTCCGGGACGGCACCGCCTGGAGATCCGGTCGCGCGTTCGCGACGGTCCGTTCTCGGCTAGAGTGGCTGTGGCGGAGTTCCAGATCGATCCGAAGTGGTGGGAAACCTGGTGGTTGCGGTCGATTGCTATATTGCTTGGCGCCCCCGCCGTGTGGGGCGTCATTCTATGGAAGAACGGGCTACTGCGCTGCAGAAACCTCCAGTTGGAAAACGCAGTTCACCAACGGACAGCCGAACTGGAATCCGAACGCAGCAAGGTAATGGAAGAGAAGTTGCGCGCCGACCAGGCGAGCGAAGCTAAGGGCCGCTTCCTAGCGACCATGAGCCACGAGATCCGGACGCCTCTGAGCGGTGTCATCGGCTTGAGCAGGCTGCTCGAAACCATGTCCGTCCCCGCCGAGGCTTTGGAAATGGTTCACATGATTCGCTCTTCTGGGGATGCCCTGCTGAGGGTGATTAACGACGTCCTCGATTTCTCCAAAGTGGAAGCCGGAAAGCTGGACCTGGAGGTGACGCCCTTCAATCTGCATCTCTCCCTGGAACAAAGCGTGGGGCTGTTTCGCGCCGCCGCCGCGGAAAAGGGACTGTGCCTGGCTTGCGAGCTTGCGCCGGAGTTGCCTGCCTGGGTAGCCGGAGACGATACCCGTTTGCGGCAGGTGGTACTGAATCTGGTCTCAAACGCCCTGAAGTTCACCGGTGCCGGCGAGGTTATCCTTTCGGCGCGCGTGGAACGGGAGGACCAGACATCGTACTGCATCGCGATCGAGGTTCGCGACACCGGCATAGGCATTGCACCGGAACAACTGCCTCATCTGTTCTCATCCTTCAATCAAGCGGACGCCTCCATCAGCCGTCGTTACGGGGGAACCGGCCTGGGTCTGGCGATCTCGAAACGGCTGGTCGAGCTGATGGGAGGAACCATCTATGTGCAATCCACGCCGGGCGAGGGTACGAAGTTCGGATTTACGGTCCGCATGGGCGACGCGCAGGAACCTGTCGTGGCTCCCATCGCTCCGCCGCCGACGGTGCGACCGGGCAACGATTTGAGAGTGCTGGTCGCCGACGACAACGCCATAAACCGGAAAGTGGCCGTCATGCTGCTAAAGAAACTTGGAGTGAATGCCGACTGTGTGACGGATGGTGTACAGGCCATCGCCGCAGTTGAGCGTGATCGATATGACCTTGTTCTGATGGATGTGGAAATGCCTGAGATGGACGGTCTGGCCGCAGCTCGGGCAATCCGCAGTCGGCTCCCGCTCGATCGCCAACCAGCCATCTTCGGGCTGACCGCGCACGCGACCACGGAGTATCGGACCACTTGTCTGAATGCCGGTATGGACGGGTACCTGACAAAGCCGCTCGAACCGGGGAAGCTTCAGGACCTCGTTGGAGAGTTGTCCGAGCAATCCACGTTGCGACACTCTATTTCCGGTGTGACGAGAGAGTAGCGTCAAAGAGGATTCCGAGAAGAAACGTCTGGTGGGTTGACTTCGTTCGACGGCTACTCTCCTGAGGGGCGGTCAACCGCGATGCAGTGGGTTTCGTATCGAAAAGTCGGCTGGCCGCTAATATGGTTGCGTCCGCCGGACGCTATGTGGCGACGCCTTTGATCGCTCGCGTGGCGCACAAGTTCTGCAGAGTTGTCCGACCCTCCGGCCGTTTAATACTCAGAAGACCTGTCGAATCGCGGGCGCGGACCGTCCGAAAAATGCTCCGCCCGGTTCGTGGCCGGGGCCATCGCCAGATTCGGAGAGCCATAACATCCCATCAGCCGCCCGGCGGTTCTGCCTGTCGTCCGTAGGGCTCATTCTGTTTCACCCCACCGGGGTCCTGCTCGGCTGCTAGTTATTTTCAACCGCCGGAAAAGATCAGGAACGATGGCTTCCGGCACCAGCGTACTTCTTGCGCTCGACTTCAAAGGAACGGTTCTTTTCGTTCAGTTTTCGATTGTGCCGGTTGGTCAACGATACGCCAAAGAATGCAAGCGAAGCTCCAACGATTCCGGGGATGAGCAGGTCTGCAATGTGAACCCAGGGATTCGGCGCACTCGTCGGCGGCATCTCCACTTTGATGACTGGCGGTAGTTGCGCCAGAGCCGGTGCAGTTTGCTGTGATTGTTGTGGCGGTCGCTGTGGCTGCTGTGCAGGTTGCTGCGACCATGCGGAAATGCTGAGAGCGGCGAGAATGAGGAAGGATCGGCGCATTGCGGTGGCTCCTACTTATACATCAGGCAGGTTCCTGAATTTGTAGAGCTTGCTGTGGTTTTGACAGCAAAGGTTTCAAGAAATCGTCCGGTAGAACGTCGGATGACCAGCGAATACTGAGTAGTACCACCGTGTTGATCGTCGAAGGGGTAATCTATCGTGATCTCTGCTGGGTCGATGAAAACTGATTCCCTGTCATGGGCATATTGGTCTGGGAATTTGAAAAACGGGTCTTTGTCGAAACTGTTCATTCGGATCCAGACGCCGGGTGCAAATGTATCGTGGTAATTGACTCCATTTCTGAACTCTGCGAAAACCGCCGCAGCTTTCTGCGTCTCTCTGCTATGTTCGGCTCTTTCCCAATCATTTGGCGTAGGTTCCGTCACATGGAATATTAGGAAGACATCTTCTTTGGGGCGGAAACAAACATAGGTTGTAGGCGATGAAAGCCTGTCCAGAATATCCTTGTCGTGCGCCTCAAAGAGTTGCTTGAATGAATTGCACGCTTTGGACGTTTGCGCTTCGGAACAATCGACTGTTGGAAGTTTTGCCCTGGGAGGGGATTGAGGCTGCTGTGCTGTCTTCTGCTGTGCGTGAATCACAGCAATCAGCAGAAGCAACACGATGGTAGAGCGGTAAGACCAGTTCATCATGATCCTTTACGCACGATATTTGCAACGCTGTTATTCCCAAAGCAAAAGGCGGTCATTGCGGCGGTTTGCAAACGCTACAGGCCGAGTATCCCTGTGCCTTGGCATCTTTCAGGCTGATTGGAATCTTGCTCTTTGAAAGGTAGCGACAAGTGGCCGTGTTGTATTTCCTTCCGCTATTGGTGGTATAGACCGTTTGCTCTTTGGTCTGTGTTTTTGCGGGCGGGGTTGGCTCTTGGGACGGCTGAAGAGCAACACCGGCTCCAAGCAATAGGAACGCTAAAACGAGCGTGAGTATGCGGCGCATTGGATCTCCCTTCCGGGCAAGGATTTTATCACCTTTCAAGCGTTTCCACAGCGGGAGAATTCCCGAAGAACAATTCTTGGTATCGTGTGGGACATGACCATTGAACTGTCAGAAGATGATTTCGTGCGGGTTTTGTGGGCCGTCCAAGAGTACGCCAAAGTTATGGGTGTCGGAATCAAAAAGAGCACTGCCGAAGGGACCGTCACCGCTGAAGATCACGAAGCCATGAGAGCAATGATTGCTTTGCACGGTCTATTGGTTCAGAAAGGTAGAGACGCCGGTATCATAGTTAAACCGTCGTAGGGCGTCCACGCCATTCGAGAGGCCGTGGCTGCGTCCGTGAATCCGATTAACCGCTCATCGCTCTGAATTTCCGCAGCACCTTCCACGTCGCCACCAACTGTTGAATGGCGGCTGGCGGAAGAAGCCGTTCTTTGAAAGCGCATTCTCGATACGCCGTCTCGTAGATGCGTTCGACACCATCGCTGTTTGCGTTGCCGTCGCCAAGGATGCTGTGATGCCAGCGGGCTGGTGCGGATCGAACAGGGCGGCCCTGTGCGCTCGTGCGGTATATTCTGGCGGGCTGGTTCGCCGTCGTGATCGCAGCCGGTGCCAGAATCGAAGTTGGACAGTGAAAATCTGAAATGAGCCTCCCCCGGAGAAGTGTATTACACCCCACCCACCCGTTGTCAGGGAGGGAAAGAAACTTCTGGCGAACTTCCCTGAAAGGAATCCCGATGGGACTCCGGGCCGAGTTGTCGCATCAGTTCAGGATTCAGTTTCCGTGGCGCTGGAAGCAACCGCCCGTTCGCCGTGAGGTTGGGCAGTTTTTGAGGGTTTCCAGGTCGCTGGATGGGTCGGAATCGGGGGCGGGAGTCCTGTGAGATTGCCCGATTTTGGACATGTTAACCCTGTAGTTTTCCACAGATTTTTGTACCTCTCTCCGTACAAGTTGATTTTGACTATCCGTAAACTATTGATTCTAATGCGTTTGGCTCCCCGGCATGGATCCGAACCACTGATCCATGCCGTACATTGACTTCGGCACGTTCACGCTGGCTGGTGAGGGGGCGCTCCCGAAGACGTTCTTGATGACGGGATAACCGTGCAAGGGGAAGCGGATCTAACGGCCCGGCGCCGACGACGGAAACCTACCCGATCTCACTGCTATCCTAAATGCTTGGAGCAATTCATTTGAAGATCGGTTTGGCATTTCGCAGTTTCTTCAACCTCTTATTCGGCGGTGAGCTTTCGGATGGCGTCCTCACGCAGTTGGGACTGACCAAACGCACGGCAGCGCCCGCGAAACCCGTGGCGCCGCCCGCGCCGGTGCGCACTACCTCCGACGGGGCGCTGCAGTTTCTCGGCATCCTGCAGCGCGATTCACGCCTGGTGGACTTCCTGATGGAAGATATCAAGTCCTACTCCGACGACCAGGTGGGCGNNCGGTGATCGACGGCGTGGAGGGCACGTTTACCAAGGCGCCCTCGAGCGACCCCAACGAGGTCAAGTTCGTCGGCAACGTTCCGGCCAAGCCGCCCGCCGGCGGCACACTGCGGCATAAAGG
>PLRZ01000610.1 GCA_003164075.1 Bryobacterales bacterium | reverse complement strand
GTGCGGAGCGTCTTCGCGAACTGAGTCGTGCGTTTCATGAATACGCCAGCGCTTGCTCGCTGGCCGCTTTCCGAGCCGCGACCGTGAGGGAGCGATGGCAGTCAGGGACGCGGAGAAGCACCTCGCGAACGGAAAGACCGTGATGTTCCTGACGGGCATGGGATCTTTCTGCGTGGCCCGTATCGTCCAGATCGGGTCTGTTTGTGAAGGCCGGTCCATCGCTCCCTTTTTCGATCCCCTAAATGAAGCAGTCGCCCCTGGGTAGGGTTCCCAAGCTTCGCGCCGGTTGATCAGACAGGAGCTAGGGCGGCTTGCCCGCCAGATTACCAGAATGCCACGAGCACCACCAACACTGACGCATTGCTGCGCCTAATCTTCAGCGTCCGTCCGCACTGGTCCGACGTGCCGGATGGAACCGAAGCGGCACGCCTTTCACGAGATCGATTCCGCCAGCGCGCTGCCGATGAAAAGCGCGAGGACGAGGCTGAACGCCGTGAGCAGACTGTGCTGGCTTCTCAACCAGCGTGATTTCGGGAAGCCTTACCCGCAAGGCTAGAAATTGCCCCTTCACGATCCCAAACTCTGATACTTGATATGATCGATGAGGGCGCCGGTCCCATGTTGGAATCCGAATCGGAAAAAAACGCAGTAGCCGCCAGCCTAGATGAACGTGAGCCGCGCGAAAGAGGCCGTCGAACCCTCACGCTGACGATCACTCAAGCCTGCAACCTCAGTTGTAGCTACTGCTACGAGCCCTTCAAGACGAGTCAGGTAATGCCTCTCTCTGTGGCCGTATCCGCGCTGCATAAACATCTTAAGCCCGACGACTCCCACCATGAGGTGCTGATTGAAGTATCTGGCGGTGAGCCAATATCTGAGTTTGAGCGGGTGCGCGATGTCTGTGAGTGGACATGGGCGCGAGCGTGGCCGGTTCCCTATTTGTTTTTTGCCACGACGAATGGAACCTTCGTCCATGGCCCTGTGCAAGATTGGTTTCGACGCAATCGCCACCGATTTTGGCTCGGGCTAAGCCTCGACGGAACCCCGCAGATGCACAACACCAACAGATCGAACTCGTATGAGTTGATCGATATTCCCTTCTTTCGAGATACTTGGCCAAAACAGAGTGTAAAGATGACCGTGTCGCGAGAGACCTTGGACAATCTTGCGGCCGGCGTGATGTTCTTGCACAAACAGGGCTTCAGCGTTCAAGTAAATCTAGCCCACGGTATAGACTGGACTGACGCGGCGTCTCAGGAAGTGTTTGGCAGAGAGCTGCATCTCCTGGTCGAGTACTATCTTGCGAACCCGGCCATTGAGCCATGTACACTGCTGACCATGCCGATGTCGCGCCTCGGGTTGACCGACGTGGACAGGCGAAAGTGGTGCGGAGTAGGGACTGACATGGTCGCGATTGATGTCGACGGTCGTGAGTACCCTTGCCACGCGTTTCTGCCATTGGCCCAGGGAGAGGGCGCTCGTGAGGCGCTTCCTATCGACTGGACGAACATCCATTCCCTTCGCGACCCGCAGTGCGGTGACTGCGTCATCGAACCGATATGTCCAACCTGCTACGCCATCTCTCATATGAACACGGGGAGCGCTTCGTCCCGCAACCGATGCCTCTGCGCGCTGACCAAAATCCGCGCGCTTGCCTGTTCGAAGCTGGAAGCTGAGAGAATTGCGCAGGGCGGGCAGGAGATGAAAGGTTACGATCACGAGGTGCTCTTGAGCATCAAAGGCATCCTGCGAGTGCAGCAGGCTTTCGGGCAAGCTGCCAACGGATAGGTATCAGAATGGGAACTTTCTTGAGTGGAGGCCGGCTGTGCATCAAAGCTTAACGCTGACGTCAGAAACGAAAGAGATCCTGCAAGCGATCCTTGCACGTTTCGACTCTTTCGAAGGGCCTGCGATCTCTGAACCGGAGGTCGGTGGCGGTGGGATAGCCTACAACCTCGGATGTGGTGGAAGCTGTAAGGGTTCTTGTCAGGGTAGTTGCCAAGGCGATTGTTCCGGTGGCTGCGAAGGAGACTGCAAAGGCGACTGCGGCGGAGATTGCAAAGGCTATTGCTCGGACGGTTGCACTTGTAGCGTCATGAAATGACGATGGGGCGCGACAAAGTTTGACATCAGTGCGGGTCCCCCCAGAGTCCCCCCAATTAACGCGATAATCGGTTTTTCGTGCGTGTAAGTCGCGTGTTTGCAACGTGAGGCGGCTACAAGCCATTCGGCTGTTAACCGAAGGGTTGTAGGTTCGAGTCCTACTTGATCAGCCCTGTGGTTAGCGGCTTTCCTGCCCTTTCGCCGACTCCGACTCCAATCGAAACGCCTCCGTTTCCCAACGACTTCGTGCTTCGGCTCTCCCTCCGAATTCTCACATTCTCAGGCCAACAGCGGTAGTTGATTGACAGGTGTTGCAGTCGGCGGATCGATTGAACGCTGTTCCCGAGAAGAGGTCTCCCGGTATCATGGTTCTTCTGGCCGCCGTCGCGCACAGTTGTTCCAGGTTGCGCCAGGCGCCCCCATCCTGGACGAGTGGGGCGGAGCGCGGACGTGGCACGGTCCAGCCACTCGCAGCCGCCGGTACACGACGGCACGAAAATGGAGCGGCTCCGGCTTGTGGGGCGGCGCGATCGCGCTCTCATTGCCGTCATGATCTACACCTTTGCTCGGATCGGCGCGGTGCTGCAAATGAAAGCTTGGATCACTCCACCCAGAGGCGGCTAGGATGTTGCGGCTCCATTAAGAAAGGCGCCGACGCAGACAGCCCGCTCTGCCGGACGGCCGCGGGCACCGGAACCTTGATGCGGAACCGACTGTGGCAGCAGGGCGCCTTCTGATGATCCAGCAGCACGCTCCGCGCAGCCGGGGTCAAACCGATGATTGGCAATCGCACCTTTCGCGCCACGGGCATCACCGGCGACCTGAAGAACGCCGGCACCCTGGAAAAGGCACAGTACACGGCCACCCGCGAGGCGCTGCGGACGACCAAGCTTTACGACCGGCGGCAGGATAAGATTTCGCTGGACGGAGTCGAGACGATTGGCGATTCGATGCCGATTTCTCAAAAACTACAGATGCATAGCAACCGAAGGACATTGCACGGAGCCGCGCCCTGGGGTAGCCTTGCCTATCCGCGGTTGCTGGCAGCCCCATGCCCTCTTTGATCTTCCCCGGCGATTCTGGTACGTTGGGTGCCATGCCGTTACTCGAGCCCGTCATTTGGGCCAAAGGTACCGTTCTCAATCCACAACACCTGCAGATCCAAGACCGATTCCTGGTAGACTCGCTGCAATTTCAGTTACAGGCGCTGAATTTCCGGCCGTGGGGTTTCCAGCGGCTGCGCATCGACCAGCAGGCCCTCGCTACCGGTACCGTGACCCTCTCGGAGGCAGCCGGCATCCTCTCCGATGGCCTCCTGTTCGACATCCCCGACTCCGACCCGGCGCCGTCTCCGCGGTCCATTGCCGACCGGTTCGCACCCGATCAGGAAACCCTCGCCGTCTACCTCGCCATACCGCATTACCGCGAGCAGGGCATGAACGTAGCCAGCGGAATCCGCGACGTGGAAGCCCGCTATCGCGCCGAAGTCGCCATGATCCGCGACGATAACACCGGCCTGTCGGAACGGCCGGTGATGCTGGCCCGCAAGAATTTCCGCCTGCTGGTGGAGGGCGAAAGCCGGGAGGGGATCTCGGCGATGCAGGTGGCCAATGTCCGGAAAACTCCCGCCGGCGTGTTTCAGATGGACCCGCATTTCGTGGCGCCAATGCTGGACCTCGGCGCCAGCGACTATCTGCTTTCCATCGCCCGCCGCCTGGTGGAAATCCTGTCCGCCAAGAGCAGCACCCTCTCCGGTTCGCGCCGCCAGAAAAATCAGAGCCTGGCCGATTTCACGGCCTCCGATATCGCCAATTTCTGGCTGCTCTACACCATCAACACCTCGTTCCCCACCATCAGCCACCTGTTTGAAACGCGGGGCGGACATCCGGAAGCCCTGTTCTCCGCCATGCTGCAGTTGGCCGGATCGCTGACCACGTTTTCGCAGAAGGTGCATCCGCGCGATCTGCCGGTCTACGAGCACGAAAACCTGGGCGGCTGTTTCACCGAGCTCGACGAGAAGCTGCGGCTGCTGCTGGAGACGGTGGTGCCGAGCAANNTCAAGATCTGCTCCGGCGATCACATCGAACTGCTGGTGCAAAGGGCGCTGGCGGGCGTTCCGCTGATCCACTCCGTCAGTCCGCCGACGGCCATCCCGCTGAAACTGAATTATCAGTATTTCAGCCTGAGCCAGAGCGGCGGCCCGTGGGAAACCATCGTGCGCGCCCGCAATCTGGCGGCGTATGTGCCGGGCGACTTTCCGAACCCGCAGTTGGAGCTGATCATTCTGCTGCCCAATGCCGGATAGCCGCGCTACTTGAAAACGAGGTACAGCACCAGAGCGAGCGCCAGCACCACTGCCAGTCCGATCAGAATCCACAGCACGTAGTTGGTCTTCTTTTTGGGGATGGGCGGTCTGCCCGCGGGCTTTTTGACGACCTTGGGCGCGGGGGCGGGTGGCGCCGGCGCGGGAGCCTGGAACATCCTGGTGAACTCGCTGGGACCCTGCGGCGCGGGAGCCCCGGCTTGCGCCTGCTGGAGTTGAAATGCGCGAGTGGCGTCCCCGGTGGCCTGCGGCCGCGGAGGGGGCGCCGCCAGTGGCTGGCCGGCCAACCCTTGCGGAGCGAACGGCGATTCCAGCATGCGCGTGAACTCGCCCGGCTCTTTGATGCCGCCCGGTGAGGACGGCGGGAATATCGACGGGGTGGGAGATGGGCCCCCTCCGCGCGCCAGCGGCGACTCCAGCATGCGCGTGAACTCGCCCTTTTGCGCCGCGGCGAGCGGCGATCCCGCCGGCGGAGCGGCCTGGGGCTGCGGCCCGGGCTGCGCCTTCAGAAGACGCGTGAATTCACCGGGCTCGTTGGGCGGCGGAGGTGATGCCGCGCCCGGTGGCGGAGGTGTTGGCTGCGCCCGCAAGAGTCGCGTGAACTCGCCGGGTTCCGATGGCTGCGGCGCGGGGGGTGCGGCCTGCGCGGCAGGCGTCGACTGCGCCCGCAAGAGTCGCGTGAACTCGCCGGGTTCCGATGGCTGCGGCGCGGGGGGTGCGGCCTGCGCCGGGGGCGTCGGCTGCGTTCGCAAGAGTCGCGTGAATTCGCCGGGTTCCGATGGCTGCGGCGCGGGGGCTGCGGCCTGAGCCGGGGGCGTCGACTGCGAACGCAAGAGTCGCGTGAACTCGACGGGTTCCGATGGGTGCGGCG
>PLRZ01000399.1 GCA_003164075.1 Bryobacterales bacterium | reverse complement strand
AAGGAAACCAATCCACTGTCCGCGCGACACGAGGCATGCAGTTGCCCCTCATCGCTCCGCCGCGGCCATCCCGGGCACTTGTCCCGCTTGAAGCCAAGGGCGTAGTTTACACCAAACCGTGAGCTGGGATCTCGAGGTTCTGGGCGGCCTGTTGATGTCGGCCGTAGGGCAGTTCTTCGTGGAATCGTACGGAGTCCGCATGCGCGGCGGCTACTGGCGGTTTCAGGCGCAGTACCTGGGACGGATTCGCGTGCCCCTTCCCAACGCCCTGTCTGCAAGCCAGGCAGCGGCGCTGAGAGAAGCCTTCCGTAGGCGGGATCGAGATTCCGCGACGCGAAGCGCTCTTGAAGTCTACGGAATCGACGAACACGAGATGGATGCGGCGCTTGGACATTGAGATGCGGCTGCAGAGTGCCGTCCAGAGCTACTGGGACGCACAAGGAGAAACAGGTACGTCCGGTAAGATCGACGCCGGCACGCGCGGCGAAGTGACCGGCGGCGCCCAGATGGGCGCGCTGGAAGTTTTGGCCGCGGACATCCTGTTCGAAGCCGGGCTAAAGCGGCTTGACGTCCGCACACGGACCGCGCTGGAGTTACCTGGATGTTTTCGGGCCACGAAGAAATGGGATCTCATCGTCGTATCCGAGGGACAACTGGTGCTGGCGATGGAGTTTAAGTCCCAGGCGGGCAGGTCCATTGGCAACTACGTAAACAATCGTTCCGAAGAGGCGGTGGGAAGCGCAAAGGACATTTGGACAGCCTACCGGGAGGGCCGTTTCGGGAACTCACCGGCGCCATTCCTGGGCTACGTTTTCCTGCTGGAGGATCGTGAAAGCGTAAAGAGCCCCGTTGGCAACAAGGAACCATATTTCGCGGTTGATCCTCTGTTCCGAGGCGAGGCCCGAAAGGCGAAGTCGGGCGGAGAGCGACACGTTGGGGTCTCCTACTGCAAACGCTACGAACTGCTATGCCGTCGACTGGTTTTGGAGCGGTTGTACAACTCCGCCTGCTTCATTATGGCCACGAATTCGAAAACGACTCGAATTACAGAGCCTGCCGAAGATCTTACCTTTCAACGCTTGGCGTCCGCCCTTCGCGGACATACACTAACCTTTTTAGGTAGTCGGGGCGGTTAGCCCGGGGCCCCATACCTAAGTCGTCCTGTTATGAATACGCCAACGTATTGAGTGCCCGCTGGTCACTCACGCAGGGGGACGTGAATGCGCGTCAGCAGGTCTTCGGGCCTGGTGTTCATGGGAGAGTTGAGGTACTCCTCAAATGCCTCGGCATCGCGCAGTTCGCGCCCGCTCTTCGGCAACCAGAGACGAGTGGATGCGGGAGTTGCGAGGGTTGGCATTGGTGACGCGGTCGAAGCGTACAACACAAGCGCTGGAGTTCCTGACTGAGCTGGGGCCGCGCGGTGAGCAAGAGAGCCGGCCCTCGGCCGCGCGCTGGCGACCTTCCACACGCCGAACGACGATCCCTCGGTCAACAAAGTATGATCAAGGAGATGGGTGAAATGACACCTCGCGAGCGCTGGAAGGCGGCTCTCGAAGGGCGCCGCCCCGACCGTCCGCCGTGCGATTACTGGGCTACCGCCGAAGTGACCGCCCGCTTACGCCGCGACCTGAATTGTCCCGACGAGCGGACTCTCTGGAAGTGTCTGGGCGTCGACAAGTGCATCCACCTGGCGCCACGCCATCCGCGGGCCGTGGAAACGGATTGGCACCTGCAATCGCTGTTCAGTATCTGGGGCATCGCGACGCGCGAAATCGGATATGGGCCGGGGGTCTACTGCGAGGTGGTGAGCGGCCCGCTCGAAGCGGCCGAAACCCCGGCCGATGTCGAGCGCTTCGCGTGGCCGGACCCCGAAGAGTGGGATCTGGGCGGCATTCGCGCGCAGGCCCTCGCCTGGAAGGATTACCCGATTCTGTGCGGCACTTACGAGCCCTTCTATCTCTATAGCCGGATGCGCGGCATGGAACAGGCGCTCACCGATCTGCTCGACCGTCCCGCCATCGCCGAAGCGGCTCTGGCCCGCATCCACTCGATTCATGAGCGCCTGTTCGAGCGGATTCTCGCGGAGGCCGGCGACCTGATCGACTTCGTGTATGTCGCCGAAGACCTCGGCACCCAGGAGTCGCTGCTGATGAGCCCCACGCTGTTCCGGCGTTTTCTCCGCCCCACTCTGCGCCGCATGATCGACCTGGCGCACGGCCACGGCGTCCATGTCTTCCACCACGACGATGGCGCGATCCGCCCGTTAATCCCCGACCTTCTGGACATCGGCATCGACGTGCTGAATCCCATCCAGTGGCGCTGCCGCGGCATGGACCGCGCCGGGCTCGCCCGCGATTTCGGCAGCCGCGTGGTCTTTCACGGTGGAGTGGACAACCAGCAAACTCTGCCGTTCGGCAGCCCGCTGGACGTTCGCCGCGAGGTGCAAGCGAATCTCGCCCTCTTTTCCGCGTGCAAGGGCTATATCGTGGCCCCCTGCCATAACATTCAGGCAAACACTCCCACCCAAAATATCCTGGCGCTCTATGAGACGGTTCGAAACGGAGGCGTGTAATGACGCGTGTCCTGTGCCTGACGGTTTTGTTGACTTCCCCGGCCTTCGCGCAAGCTCCGGTGAACCCGCGCCTGCTGGCCGGGCGCTGGCCGGCGCAGTGGATCGCGGCGCCCGGGACACCGCCCTTCGATTACGGTGTCTACCACTTCCGCAAGAGCTTCGAGTTGCCGGAAGTGCCCGGCCGGTTCCTAGTTCACGTTTCCGCCGATAACCGCTACCGGCTCTTCGTCAATGGCCGGTCCGTTGCCGCCGGGCCGCCGCAGAGCGACTTGCGCAACTGGCGGTTCAACTCGATCGATCTCGGCCCCTATCTGAGGGCCGGACGAAACGTGCTGGCCGCGGTCGTCTGGAACGGCGGAGAACACCGCCCCATGGCTCAAATCTCCCACCGCACCGGGTTCGTGCTCCAGGGGGATTCCGAGAGCGAGCAGGGGGTGAATACCGGCGCCGGCTGGAAATCGTTCCGCGATCCGGCCTACTCGCCGCTGGACTGGCGGGATATCGACCAGCGGCTGCGGTATCAATATTACGTCGCCGGATCCTTGGAGCGCGTCGACGGCGCGCGCTATCCCTGGGGCTGGGAGCAACCCGGATTCGACGATTCCGGCTGGCAGCCCGCCCAGGCGATCGACGCCGGCGCTCCCAGCGGCGTCGAAAGCCACCAGAAATGGCAGTTGACTGCCAGTCCCGTGCCCCTTTTGGCGGAGACGCCGCAACGCTTCGCGCGGGTGGCGCGCAGTGAGGGCGCCACGCCATCGGAGGCATTTCCCGGCGGCTCGGGCCCGCTTACTCTGGCTGCCCGCTCGCACGCGACTATCCTGCTCGATCAGGGTGTGCTGACCACCGGCTATCCCGTGCTGGTGACCAGCGGCGGCCGCGGGAGCCTGATTCGGACCACTTACTCCGAAGCGCTTTACGGCGATAACAGAACTAAGGGCGACCGGAGACAGACGGAGGGGAAACAAGCGGTCGGGGTGTGGGACGAATGGCTCCCCGACGGCGGTCCGAAGCGTGTTTTTCGCCCGCTATGGGTGCGTAGCTGGCGGTTCCTGGAACTGTACATCGAAACCGGTGACGAGCCCCTTTCCATCGACGATGTCCGCAGCGACTTATGCGTCTATCCGGCCGAACGGAAAGCCCGGTTCGTGTCCGGCCGTCCGGCATTAAACGATATCTGGGATGCCGGTTGGCGGACGCTCCGACTAACTGCGCAGGATGTGTTTGTAAGTGACTTATATTGGGAGCGGATCCAGTATGTGGGCGACACCAAATTGCAGTCGTTGGCCTGGCTGGCGGCCACCGGCGACGACACGCTCTACCGGCAGGCGCTGGAACAATTCGACGCTTCCCGCGCGCCCTTCGGCCTGACGCAATCGCGGTTCCCGGCGGAATTGGAGCAATACACGCCGCTCTACTCGCTGGCGTGGGTGACCATGGTGCACGATTACTGGCGCTATCGCGGCGGCGAGGAATACTTACGGCGGTTCCTGCCCGGCATCGCGCAGGTGCTGGGTTGGTTTGACGGCCAGAAGACGTCCGATGGGCTGATTCCGCCGCTGTTTCAGCTCGACTTCGTGGATTCCGATTACGGCCGCCAGTGGGACGCCATTGTGCAAAAGGAAGGGCGCCCGGGCATGGCGGTGCACAGCCTGTTTTATGTGATGGCGCTCGACGATGCCGCCGACCTGTTCGCCCGGTTCGGCCAGGACCTGGAAGCCCAGCGCTATCGCCGGCAAGCGGCAACGGTAAGGGACGCCGTACGTCGCTTATGCTGGGATGCGACCCGTCAACTGGTAGCCGATACGCCCTCGCGGAAGTTCTTCAGCCAGCAGGCGAACATACTGGCGATTCTGACTAACACCGTGCCTCGCGCCGAACAGGCCGGCTTACTCGACCGTCTGCTGGGCGACCGTTCGCTCGCCCGGGTGCAGCTCTATTTCCGTTACTATCTGGGCCGCGCGATGAGCCAGGCGGGCCTGGGCGATCACTACGTGGACAATCTCGGCCCATGGGAAAACATGATGGCCAACGGGATGACGACTTTCGGCGAACAGGATGAGAACCCTCGCTCGGAATGCCACCCGTGGAGCGCCACGCCGGTCTACGAGTTATTGACGACGGTAGCGGGGATCGAACCGGGCGAGCCGGGCTTCCGGACGGTGCGGATCGCGCCGGCGCTGGGGAGTCTGCGGCATGTGGAAGCGGCGATGCCGCACCCGTTGGGGACGATCGAAGTGTCGTTCGATCGCGTGGGCGCTACGGGGCTCAAGGGGTCCATTCGTCTGCCGCGGGGGCTGACCGGCGAATTCGTCTGGCGCGGAAA
>PLRZ01000300.1 GCA_003164075.1 Bryobacterales bacterium | reverse complement strand
AGCCCGGCCCAGAGGGCACCCCGCCAGCAAGCGTTCTTGCCCATTTCAGTGAGTTTTGCGACAGAAACCAGCTAAGGCCGCTTCTCCGGGGCTGATTGCGCTTCAAGTTAATAGCCAACAACTAATGGCCAACATTCTCCAAGGTCCATTGCGCCACCTTGTCTGCCAGTTCGCCGCGCTGCACGGGCTTGGCAATATAGTCGTCCATTCCCGCCGCCAGACAGGATTCGCGAGCGCCCGCCATGGCTTCCGCGGTCATCGCCACGATGGACACATGCGATCCTTCCCGTTCCCGGCTGCGGATCTCGCGCGCGGCGGTGAAACCATCCATCAGCGGCATCTGGCAGTCCATGAAGATCACGCCGTACGACGTGGTTTCGAACCTCTGTACGGCCTCCATTCCGTTGGCCGCGAAATCCACCTGGAGTCCCATCTTCTCCAGCAGCAGGCCCGCGACCCTCTGATTGACGACGTTGTCTTCCGCCACCAGGACCCGGATGCCCCGCCCCGCAAACCGGCCGGAGTCGACAGGGGCAGTTTCCCGGCGGCGCGTGGAACGATCCGAGAGGGCGGCGCTTCCGCGCCGGGACCACGCCGTGGCCATGGTGCTCAGCAATTGCGCCTGCCGCACGGGCTTGACCAACGACGCGTCGATCGACGTGCCCTCCATGGGCCGCACGTCACTCCAGTGGCCCACCGATGTGAGCAGGATCACCACCGTATCGCGGATCTCGGGGTCGCTCTTGATCGCGGCGGCCACCGCGGCACCGTCCATCCCGGGCATCTGATAATCGAGGAGCACAAAATCGTAGGGATCGCCGGCAGCTTTGGCCTGCCGCAGGGCTTCCACGCCACCTTCGCCGGAGGCGAACGATCCGTTGCGCATACCCCAACTCGTCACTTGCTCATGCAGCACGCGCCGGTTCACCTCGCTATCGTCGACAATCAGCACGCGTAAGTCGTGCAGACCGGTGGCTGGGGCAGGTGTCGCCTGGGGATGAGCATCCAACTCCAGGGGAAGCCGGAACCAGAACGTGGAGCCTTCGCCGAGCCGGCTATCTACCCCGATGGCGCCTCCCATGAGTTCCACCAACTGCCTGGAAATCGCCAGGCCCAGGCCAGTCCCACCGTACAGGCGAGTGGTTGAGCCGTCCCCCTGGCTGAACTTCCGGAAGAGCGAGTCCAACTTCCCTTCGGGAATGCCCGGACCGGTATCCTGCACCGATACTTTAATGCCGGCCCGCTCGGAGTCCTGGTGCTCGCATTCCACGGTGATGAGCACTTGGCCGGTGCCGGTGAACTTGATGGCGTTGCCAATCAGATTCGTCAGCACCTGGCGGATTCTTCCGGCATCCCCGAAAAAGTGGCGCGGCAAATGGGCCGGATACTCCAGGACCAGGTCCAGGTTCTTGTGTTCGGCCTTGGGCGCCAGCATCTCGTCGACTTCCTCCATTACCAGGCGAAGGTCGACGGCTTGCGATTCAATGCTCAGTTTGCCGGCTTCGATCTTGGAAAAGTCGAGGATGTCGTTGATGACCGTCAGCAAGGCCTCCGCGGACCGGCGAACGGTATCGGCGTATTCGCGCTGCTCCGGGGTGAGGGCGGTGTCGAGCAACAGCCCCGTCATCCCGATGACGCCATTCATGGGCGTACGGATCTCGTGGCTCATGTTGGCCAGGAATTCGCTCTTCGCCTGGCTGGAAATCTCGGCGGCTTCTTTGGCGCGCGCCAGTTCCTCCTGCGCCCGGTACTGGTGGGTGACGTCGCGGAAGCCCCAGACGCGTCCCACGCCCTTGCCGTTGACGATCTGTGGCTCGGAGTGGCGTTCGAAGACGCGTCCGTCCCGGAATTCCAGCAGGTCGTCGCTTTTGGCGTCCTGATTCCGGTAGAGATTCCGCACGTTGGCGAGGAACTCGGCGGGGTTGTTCAATTGCCCGGCCGAGAAGTGCAGCAGATCGTCGTCCGAAAAGGAGGTCCGCAGCGCGTCGGGGATGCGCCACAGGTCGAGGAATTTGCTGTTGCGAGTCAGCACCCGGCCTTCCGAATTGACCACCAGAATGCCGTCGGCGGTGGATTCCAGGGCCCCGCGAAGAGTTTCGGTTCTCTCTTCGACGCGGCGCCCCAGGACGACGGCCCAGAGCAAGACCACAAGGATGACCCCCGCCAGGAAACCGAGCAGAACCAGCACGCGTTGCCTGGTCCACCAGGCCGGCTCCTGGAGCACCACGATGTCCGCGGGCGACCGCAGGAGGATGCGGTAGGCTACCGGCCTGCCCCTCTCGTCCGATTCCACCGACCAGACACCCGTCAGTTGGAGTTGGCTGCCGTTGCGCAGGGACCGGATTGCGGCGGTGATGTCGCGGCGCGCGACCTGGGCGGCAAAAACGACGTCGCCGCGCTGCATCGTGAGGATGCGATTGTCGGCGCGTTGCGACTGGTCGAGCAGGAGACCGCCGACGGTCACCAGTTCCGCATCGTGGGCGCCGGACCCGGTATCGCCGTCGATGTTTACGGGCGCCGGCAGCCGGACGCTTCCGATCCTGCGAAAATCGCCGTCCCGC
>PLRZ01000357.1 GCA_003164075.1 Bryobacterales bacterium | reverse complement strand
ACGACACTCGTACTATTCCGGCAAGCGGCCCCGGAACGGCGATCCGGGATGCGTGACCTGACCTTCGAGCGTATCGTCGCCGACTCGGAGAGAGCCCGAGAGTTTGGAGGGGGCGCTTAAACAGTTTCGGGATTTTGGTNNCGTTCAGAGACGTGCCTCCCGATACCGTGTAAGCACCCGTTTGGAGGACGCAGGCAGAACCAACTTGATACCATGGGATTCATCAGGAGATGCCAGCCGTGCAGAATGTCTCAATTCAGAAAGCCAGCGAGATGCCTCAAGCGATGAGGTCTGCCGTTGAACAGCTACTCGGCCGGTCGATTGCGCCCGACGAAGAGATTAGCGTCGTGGCCGTTCCTCCGCAACGGGTTCCATCCTCGGAAAACCGGGCCGCAGTGGCACGGAATCTGGAGGCGTTTCTGAATCGCCGTGCGGACAAGGTTAGCGGCGTTCCGGAAGAGGAGATCGATGCGGCGATCGATGAAGCCCTCCACATTGTGCGGCACAGCCGTACATGAGGATCGTCCTTGACACGAATATTCAGATTCGAGCGAATGCCAAGGCCAAGGGACCGGCGAGGGAACTTCTCCTGCTCATCGTCAATTCTCCGGAACACGTTCTGCTCCTGTCGCCATTTCTTCTGAAAGTTCGCGCCGCGACGACCGGCGCCCCGCATCGTTCCATTGGACGCGGACGCGGACGACGACCCGGTTGTTCACACCGCCGTGGTTGGTCAAGCCGAAATCCTGTGCACCTTGAACCGTGATTTCTACCATACCAGCGTCCTCGAATACTGCACGGAGCGTGGCGTTCTGATCGGCAGCGACGTAGCCATACTCGATCTCCTCCGTGGACGAACGTGATGGCGGTTGATGGGTGGCATGTCCGCCCATCCGCCGCCTTTCGCCCCCGCCCTTCACCGCCGCGGCGGAACATCGCTTAACTTGCCGTAATCCATTTGCAGCACCCGGTCCGCCACGTGGAAATACCGGTCGTCGTGCGTCACTACTACCACCGTCTTGCCGGCGCTCTTCAGTTCCAGCAGCAGCGTTTCATAGAAGTAACGGCGAAACGGCGGGTCCTGGTCGGCCGCCACTTCGTCGAAAATATATATCGGCTTGTCCTCGAGATAGGACACCACTAAGGCCAGGCGCTTGCGCTGTCCGGTCGACAGATGGGTATTAGTGAAGCGCCCGCCGTCAAATGCCGTCTTGTGGGAGATTCCCATCAGCCGCAGTAAGTCGTTGACGCGCTCCGGCGCCGCATCGCTTAGTCCGTGCAGTTTGTCGAATAAGTAGAAGTCCGAGAAGATAGCCGAAAACAAGTTACGGTAGGATTGCACGTTGGACGGGCCTATCTCGGCATCGTCCACGCGAATCACTCCCTGCGCCGGCGAGTACAAGGCCGTGAATAGCTTCAGGAACGTGGTCTTGCCGCTGCCGTTGCCGCCGATCAGGAACAGGATTTCGCCGCGCCGGACTTCGCCGTCAATAGGGCCGGCCTGAAATGTGGCGTTGCCGTCAGGGTCCCGGTATGTAAATGAGACTCCCTCGAACCGGATCGCGTGGAAGGAACTCATGTCCACCAGGGGCGAGGCTTCGTATCCGATGGATTTCGCCAGAGCCTCGTCCAGCGTCGCTTCCAGGCGCCGCAGATTGTCCACCGTCACATTCACCTGCGAAAGCAAGGGGATCATCACCACCACGTTGGTCAGAGGTCCGAAAAAGAACAGGATGGCCGCGACAATCTTGGTGGCCGATCCTGAAAACGATGTCGCGATGACGGGCAGAACAAATGCGACAGCTCCCAGAAGCAGGAGGAAGAACATTTCGACGAAGATGATGTTGTTGGAGAAGAGCACCATCACCCGTCCGCGCACTTCACGGACGCGCGTGGCAGTGGACTCGAATTCCTCGAACACGTCGTCGCTTTTCAGTTTGTTGATGCGGAGTTCCTTGAAGCCTTTCAGCAAGCCGTCGAGAGAGACGAATAGTTCGTCTTCCTGCTTCGACGCCTCCTGCAAACCCCGGTCGTAGGCAGCGCGGTCCTTGAAATATTTGCCGGCGCCGGCTGCAATCAGGATGCCGCACAGCAGCATGGCGACCGGCGACACCAGGGCGATATAGGCCATGGTGCAGACGATCATGACCACGCCTTGCGCGGCGGCGAACAGAGGCCGCGCCGCCTGGGCGATGGCCGCCGTGTCCCGGCTGATCCGGGAGTGAATGTCACCCTCGCCGATGGTTTCCAGCGTCAGCAGGTCGGAGCGGCGGATCTTGTCGGCCAGCCGCAACCGCACGCTGCAAATGGCGGCCTCGGTAATCCTGGTGGATTCATAGAGAATGTAGCGCAGGGAATACACGAACAGGCCGATGGACAGGCCGAAAAACACTAAGAGCCGCCAGGACGGTCCGCCTCCCTTCAAAGAGTCGACCGCGGCATTGATCACCGCCAGATTCAACGCATTGGCAATGCCCGAAGTGGCGGTCAGGATGATCAGTTTCCGGTCCAGCGCGTGGGTTTCACGCTGCAGGAAAGTGAAGATGCCGAACCGCTTTAATGTGTTCATGAGGCAGCGGCGTCCGATAACGATGGCCGGCAGAAAAGCCGTCTCGCCTGGCGCAGCATTTCCGCCTGCCCTGCCAGCGGAACCGGCGGCCAGGCAACCCCCAGGCGTGCCAGCAGGGTCTGCGTGCGCCCCGACACGATTTCCAGCCGGCGCGCCCGCTCCTGCGGTGAGATGCCGCGATAGAGTCCGAAGTTCTCCAGGCTTTCGTTCAGCGCGGCCTCCACCCCGGGTTCGTCCACCGCCTGTTCCAGCCGCGCCAGGAAGCCGTCGAAAGCGCAGGCGCGGACTCCCTCAGTCGCGGTGATGAACTCGGCCAGCGTATCCCTTCGGGCATTTTCGATATGATGCGTTTCGTTGGTCAGATTGGCCCCGCCCGCCAGCGCCACCAGTCCGCGCGCCACCACATCCACATGGCTCAACCACAGATGGGAATCGTCGGGCGCCACGCCCAGGCGCAGGAAAGCGGCGATCTGCCGGAAGAAGGCGTTTTCCCCGATGTTGAATTGCAGCGGTCCGCCCTCGGCGGCAAATACCAGATTGCCCACCCGGTGGATCGAGGCATTGGCAAGCTCCCGCCGGGCCGCCACCACCAGCCGCTCGGCCTCCTGTTTGCTGCGGATGTAGTAGTTTTCGTCCAACGCCTCGGGCGCGGCGTCGTATTCCGTGAACAGCCGGAAGCCGGTTTCCGGGGCTTTCCCGCAGACCGAGAGAGTGGACACCAGGTGGAAATCCGCCGGGTCCGCGGCGCGATGGCCAGCCAGTTTCAACAATCGCGCGGTAGCGGCCACATTGTCCGCATGGAATTCCCAATAATGGCCGAAATGCTTCACGTTGGCGGCGCAGTGAAACACCGCTTGCAGGCTGTCCGCCATGCGACGGTAGGTCTGAGGCGACAGGCCCAGATTGTCCCGGCGCAAATCGCCCGCCAACACCGTAAGGCGGGGATTTTCGCACACGGCGGCGCCTTTTGCCGGGCCGAAATAGTACCGCAGAATCTCGCCCAGGCGGGCGCGGGCCGAGCGGTCGTCGCCGCCGCGCACCACGACGCTGACCTCGCGATCCGGGCTGGCCAGCAGTTCGCGCAGCAGATAGCTGCCCAGATAGCCGGTCGCTCCGGTCAGCAGAACCCTGCCATAATCCCGGCGTTCCCCCGCGCCGTCCAGCCGATAGCGCTGGTTCCGCGCCTCATAGACGCGCCGCGCGGCGTCCAGGGCCGCATCGCGCTCGGCGTCATAAGCGGCCAGCCCCAGGCGGTAGCCTTGCCAATGCCGGGCGGCGGATTGGATCAGCGTCCGCAAATGCTCGGGCCGCGGCCGGCACACGCCGGCGAAATCCGCCAGGCGGGGATGTTCGTAGAGATCGTTGATGTCGCAGTGGAACGTGCGCCGAAGCTGATTGACCACTGCAATGGCCCGCAGGCTGTCGCCCCCGATGTCGAAGAAATTGTCCTCGCGGGCGATGGACCGGCGCTTGAGGCACTCCGCCCACACTTGCGCGATGCGCTGCTCCATGCCGTCGCGGGGCAGGGTGGTTTCGGCGGCGATAGCTCCCCGCTCGGAAACCGCGCGCAACAGCAGAGCGCGATCCACTTTGCCGGAAGTATTTACCGGGATGGCCGGCACGCGGAGCACCGCCGCGGGCAGCATATAGGCGGGCAGTACCGCGGACAGGTAGTCCTGCCATGCCGCCTGGGTGGGCTCGGGCGCCCCGGAATCGAGGCACACGAAAGCCCACAGAGTTTGGGCGCCGTCGGGTTTGGTTTCCACCACCGCGACTCCCTGCCGCACGCCCGGATGGGCGCCCAGCCGATGCTCGATCTCGCCCAGTTCCACGCGCTGCCCGCGCAGTTTCACTTGCCCGTCGGAGCGGCCCAGGATCTGCAGCTCGCCGGTAGCGGTCCAACGTCCTAAATCGCCCGTGGAATACAGCCGGCCCGCGGGCGTCTCCACGAAGCTGGCGGCGGTGAGGTCGGGCCGGTTCAGATATCCCGTGGCGAGCCCCATGCCGCCCAGCCAGATGAGCCCCGTGGCATTGGGCGGAACCGGCTCTCCCTGGCTGTCGAGGATATGGACCGACGTGTTGGCCAAGGGCTTGCCTGCCGTCAGCCGCTGGGCCTGCACTGCTATCCGGCCGAAGCTGACGGCGGCAGTGTTCTCGGTCGGGCCGTAGCCGTTGACGTAGCGCAGGCGCGCGGCATAGTGCAGGGCATCGGCACGGTGAGGCGGCTCGCCCACGGTCAGCAGAAGGCGCAGGCCGGGAAAGTCCGCCTGGTCGAAAAGGCGGAGATAGGATGGCGTCATGGTGGCGGTGGTGACTCCCAGCCGTACCATCTTATCGCGCATGCCGGCAATGTCTTCCATCTCACCGCGCAGGATGGGAACCACCGCCGCTCCCGCCGTCCAGGCCATGGCCAGATCGGCAATCCATGCGTCGAAGGAGGGCGACGCCATCAGCAAGGCTCGGTCGTCCGAGCGGATATCCAGGGCGTCCACGGCCACGCCAAGATTGACCAGCCCCCGGTGGTGCAACATGACGCCCTTGGGCGCTCCCGTGGACCCGGAAGTATAGATGATGCAGGCGAGGTCCGAACCTCCCACGCCGTCCCCGATTTCGGGAAGCTGGCCATGGCCGCGGAGGAATTCTTCCGAGAGGCTTTCCGGCCGGAAGATCTGGCAACCCGTCTCGGCCAGCGCGGCAGGCACCGCCAGCCCGTCGAGAACTATCAGCACCCGTATGCCGGCATCGCGGGCCATGAAGGCCAGACGGTCGGCGGGCAGATCTCTGACCAGGGGCAGGTAACATCCGCCCGCCTTCCAGATGGACAGGACCGTCTCGGGCAGGGCCAGGGAGCGGTCCGTGAATACCCCGACCGGCTCCTGCCGGGCCACGCCCAGGGCCAGCAGAGCATGGGCCAAGGCGTTCGACCTGGCATTCAGCACCGCATAGCTTTGTGCCCCGTGTTCAGCGACGACGGCGGGCCGTTCGGGCTGGATGCGGGCCCAATGCTCGAACCGCGCCGGTAAGCTGGGCGCCGGATGAGGCTGAGCGGGACCGTGCTCCCAGCCGGCCAGCAGATGCTCTTCTTCGGGCAGTAGGGCGGGCCACGGAGAGCCCGAGAGCCGCTTGCCCGCCGCCAGGAAACGCGCCCATCCGGCCAGCGAGTTGAACCAGGCCTCGGCCGTTTCCTTTTCATAGATGGCGGCGTTGACATACCATTGCAGGATCAGGCTGCCGTCCGGTTGGCTTTCATGCACCAAGCCCATATCCTGGGCTGGTCCATTCAGGCGAAGCTCATAGCCGGCGGCATTTCCGGCCAGGGGAGCGAGGCCGCTGTTCCCCGCGGCGCCGGGGACACCGGGATTTTCCGTTACCGCCAGATCGAACAGGGGATAGCGCGCGGGATGTGGCGATGTGGCATGCTCCTGGCGGAAGTCCCGATACATGTGGGCGAACGGGTAGCGGGCATGTTGCAATCCCTCGGCCAGACTGCGCTGCACGGTCCGCAGGGCCAGTTCGACGGACTCGCGGCGACCCACCCGGCACGGCACCGGCAGCATGTTGACGTAATAGCCGACTGTGCGCGCTTCGCCGGCCGACTCGCGGGTGGAAGCCGCGGTGCCTAGCAGGAATTCGGGACGTCCGGTGCGCCGCCGCACCTCCCGGGCCATGATCGTCAGGATCAGGGCATGCAGGCTGGCGCCATTTTTCTGGGCGAAATCGCGCAGACCGGCGGCGGTGGAGGCATCCAGGCGGACACGGAAGGCGTGTGCGCCCTTGGCGTGGTGTGGCGTGCGTCCCAATGGGCGGGGGAAGTCCAGGGGCCACTCGTCGAAAGTCGGACCTTCGGCCAGGCCGCCCAGGATTTTCCGCCAATACAGAGCGTCTTCCCGGCAGGCGGATCCGGCGAGATACTTCTCCTCCTGGCCCGCCGAACCATCGAAGCGGCCGGCGACCGGGGCCAGCGTTCCACCTCTCAAGAGAGTGCCCAGTTCCTCCGTCAGCACCCCGAGGGAAACGCCATCCCCCACGGAATGGTGCAATGCCAGCCAGAAAACAAGCGCATCCGTGACGGCCACATGCACCAGCCCGGCGCGCCACAAGGGAGGCGTCTCCATGACGAACGGGACCGTCTGGCGCTCGCGAATGTGGGCCATGGCGGCGGGCATGTCCGGCTGGCCGGAAATCTCCAGGTCCGCGCCGATCTCCGCCGGAGTGGAGCGCCGCAGCACTCCCTCCGCATCCTGGTAGAAGCTGGTGCGCAGGGCATCGTGCCGCTTCACCAGGGCCGCCCAGGCCGGGCGCACGTCACCTGACGCCGCCAGAGCCAGGCCAATATTGAAGCCACGCGTGTCCAGGCCGGCCTGTTCGGCGACCCAGAATTCGCGCTGGCCCTCCGTCGCGCGGTTCGAGAAGAGGACGGCGGGCTGCGTGCTTGCCCCGCCGCGGAATTGGCCGATCCGTTCAGCGAAGCCGCGCAACGTGGGCTCCGCGAACAACTCGCGGGCGGGGATGGGATGGCCGAGTACCTTTTCGAGCCGGTGCGCCACGGCGATGGCCAGCAGGCTGTGGCCGCCAAGGGCGAAGAAGTTATCATCGCGATGGATGGCGCCGGCGCCGAGGCCCAGCAGTTCGCTCCACAAATGGGCGATCTCCGTTTCCAGGCCGTCCCGCGGCGGACACTCTTCACCGCTCGGCGAACGTTCGGCCAGCAGCAATTTGAGGGCGGCTTTATCCACCTTGCCGGAATGGGACAGCGGGATAGCGGGAATGGCGATCACCGTGGACGGGATCATATAGGCCGGCAGGCGGCTGGCCAGATAATCGCGCCAGCTCTCTTCCGGCGGCGCGGCCTTCCCCGGCGAGGGGCGGACGAAGGCCCGGACACTGTGGCTTCCTCCGGCATCGCCATCCAGGATCGCCACCGCCTGGGCGATATCGGGATGGCTACCCAGGGCGTGTTCGATTTCCCCGAGCTCCACACGAATGCCGTTGAGCTTCACCTGATCGTCGGTGCGGCCCAGGATTTCGATCTCGCCGGTAGAGCGCCAGCGGGCCAGATCGCCGGAGCGGTAGCGCCGTCCCCGGGCTGTTTCCACGAAAGCGGTGGCGGTCAGGTCCGGCCGTCCCACATAGCCGCGGGCCAGGCCGGCGCCCCCGAGCCAGAGTTCGCCGATCAATCCGGGGGCTACGGCGCTCCCCTCGCTGTCGCAAACGTGGACGCTGGTATTGGGCAGGGGGCGGCCGCAAGGGAAGTTTCCCTGGCCGCCGGGATCGAGCCTTCCGATGGTGCTGGTGATGGTGTTCTCGGTAGGACCGTACCCATTGAAGTATAGGAGCCTGCCGGCATAGGTCTCGACATCCACCGGAAACGGCGCCTCTCCTCCAGTGAGCAGGATGCGCAGCGAAGGCAAGGGGGCTCCCTCGAAGAGCCGCAGGTACGTAGGCGTGATGTCGGCCACGGTGACGCGCAGTTCTGCCAGGAAGGCGCGGAATCGGTTGGGCGAACTGAGGACGTCGTAAGTGACCGGGCACAACGCCGCACCGAAGGCCAGGGGCAGCCCGATATCCGAAAGGGAAACGTCAAAGGACGGCGATGCAAACATCAGGCTGCGATCGTCGCAGGTCAGGCCGATGGTTTCGCCGGTTCCCAGCACGCAGTTGACATACCCGTCGTGTCCGATCGGCGCGCCCTTGGGCCGGCCCGTGGAGCCCGAAGTGTAGATGATGTAGGCGATATCTCCGGGGCTGCCGGATATCGCCGGGCGATGGGCATGGGTGCGGCGGAATTCGGCGTCCATCGCTTCCGGACGAAGGGGAGGGAAGGCCAGCGTGGGCGGGATCGCCAGGCCGTCCAGTGCGATCAGGAGGGTAATCCCGGCATCGCGGGCCATGAAGTCCAGGCGTTCCGGCGGCAGGTCGGCGGCCAGCGGCAGGTAGGTGGCGCCGGCCTTCCAGATGCCTAAAACCGCAGCCGGAAGATTGGCGGAACGCCCGGTCAGAACCCCGACCGCCGTGCCGGGTGTGGCGCCGCGCAACAGCAGACTATGAGCGATGGCGTTGGCCTCCCGCTCCAATGCCGAATAAGTGGTAATGGCGGCTTCGGTGATGACGGCCGGGCGGTCGCCTTGGCCGGGTGTGTCGAGCACGCGTTCAAAGAGTTCATGAAAACGCAGCGCCGGACGGGGCACTATCGCGCCCTGCTCCCAGCTTTCCAGCAACGCGGTCTCCCGCGGCAGTACCTGCGGCCAAGCCTCTTGTGCGCGCCGGCGGTCCTCCGCCAGCCACGCCGCCGAACCGCGCAGGCCCTCGAACCAGTAGGCTGCCGTTTCCCGAGTGTAGAGAGCGGCATTCACGTGCCATTGCAGCAGCAGGCCGCCATCGGCCAGGCTTTCATGGGTCAGGACCATGTCCGGTCCGGGAGAAGCGTCAGTGCGTTCGTAGGCGGGGCCGGGAATCCGGGCCAGGCGAAGCAATGCCGGGGCCGGACGTGTTTCCGGGTTCTCGGTGACCGCCAGATCGAACAGAGGATAGCGCGCCGGGTGGCGCTGCCGCGGGCGTGTGCTCCAGAAATCGCGATACATGCGGGCGAAGGGATAGCGCACATGATGCAACCCCGCCGCCAGAGCCTGCTGGGTCTGGCGCAGCGCGGCCCCGAAGCCGACGTTCCGCGGCAAGTCGCACGGCAGAGGCAGCATGTTGACGTAGTAGCCCACCACCTGCTCTTCAGCGGCGGTTTCCCGAACTGAGGCGGTGGTGCCGACGACCACATCCATGCGCTCCATGCGCCGCTGGGCTTCCAGCGCCAAAAGGGTCAGCATCACCGCGTGCAGGCTGGCTTCGTGCTCGCGGGCGAGCGATCTCAGTCCCTGCCCCGTAGCGGCATCGAGACGCGTCTCGAAACGATGATTTCCGGTTTTTGCGGTGATGGAGCGCGCGAAATCCAGCGGTCCTTCGTCAAACGCCGTGTCGGGCTGGCGGCCCAGGAGGTCCCGCCAATAGCGGGCGTCCACCCCGTAGTCCGGTCCGGCCAGATAGGCTTCCTCGCGGGCAGCGGACTCCGCGAAATTGCAGGCGAGTGGCGGAAGATCCTCGCCACCGAGCAGCGCGTCCAACTCCCGCACGATAATCCCGATAGAGCGGCCATCGCCCACGGAGTGATGCAGGGCCAGCCAGAACAGGTGTTCGCCGGAGTCCGCCACTTCGACCAGTCCCGCTCGCCATAGCGGGGGCCCGGCCATGACGAAAGGTTCGCCTTGGCGCTGGCGGACGTAGGCTTGGGCCGCGGACAAGTCGGATAGGGTCGCGAGTTCCAGGGTGGAGTTCAGGGCCGGCACTGCCGTGCGGCGCAGACGGCCTTGCGCGTCTTCATGGAAATACGTCCGCAATGCCTCATGCCGCGCCACCAGCGCCGCCCACGCCTTGTTCCAGCGGTCGCGAGACGGCATTCCGCCCTCCACGACGCGCAGCACGGGTATGGTGAAAGTGCGGGTGTCCAGCCCGGCAGCTTCGGCCACCTGGAATTCCCGCTGGCCTTCTGTGGCCAGATCGCTGCCGCCGGAGAGCGGTGCGTGGGCGGCACGGGGCAGTTCCGCCATCCTTTGGGCGAAACCGGCCAGGGTGGGAGCGGCGAAAAGCTCGCGCGCCGCAACCGCCCGCCCAAAGTTGCGCGACAGCCGATGAGCCATGGTGACGGCCAACAGACTGTTGCCGCCCAAAGCGAAGAAATTATCCTCGCGCCAGACGCCGACACCCAGCAAATCGCTCCACACGGCGGCCACCCGCGTTTCCATCTCGCCCGATGGCGGGTTCTTTGCGGGGCCGTCGCTCGTCTCCCTCGGAGCCAGCAGCAAGGCGTCCCAGTCAATCTTCCCGGCGAAGGTCAGGGGGATGGCGGCCACCGAAGTGACCGAAGCCGGCACCATGTACAGGGGCAACCGGCCGGCCAGATAGCCGCGCCATTCATCCTCCGCCGGCATGGCGGCGCCGGAGCGCAGGCGGACGAACGCCCGCAGGACCTTGGTGTCCTGCGCGGACGCCTCCACCTGTGCGACGGCCTCTTCCACGGCGGGGTGGGAAGCGAGCGCCTGNNGTCCAGCGGCCCAAATCTCCCGAGCGATAGAACCGCCCGCCAGGCGTCTCGACGAATCGCTGCGCGGTGAGGTCCGGGTTGTTCCGATAGCCGCGCGCCAGACCCGTCCCACCTAGCCAGACTTCCCCCATCACCCCGGGCGGCGCAGGCTCGCCGTTGCCGCCGCGGATGGAAATGCAGGTATTGGCCATGGGCCGCCCCACGGGCAGCGGACGGCTGGCGTCGGGGTGCGGCGATATTTGTTCCGCACACACGAAGATGCAGGTTTCGGTGGGGCCATAGGCGTTCCAAAAGGCGGAATGGCCGGCGTGATATCTGGCATCGTCGTGATTCGGCGCTTCACCGCCGGTAATCAGGACGCGCAGGCCTTCGAAGGGCACCTGCTTGCTGACGCGCAGATAGGAGGGCGCGTGGAAAGCCACCGTCACCCCATGCTTCCTGTACCACTGCTTCAGTGCCCAGGGGTCGTCGCGCAGAGCCCGCGACACCGGTACCAGAGCCATGCCATGCAGGAGCGCGGCTCCCAGTTCCGAAAGAGATGCGTCGAAGCCGGGAGTGGCGGCCAGGGAATAGCGGTCTTCAGGCGTGAGACCGAATGTCTCGCCGCTGGCATAGGCGGTGTTGACCAGACTGTCATGCTGAATCAGGACGCCTTTGGGCATCCCGGTGGTTCCCGACGTGTAAATGATATAGGCGAGATCCTGCGGCGTGCCGGCGATCTCCGGACGATTGGGTTCGTTCCGCTCCCAGGCTTCGGGGCGCAGGGTGGTCTTCACCGCCTTCGCCAGGGATACCGGTACCGCATGCCCATCGAGCGCGATCAGGATTTTCGCTCCCGAATCCCCGGCCATCCAGGCCAAACGTTCCGGCGGCTGTTCCAGAGCCAGTGGCAAGTAGGCGGCTCCCGCCTTCCAGATGCCCAGCACGGTAGCGGGAAGATCGGCCGAGCACTCCGTCAGCACGGCGACCGGCTCCTCGCGGGCGACGCCAAGGTCCACCAGGGCGCGGGCGATGCGGTTGGCGCGGCGGTCGAGCTCCGCGTAGCTTTCGACGCCGTTTTCGGTTATGACGGCGGGCCGTTGCGGGTATCGCTCGGCCACACTCTCGAAGAGTTCATGGAAGCGCTTGGCCGGCCGGGTGATGGAAGGCCCCCGTTCCCATCGCGCCAGACACTGCGCTTCCTCGGGCAGGAGCGCCGGCAGGGGAGCGTCGGCGCGGCCGATGTCCGCGGCCAGCCAGCGCGCCCAGGCCGCGAACGAACCCAACCATGCCTGCGCCGTGGCCCGGCTGTAGACGTCCGGATTCCACACCAGCGCCAGTTCCAGGCCACCGTCCCGGTCCGGCTCGTGGCTGAAGAGGAGATCCAGGCCGGCGGCGGGACTGGAGAGTTCCGCGGGAAGGTGCGCTGGCGCCAGGGAGAAGCCATCACCGGCATTGCCCGATGCGCGGGATGGATTGGCGGTCAGGCAGATGTCGAACAGCGACGCGCGCGCATGGGGCCGGGCGTGCGGATGCCGCTGACGGAATTCCCGATAGAGCAGACCGGAGGGATAGCCGCCATGCTCCACAGTCTCGGCCAGGCTGGTCTGGGTGGCGCGTATTTGCCCCGCCAGCGTGGGCGCGTCGCCCCCGTTCAGAATGACGGGCAGCGGGTTGACGAAATAACCCACGGCGCCGTCGGCCCCGGGCGGAAGAACGGAGATGCCGGTGCCGACGATCAGGCTTCGCCGGCCGTCGCGCCGCCGGGCCTCCGCCTCCAGCAGCGTCAGCAGGAGAGCATGCAATCCCACCTGTTGGGTCCGCGCCAAACGGGTCAGCGCGGCGACGGCGGCGGCATCCAGCCGTTCGACCAGGGGGGCGACGGATTTTCCGCTCGGAACGGCGGGGCGGCGACGGTCCGTAGGGAATTCGTGGAAGGCCGCGCCTCGCTCGGAGGTCAGGGCGTCCAGCTTGTCCCGCCACCAGCCGCGGTCGCGCCCGGCAACGTCGGACGCCAGATACTGCTGTTCGGCCTGACTGGCCTGCGCCATGCCGTTGGGCGCCGGTGGCAATGCGCGCTCCAACAGGAGGGCATGCAGCTCTTCCTGCAGGATGCGCGCCGACAAACCATCGACCACCGAATGGTGCATGGCGAACCAGAAGAGCGTTTCGCCGCCCTCCGCCACCTGCACCAGACCGGCCCGCGCCAGCGGCGGTTCGCTGAGGAGGAAGGGAGCATTCGTGCGCGCCGTAATACGCTCCCCGGCATCGTACAGCGAGTCGCAATGGTCGAGATGGATCTGAACGGCTGGCCCCAGTTCCTCCAAATCCACTGTGCGCCAGAGAACCTTGTCATCTTCGCCGGCAAGAAAAGCCGTGCGCAAAGCCGCATGGCGCGCCACCAGCCGTGTCCATGCCGATTGCCAGCGCGCCGGTTCGGGAACCGTCCCGCGCACCGCCAGGACCCGCGTGATCTGCGAGCCGGTCCCGCCCAGGCCCAGCGTCCCGGCGATCCAGAAATCTTCCTGTCCCGCGGTGGCGGCGTCCTGGCGTGAGTCGGGCTCCGCGGGGACCGGTTTCCGTTCCCCCGCCAGAGCGATCCTTTCAGCCAGGGCGGCAACCGTCGTCGAGACCAGAATGCTGTGGGGCGAGGCCGCGTAGCCCAGGGTGTGCAGGCGTTGGCTGATCGCAATGGACAGCAGGCTGGTGCCCCCCAAGGCGTAAAAGTTGTCTTCCCGCATGATGGGGCGGACTTTCAGAATCTCTTCCCAGACCTCCGCGATATGCCGTTCCACCTCGCCCTGCGGGGGCGTGCCAAGCTGCGATGCCCCAACCGCCGCCAGGGCGAGCAGAGCCTGCCGGTCCACCTTGCCGTACGCATTGACGGGCATTCTGGCGACGGTGGTCACCTGGGCCGGCAACATGTAAGCCGGCAGGGTTTGGGCCAGGAAGTCGCGCCAGTCTTCCAGGGAGGCGTGGTCCGCCCGGCTGCTTTCCACGAAGGCGATCAACTTCCCCTCATGCTGCATGGCCACGGCTTGCCTGACCGTTTCATGCCGCAACAGAGTCTGTTCGATTTCCCCCAGCGACACGGATTGTCCGGATACCTTGACCACGTCATTGACGCGGCCCAGGGACTCAAGCTCTCCGTCATCGTTCCAGCGGCCCATGTCTCCCGAACGATAGGCCCGCCCATGGGGGGTTTCGACGAAGCGGTCGGCGGTCAGGCCAGGCTGATTGAGATAGCCGCGAGCCACGCCCACGCCCACCACATGAACTTCGCCCCGCTCTCCCGGCGGGACTTCCCGACCGTCGCTGTCCAGCAGATAAACGGCCGTGTTGGTGAATGGCCTCCCGCTGGGCAGCGGCCCATCGCTGTCGGGATCCACCCGCAACATACAGATGGTTCCGCAGACCTCGGTGGCCCCATACATGTTCCAGTAGTCCAGCCTCCGCGCGTAGGCCCGCGCTTCGCCGGCATTGGGGCGTTCGCCGCCGGTCAGGAGGCAACGCAGGCCGGTGGGCACGGCTCCCTGGAAGAGGCGCAGGTAGGACGGCGTGAACATGGCGATGGTGACGCGATGGCGCGACATGGCGGCCAGCAGCGCGGCGGGGTCGTCCAGCAGGGCGCGCGTGGCCGGAACGAAGGCCGCGCCCGCCAGAAGGGGAACGCACAACTCGCGAAACGCCAGAATGAAGCCGGGCGCCCCGGCCAACAACACGCGGTCGTCCGGGACTATTTCCTGGGCGGCGATATGGCTGTACCCCATGTTGATGCAGGCATCGTGCTGGAGCATGACGCCCTTGGGCTGGCCGGTGGATCCCGAGGTGAAAAAGATGGCCACGAGATCGGTTGGCTTACCGCGCCGGTTGGGCCTGCGGCTGTCGCGAGCCAATTCCTCGGGCCGTAGAATCGCCGGAGCCGTTTTTTGGGGATTGCCGGCCAGTGCGGTCAATAACTCGGCGGGCGGTTCCAGCCCATCGAGCGCGATCAGGAATCGCATGCCCGATTGAGTGGCCATGCTGGCCAGCCGCTGCGGCGGCAGATCGGCGCCCAACGGCACGTAAGCTCCGCCGGCTTTCAGGATGGCCAGAAAAGCCAACGGCAAAGAGCCGGAGCGCTCGGTGAGCACACCCACGGGCTCCTCGGGCATCACCCCGTGCGCGATCAAAGCGTGGGCCATGCCATTCGCCTTTTGGTCCAGCTCGGCGTAGGAGAGGACGCCCTGGTCGGAAATGACGGCAGGGGCGGCCGGCTGCCGGTCCGCGAGAATCTCGAAGCACTCGTGTACGCGCAGCGCCGGCCGAACGCCGGCCGGCCCGGCGGAGTACTTCTGAGCGGAATGCTGATCGGTCTGTGCTGGGCTACTGGTCATGGCTCACCTTGTACGAACAGATTGGGCAACCGCTCCCTTGCGGGGTGCGGCTCGGAAACAAGTCCCGTGGAATCACCGCTGCGTTTTCCGAGCCGCGCGCGCAAGCAAGCGGTTTCTTCGAATTTTGCAAGTCCCTCCTCAGCCTTCCCCAGAGGGGACCCCGGGCTTCAGGCCGCCCTCCCGCGAACGATCTGAGACCCGCGACAGGCGGACTGAAGTCCGGGGTCCCCTCTGGGGACGGCTGAAGCCTGCCCCACCGAAAAAAGCGGCATTGAGGCCTAGTGCTCATGGCTCACTTTTCCTGCCACCCGCCGCCCAGGGCGCGATACAGAGTGACTATATTGGTTAATTCCTGGCGGCGAATTTGCACGAGCTGGAGTTGCGCGTCGAGCAATTGGCGTTCGGCATCGAGGTATTCCAGGTAACTGGCCACGCCGCCACGGTATCCGAGGTCGGCGAGATCCACCCCCTGGCGCAGGCTCTCGACCAGGCCCTCTTGTTCGGTCCGCTGTTCGGCCAGCTTTCGATAAGCGGCCAGCGAATCCGCCACCTCGTGGAAGGCCTGCTGCACGGTCTCCTGGTAGGCCAGCAGGGATTGCTGGCGGCGCGCCTCGGCGCTGCGCACACCGGCCTTTATCGCGCCGGCGTGGAAAATGGGCAGAGTCCCCGCGGGTCCGAAAAGCCATGTGCCACNNTGTTCCGCCTGGCGGATGTCGGGCCGGCGGTCCAGCAGCGCCGATGGCAAGCCGGCGGGAACACTGACGGCGAGCCCCTGGTCGAGCAGTGGACGGCCGCGGACAATCGGTCCGGGATTCCGGCCAAGCAGGATGGCGATCTGGTTTTCGGTCTGCTCGCTCTGCAGTTCCAGCCCCGGCAGCGCCGCGCGGGCGCTTTTCACCAGCACTTCGGCCTGGCGGAGGTCGATCTCCGAGGAATAGCCGTTATCCACGCGAAGCTGCACCAGGTCGAGTGAATCCTCGCGGAGTTTGAGCGCGTGCCGCGTGATTTCGAGCTCCAGGTCCAGGTCGCGCAACAGGAAGTAGTTGCTCGCCACATCACTCACCAGCGTCTGCAGCACGGTGCGCCGCGCTTCGACGCTACCGAGGAGGGCGGCGCGCGCGGCTGCGCTGGTATTGCGGATTCGTCCCCAAAGGTCCAACTCCCAACCCAGGCTGACGGAAAGGTTGGTGTAATCGGTGTCGATTCCGAGGGTGCGGAGATTGCTGTAGCCGCCCTGGGCGTCGACGGACGGGAGCCGGGGCGCTCGCGCGATGGTCAGTTGAGCGCGGGCCTCCAACACGCGCGCAGCGGCGATCTGCACGTCGAAGTTGTGGGCCAGCGCCTCGTCGATGAGCTTCGTCAGTTCCTCGTCGCGGACCAGATCCTGCCATCGGAGTTCGCCCAGGCTGCGGGTTTCGCCGTTATTGGCGGCATCGGGCGCGGGGATGTCGCCGCGATAGGCTGGCGGAACGGGAACGTCCGGCCGCACGTAGCGGGGGCTGGCGCAGCCGCCCGCAAGCAGCAGCACTGCGCATAGGGCGGTTACTCGAATAGGGGAGCGCAGGCGGCACAGCCTGTGCCACCTGGATAGTTTCTGTCGCGAAACTCCGACTCGTAACGGCAAAACCGCTCCCTGGCGGTCGCGGCTCGGTAACAAGTCCCGTGGAATCATCGGTGCGTTTTCCGAGCCGCGCGCGCAAGCAAGCGGTCCTTGCCACTTGAAGGCAGTTTCGCGACAGAAACCAGATAGTGCCGGCATTTGCGCGGGCGCCTCCGCCCACAGCACAGGCAACACCGGGCGAGGAATGAGGTAGCGCGCCATTCCAGCCTGACCTAATCCCGCCCAGGCTGAGCTGTCTGGGCGATTACCGGCTGTCCCGGCTGGACTTTTGCAATTCCATCGACGATCACGGCTTCGCCGCCGGTGAGCCCCTTGGTGACGATGCTTTTACCCTGAAAGCTCCCCTCGGTAACGACGCCGCGGAGGGCGGCTTTCCTGTCGGGAGTCACGATGTAGACCGCCTTCGAGCCCTGGGCGTCAAACAGGGCCCGCTCGGAAACCAACACCGCGTCCGGGCGGTTCTCCAAGGCAAGGCGCACCCGTCCGGACATTCCGGGCAGGAGAATGCCCTTGGGGTTGGGGAATTGCGCTTCGATCAGCAGGGTTCCGGTCTTCTCGTCCACCGCGCGTCCGATGTTGGTATACCGTCCCCGGAAGGGGTACACGCTGTTGTCGGCGAGAATCAATTCGATGCGCTCCAAGGCCTTGCGGTCCACCTTGTTCACAGTGTGCAAATAGACCGTCTCGGAAATTCCGAAGACCACATTGATCGGATCCAACTGGGAAATGGTGGCCAGCCGGCTGGACTCCCCATGCCCCACATAGTTGCCCACCGAAATTTCCACCGTGCCGATGAGACCGCCGATGGGAGCGCGAATCACCGTCTCGTCGCGGTCCATCTCCGCCTTTTGGAGCGCCGCCCGGGCCGCGGTGACTCCGGCCTGCGCCTGGCGGAGACCTACGCGATCGCCAACCGTGGTGGTTCGCACCGTGGCGCGCGCGTCCTCCACCGCCGCCGCAGCCAAGGATTGTGCCGCGATGGCCGCATCCAGGTCCCGTTGGGGCACCGCCCGGCGCGCGGCCAGCGGTTTCATCCGGTCGGCGTCCTGATCGGCTTTCAATAAGCTGGCTTCGGCTTGGCGCAACGCAGACTGCGCGTTCACCAGGTGCTGCTGCTCCCGCGCCATTTCCAGATCGGCCTCGGCTTTTTCCACGGCGGCCCCGGCCGACTGCACCGCGGCCTCATATTGGCGTGGATCGATGCGAAAAAGCACTTGCCCTTTCTGGATGGTGTTCCCTTCTTTAAAGGACATCTCCGTCAACCGGCCCTCGACGTTGGCGCGGATTTCTACCGTGGCGACCGCCGCGATCCGCGCTGCCAGTTCCGCGATAGCCGGCACTTCCCGGCGCTCGGCGGTCTCCACCGTCACCACCGCCGGAGATGGAGCCGGAACGCCGCCCTGGGCTGCGGGCTTGCCGCATCCGGCGTTAGAAAACGTCAAGAACGTGATGATGGAGAGTCCGGCTGCCCTGGCAACCAGCATGGCTTTCATCGTTTGAACCCGGAATTCCACGGTGTCGACCCACACCACTGAGGGACCCAGCCCACAGTTTACAGTATATTAACTATGAACTACCTGAAAGACTTTAAAATATCCACAAATGGGGCTGTTAATCCCACTCATATGGGGGCACTCAAACGCAGTCAGGCCTTTGGAAGTCACTGGACAAGCTGTCGTAAAGATATCATAATTATCAATTTACTGAGGTGCGAGCCGAAGCTTGCCGCCCTGGGGTAACGCCACCAACCAGATCGCCAATGGAATCAATCTATTTCCCTCGAAAAAGCCGCAATCCGGAAATAGAATCGTGGTATTCTCAATTGCCCGGAGGATCTGCCCCGCAGCTATAATAGTGTCAAAATGTCGAAATGAGGAGGCAAGAAGCCGTGAGTGAAAGAGAACTGAACGCCGTCAAAACGGTAAGAAGATATATGTGGTGGTCGATGGGAGCCGGTCTGATACCGGTCCCGTTTGTGGATCTGGCCGCGGTTACGGGCGTGCAAATCAAGATGCTCGCCGATCTGTCGAAGCTCTACGATGTTCCGTTTGAAAAGAACCGCGTAAAAGTAGTGGCCGGATCCTTGATTGGCTCCGTTGTCCCGGGCACGCTGGCGTTTGGCGCGTTCGGCAGCATGTTGAAGGCTGTGCCAGTGGTAGGCGCACTGGCCGGAGCGCCCGCGATGGTGCTGTTCTGCGGAGCGTCGGCATGGGCGCTGGGCAAGGTATTCATCCAGCATTTCGAATCCGGCGGTACATTCCTGAACTTCGAGCCGGATCAAGTCAGGGAGTATTTCAAGGCGCAATTCGAGGAAGGGAAAGCGATGGCTTCGACGATGAGCAAGGGAAAGAAGACCGAGGCCCCCGCCTAAACGCCAATGGACGTCGTGTGCCTTGTACTGGTTTACCTGGCGTTGTGCCTGGTGGCGGGGGTCGTGGGACGGAACCGGCGTATCGGGTTTTGGGGCTTCCTGTTCTGCTCCATCCTGTTGACCCCCGTTCTCAGTCTCCTGTTCCTTTATTTCGCCACGCCAAGAAAGGTCTAAGGGCCGGCAGTCGGCAGCCGGCTCTGGACGCGTGTCGCTTGGGGATCTGTGAGTTCCTGCAACGGGAGACTCCTGCGCTGGACCGACATCTCGTATCGACGGCCGCCGCTCCGGTGTGTCAGTGCCTCGCCCCGATGGTTGCTTACCTCCCAGACAAACCAATTCATGCCTTGGAACCCAGTGGGGCAGGCTTCAGCCTGCGCGGGGCTTTAGCCCCGCCGGACCGTAACTGTATTATGCGAGGCTCTATAGCCATGGGTGCTCCTTTGCCGGGCGAGCCGGCCTGGATCGCGCTGAGTATTGCCGGTCTCTCGGCGGGGTTTGGGCGGGCTGAAGCCCGCCGCAGGCTGAAGCCCGCCCCACACTTGCTACACACGGGAATTCTATGTTGCTACTTTGGTGAAGGGCACGAGAAATGAAATCGATTCGTGAGTGGACCGCCCGGCAATACCGGCAATCGAAAGCCTTTGCCCGACGCCATGCGCCGTACGTGGTGCTGCTCCTGTTTCTGCTGGCCTTCTTTACAGTCTTCTTCTTCGATCGGGTGGTGATCTCGATCCGCCCCGGCGAATTGGGCGTGTTGTGGCGCTGGCTGGGCGGCGGCACGCAGATCGACACGGTGTACCGCGAGGGCGTGCATGTGATCCTGCCGTTCAACCGCATGTACATTTACAACGTCCGCAAGCAGCAGTTCACCGACACCATCGACGCTCTGACCGTGGATGGCCTCACGGTAGGGGTGCGCTACTCGGTGCGCTATTACCTCGACAAAGACACCCTTCCGTTGCTGCACCAACGCGTGGGACCGGACTTCGTGAACGTGGTGGTGCGTCCGGAGATTCGATCGGTGATGCGAATTGTGTTCGGACAGTACAAGCCCGAGGAGATTTATGCCACCCAGAGGGCCATCCAGGAACGCATCAGCACGCTCTCCAAAACTCACCTGGAGTCGCGCTTCATAGCCTTGGACGACGTGCCGATTGAGAGCATCACGCTGCCCCGCAAGATCTCCGAGGCCATCGAAACCAAACTGGCCCAGCAGCAGGTGGATGAAGAGTACGTCTTCCGGCTGTCCATAGCCACCAAGGAAGCCGAACGCAAGCGCATCGAATCCGGGGGCATCAAGGTTTACAACGATACCATCAACGGCAGTCTCACCCCCTCGGTTCTCGCCTGGCAGGGGATTCAGGCGACGGAGGAGCTTTCCAAGTCGCCGAACGCCAAAGTGGTGGTGATCGGTGCGGGCAAGAACGGACTGCCGCTCATATTGGGACAGGAGTAAGCCATGAGGAAACTACTCCTCCTGGCGCTATTGGCCGGACTTCTGGTGTACGCGACGGCCCCCCAATGGCAGTCTTTCGACCGGATGGGCGCGCGCCGGTTCCAGGCTCTCAGCCACCTGCCGAAAGAGATCCTGGTAGGGGTTTGCTGGCCCTTTGCGGCCAACCAGGACGGAATGGCCGACGGCCTTCAACTGGCGCGGGACGAAATCAATGCCGGCGGCCTGGCCAAAGGCATTCCGGTTCGCCTGGTGCTGCGGGATGACAATTTCGACTGGGAAACAGCGAAACGCATCGCCGTCGAGTTCTCCGATACTCCGAAGATGAGCGCGGTGCTCGGCTACTATGACGACAGCGAAGCCATCAAAGCTTCGGCGATGTACGAATCCAGCCGTTTGCTGCATCTGATGGTGGGCGTCAATAACACTGCCATGACATCCCATGAAGGCCAATATATCGTTCGTACCATCCTGTCCAGCGACAAGATTGCGCGCGCGCTGGCCAAGTTGACGGTAAAACGTAAACACCGCAAGATCGCCGTAATCTGGGAAGAGGGCGGCTTCGGGGAAGATCTGGCCTATCAGTATCGCGTCGCGCTGGACGCGCTGGGCTCCGTGGACGCCGGGGATGCCCCAGACGCCTCGCACGCCGTGGACGCCCCGCACGCCGTGGACACCGCGGACGCTTTGGCCTCCGTGGACACCCCGGACGCCCCGCACCCCCCGGCCGCGGAGCACGCCTCAGACGTGCAAATAGTCTACCAGTGGTCTTACGCCCGCGAACGTGCCGACTTCCGACTGCCCGTCAACGAACTGAAGGGAGTTGGCGCCGACATCATTTTCTTCGCGGGACTGGAACCCTGGGCGGGAGACTTCGTGCGGATGGCGCGCGGCGTGGGCCTCAAAACGGGAATCCTGGGGGCGTTCAGCGACACGCCTTTAATGCGCGAGAGGGCCGGCCCGGGGATCGAGGGCGCGATGTTCTTCGATTTTTACGACGTGAACTCGCCGAGCCCCGAGAACCAGGAGTTCGTCCGCAAGTTCCGGGCGCGGTACAAGCGCGATCCCGATACGTGGGCCGCGCAAGGCTACGACGCGCTACGCATTCTGGCGAAGGCGGTCCGGACCACCGGCTCTGCCAACCCGCTCGACCTGTCTTATGCCATCCGGTTCATGGACCCGTGGGAGGGTGCCAACGGCCTTTACAAGTTCGACGAACGGGGCGAACTGGACGACAAGCGGTTTTTCATCGACATCTATCGAAACGGCGTGGCGGTGCCCATTTATGAGACCGCTCCCACTCCCGTACCGCTGATTCGCTGATCCGGAGTAGGTGGGGCAAGCGGTGCTCGCCTGCCCGCTGCCAAAATAGTATCTGTCGCGAAACTCACAAGTGGCAAGGACCGCTTGCTGGCGCGCGCGGCTCGGAAACGGCTCCATTGATTTCATGGGACTTCGTACCGAGCCGGGCCCAGAGGGCGCCCCGCAAGGGAGCGGTTGCTTTCCCGCGCCAGGGCAGTTTCGCGCCAGAAACCAAATTTAGGATAGAGGGCAGGCGAGCACCGCCTGCCCCACCTGCGGGCTCACTGCAGATTCCACGACATCAGGAGTTCTGAACCTACGGTTTCTTTCCCTTGGACCTTTTTTTCCCTTCGGTGTGCTGCCG
>PLRZ01000435.1:5286-7828 GCA_003164075.1 Bryobacterales bacterium | reverse complement strand
CCGAAAATTCTGCGGGAAGGCATCGACAAGGGGATCGCCAACGCGGTTCTCATCAAGCTCAACCAGATTGGCTCGGTGACGGAGACCCTGGATACCATCGAACTGGCCACGCGAAACAACTATCGCTCGTTCGTGTCGCACCGTTCGGGTGAAACCGAAGATACGTTCATCTCCGATCTGACCGTGGCGACGGGAGCGGGTCACATTAAGACCGGCTCGGGTTGCCGCAGCGAGCGCGTGGCGAAGTTCAACCAGTTTCTGCGCATTGAGGAGCAGTTGGGAGCGCAGGCGGAATTCGCGGGACGCGGCGCTTTTGGTCGCTAGCCCGCTCTGAGCGAGGAGCGCAGGCAGCGCCGCCTGCCCCACCTGCGGGCTCACTGCAAATTCCACGACATCGGGAGGTCTGAACTTACCGATCTCGGCGCAACCGAGTCATCGTCACCGACGCCCCAAGTGCGCTGGCCGGCCCCAGTCCGCGCCAGACGGATCCGGCGCGGTCGCCTGTCGGCCACGGATCGGCACGCCGGCGCCCTGATCCTATTCGAGCAGCCGGCCTAATTCAGCGCGGGCGGGCAGGCGAGCACCGCCTGCCCCACCTGCGGGCTCACTGCAAATTCCACGACATCAGGAGTTCTGACCTGGTTCTCCAGGTTCTCTCGCTCAGGTTGTCACAACCCCGCCACCTTCGCCACCGTCCTCACCGTGATATTCACCTTGTCGCTCACTCTCAGAATGAAGGTGCTGGGATTCTTCATGCCCCACTCCACATACGGCACCACGAAATGAAGCGTGGCGATGTACTGCCCGTGGGCGGCTTCCACCTCCACCGGAAGCGTGATCTCGTGGTCGCCTCCATGAATGCGGAACATGCCGTGCATCTTGACGGACGCGGCGCCCTGCGTGGGGACCGCGCCTTCCAGTTTGTCGGGACGGAAGACAATTTCGGAATACCGGCTGCTTTCCAGAATATTGGCGTGCATGCGGCGGTCGCGCGCGGCGCTTCCACTGTCGCCGCTGGTCGCATCCACCACGATTTCGCCGGAAACCGCGCCGCTGGCCGTATCGATGCGGATGCCGCCTTGTTTCAACTTGAAGGTTCCCTGCACGGTATGCAGCACGTCCGACAGCGTGAACTCCACTTTGGTCTGAGCGGGATCGAATTCCAGCACCTGCGCCCGAATCGGAACCAAACCGGTCAACAGGAATGCGCAAGAGAACAGCAGTGTCTTCTTCATAGAGTCAATAGACGCCAGCCCAGCGCCAGCCCTCCCGCCACCGCGTCCATTGGCGACACCTCCCCGACATGTGCCGCCAGCATACCGGCGAACAACCGGGGATCCGCCGCCATGGCGCCGATCACGCGATGGCGCAGTCCGTTGCGCCGCCCCAGCATCAGCATCAGACCGGCCATCAGTTCCGGCTGCCGGCCGATTCGCCGGTGGGCTTCCTGATACCGGCCGAGGCTGCCCGATTCGAGCGCTTCGGCCAATGCGGCGGATTGCTGGAACAGCAGGCAGAGACCTTCGCCGGTAATCGCATCCACCGAGCCGGAGGCGTCGCCCACCAAAGCCACGCGTCCGCGCCAAACCGATTTCAGCCGGCGCGACGCGGAGACGGCGCCCAGTTCCGCGGTGGGCCGCAGCGCCTCGAGATGGGCCAGGCGGCGCGCCACGGCCGGAAATCGCGGCAGGGCGTCGGCCAGGCGCAGGCGCGGATCGCGCGAAAGTAGCGCTACGCAGATTTCGTCATCGGCAGTGGGCGTGATATACAGTTGGCAGCCGTCGCCCCAATGGAGTTCCATCAACTCACTCCACGGCGCCATGCGATAGTGGGCCCGAAAACCGTAGCGGCAGCTATCGTGATAACAGGAATCCAAACCGGCCCAACGGCGCACTCGTGAGTGGCCGCCGTCGGCCCCCACGATCCAGCGGGCCTTGACCTCCCGGCCCGCAACCGAAACCGTTTCCCCGCCGATGCCCGATACCGTCGCGCCCCACGCCAGGCGCACGCCGGCGTCGGCGGCCACATCCACCATGTAACGGTGCAGCGTGGTGCGGCGCATGCCCAGCCCGTGGCCGTTGGGAAAGCGGGCTTCGGCGCAAGAATCGCCGTCGCAGAAGCGGATCCCGGGAAAGCGGCGGGCGGGCGCGGTCTCCAGATCGATTCCCAGCGAACGGGCGGCCTGCAATCCGTCCGGCATCACGCCTTCGCCGCAGGCCTTATCGATGGGCGGAAAGGCGCAGTCGGCAACCGTGACGTCGAACCCGCGGCGTCGCGCGGCAATAGCGGCAGCTAGGCCGGCGGGGCCTCCGCCGATGACAAACACATCCGTGGTGCCAGGAAGCGTCATTCGGTTCAGTTGTACGGCGTGGCGCGCCAATCCCCTGGGGCCACTTTTCCCCTCTGTAGCGGTTGTGAATAGCGGAACAATATCAAGGACGCGCGCCTCTCGCAGACCGTTTCAAAGAAGCGCCTTAGGAGCTGTTAAGAAATAGACTTCAGAACTCCCGATGTCGACCGGGGATTTCGGATAGTTGGGGAA
>PLRZ01000435.1:0-5276 GCA_003164075.1 Bryobacterales bacterium | reverse complement strand
CCACGACATCAGGAGTTCTGAGGTTATTTCCACACAGGCCCTTACCATCGAAATCGTACACTTCGTGGGTGGAATTTGGCAAAAGCAGGGTCGTCATCGCGCCGCCAATCTCGCGCATCCGCGCCCGTTGTATACTGTCAGCAACCCTACCAACGGGTGCACTGGAGGAATCGATTCATGTCACCAACCCCCGGAAAAGATACACTCACAACGAATCACTGCCAAAGCCTGGAGGCGGCCGTGAATCTCGTTAAGAAAGACATCGAAAAAGCCAAAGCGGGCGCTACCGAAGAAGGCAAGAAATTGCTTGCGGAAGCCGAGCTTCTATTGAAACAGGTCGCGAACGTGAAGAGGTCCGTGGCCAAGATCCCGCTCACACACCCGGATTACCTGAAGGCCAAAACCGCCGTAGCGAACTTCCAGAAGGAGGCTAAGACTGAACTAGCCGCCATTGCCAAGAGGGCCACAGAAGCGGCCAAGCCCGCTAACATCGATGTAGCGTTGCTGAAATACACGTCGCCTAAGTTTGCCCACAATGCGGGGAACGCGGGAACTCTCCCGAAATGGACTTTCCAGTACATGGACACCGCGACGAAGAAGACCGGTCAGGTGGAGATCGTCATGGAAAAGAGCATGACCAANNCGAGGCTTCACTCCTCGAACACCACCACCGCCTTCCCGAAATGTATCTCATCCCCGCGTTCGAGCTTCGTTCCGCGAGCGTTGCGGTGTACTTCCTGGCTCATCCCGTCACGCACAATCCAGGTTCCGCACTCTCCGCCGCGCGGATACCAACGGTCGTTAAATAGACGATACTCGCCGCTCACGCCGTCGTGTTGGATGTGGGCGTGCTCGCGCGAAACCGAGCGGTTGATATCGGTTTCCCCGGCGAAGGCCAGATCGTTGCGGCGGTAGAGACCCGCATCGCGATACACGTCCACTACGCGCCCGATATTGATCCGCGCCTTTTCGAGGACCAGCTCGGCGGTGTTGGCGGCGCCTTCCTGTACCACCAGGCGCGCCGCCGGCTTCGCGGCCCCCGCCTGTTCCAGCGAGACCGCTTCCACTACCAGCCACTCTTCGCCGCGCTGCGGCAGGCCCACCGAGGCGGCCACGTCCACCCGCAGGTTCTCGGGATACCGGCACCCACCGGTGCGGAGCGCGTTGTGAACTTCCTGCTCCAGGTACTTGCGGAAAAACTGGCCGGCGAAAATGGGCTGGCGGCTTTGCTCCACGCCGCGCAGTTCCACGCGCAGCAGGTCGTAGGGGAAGACCTTGCGGCCGCCCGACCGGTAACTCTTCTCGCGCACCTGGTCGAGAATCGCCAGCCGGATCTCCGCCAGTTCCGGCGGCTCGTCGGGGTCGGGCGAAGTGGCCAGCGGCCGCTCGAACATCGTCCTGCCAAACTTCTCCAGGAATTGTCCCAAGTTCATGCGTTCCCATTCAGCGCAGCAATCCCAAATCGCGCGCTGCCTCCATTACTTCCCGGGCGATTGGCGCCGCCACCCGCCCGCCGTACCCGCCATGCTCCACCAGCACCGCGAACGCCAGCCGCGGAGCGTCTCCGTCGTAGGGAGCGAAGCCCGTGAACCAGGCGTGCGGCATGCCTTCGTCGAGCTGCGCCGTCCCGGTCTTGCCCGCGATGCTCACCGGCGTGCCGGCCATCACNNNNCCGCCGCAATCGCCGCCGCCACGCGCGCCATCTTGAAGGGCGATACCAGCACCGCGCCCTGCCCATATGAAGCGAAGGGCAGATTCCTGCGCAACTCCGCCGGATCGCCCGTGGAAATGCCGAATTGCGCCGCGGTCTCCGCCAGCGCCTTCGACCCCACATCGTGCACCCCCAACTGCGCGAAGTACGCGTTGCACGACACCGCGATGGCCTGCTCCATGTCGAGCGTGCCGTGCGCGCGGTCGCCGATGTCGTCTTTGATGGCGCGGTTCCATCCCGCGATGGTATTGCCCGCCCGGCCATCGGGCAGCGTGCGGCACAGGAACGTACGATGCTTCAATCCGGGGTCGAGCCGCAGCGCCGCGATCGCCGTCACCAGCTTGAACGTGGANNCGGCCCGCGGATCGGGCGCCGGAGCGCTCACCATCGCCAGCACGTCGCCGGTGGCCGCGTCGAGCACCACCACCGATCCCCGTGGCGCGCCGGCATCTTGCAAGTGCCGGTCCAGGATGTCGCGCGCGCGCAGTTGCAGCCGGATGTCCACGGTGAGGTGCACGTTGCGGTCGCGGGCCAGGATGCGCGCGATGCTCCGATTGCCGGGTTGATGGCGGTAGCGCACCTGCGATGCCAGTTCGGCGTATTCGTAGCCCTGCAGTTTGCGGTTGGAGTCGTGCTCCACCAGCGAGGCATTGGAGGCGTGAAAATTCTCGCCCGTGCGGAGGTCGCCAATCAAGTGCGCGGTGGCCGCGCCGAAGGGATAATGGCGATTGTCGAAGCGCGAGCATGCCTGTTCCAGCGAGATACCTAGCGCCTGGTAGTCGGCCGCGTGGCGCTCCATCTCGGACCAGTCGCCGGTGGCCAGCGGGATGCCGTTGCGGTCGTAGATGCTGCCGCGCGGGATCTCGCGGGCCAGCGAATTCATGCGCGGATTGTGCTGCGGGCGCTTGACGCCGTCCTGCTCGAAGGCGTGGGCGTCGCGCGCCAGATAGTCGGCATCTTTCACTACCTGATAGCGCGCGGCGGCGGCCAACAGCACCACGGTCGCCGCGGCCAGCACCCAGCGTAGCGGGCGAGTGTTCAAGCGGTGGCCCGTCTGCCCTTCCGCGGAAATCGAAATCAGCAGCGCGAAGATCAGGAAGTTGGCCAGCATGGCAGTATTGCCCGAGCTGAGAAATGGCGAGACCACGCCCGATAGCGGCAGAACGCCCAGCACGCCGGAGCTGATGAGCAGCATCTCGAAAGCGATCAGGCTCGACAACCCCAGCGCCAGGAAGAAGCCGAAGTCGGTCTCAGCCCGTTGCGCCACGCGCAGTCCGCGCGCCACCAGAAACGCGGCCAGCAGCAGAACCGTGGCCACGCCAACGAAACCCCACTCTTCGCCGATGGCCGGCAGCACCAGGTCGGTATTGCCCGCCGGAATCATTTCAGGATCGCCCCAGCCCGCGCCGGAGCCCCACGGTCCACCCGTGGAAAAGGCCCACAGCGCGTGCGCCAACTGGTCGCCGCCGTGGACCTCGTTATCCCACGGTGAGAGCCACATATCGATGCGCTGGACCACCGTGTGCGGCTGGCCCATGCGATAGCCCACGGCCACCGACGCGACCATCAGCACCAGCCCGGCGACCACCAGGCCGGGCCGTCCGCGCGCCGCTCCGAACATCGCAAGGAATACGAAAAACGTCACCAGCGCGGGGCCCATGTCTTTCAGCACGAAGAACAGCACCAGCGCCGCCGCCGTGGCCACCATCACCGGCACGACGTGTTCCACGCGCGGCAGTCCGGTGCGCTGAAACAGTTTGGGCAGGATGCGTTTTTCGCGTAAATCGCGCAGGCGCTCCCAATTGCGCGTGAAGTAGCCGGCCAGAAAGAGCACCAGCAGGATCTTGATCAGTTCCACGGGCTGGAACGGGCCCAGATTCACTTTGGCGTCATTACCCGCCGGCCCTTTGCCGAAGACCAGCAGCAGGCCGAAGAGGCCGAGCGCCAGGTAGAGCGGGGTGTAGCACCAGTCGGAGAGCCGCCGATAGTGGAACGGTTTGAGCGCCGGCAGAATCAGCAGCAGGCACCCTAGAAAGACGCCCAGTGCGAACTTGTGGAACTCCAGGGTGTCGCGCAGAGGGTCGCGGAGGCTGAGCATGAGGGCCAGTCCCATGCCGGTGAGCAGGTGCAGCGCCGGCAGAAAGGTGCGGTCGCCCCGGAAGCGGGTCAGACGCCACGCCAGCGCCACCGGGTAAAAGCCCGCGAAGTCGAGCCCCGCCCAGAGCAGAAATTCGCGCTGGAACTGGCGCGGCGAGCGTACAATCAGCAGTGGTTTCAGCTTGGACAGTGGCAGTACTCTGGCGAGCACGCCGGTATTGCGCAGCGGGCGGGCGCGCTCGATGACCTCGAAGACGCGGCCCGCGGTTTCCTCACGCGATTTCAGCACCGGGACGAGATCTTCAGGCCCCTGGACGGTGTTGAGGTTCACCAGTTCGCCGTGCGCCAACTTCCGCTCCACGGCGGCGAAATCCTGCGACTTGGCGGCGAAGACCATGGCCAGCCCGGCGGCCACCAAGAGCGAGGCGGTGACCAGCCAGAGCCATTCGCCGCGCGGGGCTCGCGGTGTTTCGATGGCCATCACCGCGGGTCGCGATCCCGGTGCGGTCCAACTGCGGGTTACCGCCATGGACGGCGCCTCCAGGTGGGGCAGGTGGGGCAGGCGGTGCTCGCCTGCCCTCTGCCCTGTTTGGGCAGCGGGCCCCGTTCAGCGCGGGCGGGCGGGCAGGCGAGCACCGCCTGCCCCACCTCTACCGCCATATCCGGTACCTCCGCGGCCTGCTCTTGCGATGCGGCGCGGGAGCTTTTTTCGCGGGCGGGTCAGGCGCCGCCACCACCGGCGCCGGAGCCACCAGCATCGGCGCTGCCGGGGTCACGATGGGCGGCAATTGCATCGGAACGAAAGGCGCCGGCCACGCCCTCCACACCAGCGTCGCGCCGATCCACAGCGCCATTCCCAGCAGAAACCAACCTGCCCCGCCCAGCACTTTCAGTCGCCGCTGGAACTTCACCACCGTGCGAGTGACTCTTCGCAGCCGCTCCACCGTGGCGCTGGCATTCCACAAGTGCCGCCGCTCCAGTTCCGCCCGCACCGGCTTATTCTCCAGGAATGCCTGCAAATCCGCCTGAAAATCTCCCGCCGACCGGTATCGCCGCGCGGCTTCCGGCGCCAGCGCTTTCATGGCAATGGCCCGCAACGCCGCGGGACACCGCGAGGGAAGCGCGCGCGGCGGCCGCTTGGAGCGGATCAGGCTCTCCAGCTTGCGCGTATTCTCCGCCTGGTAGGGCGGCGAGCCCGAGAGCATCTGGTACAGCGTGGCGCCCACCGCCCAGAGGTCCGATTGCTGGTCCACTTCCGAACGCGTCAGCCGTTCCGGCGAGCAGTAACTGGGGCTGCCGAAGTTGGAGATGGTGGCGTCGCAATCGGCGCGTAGCGTCTTGGCGATGCCGAAATCGAGCAGCCGCACCGTGTCGTTGGGGCCCAGATGAATGTTCGAGGGCTTGATATCGCCGTGCACCACGGCCGATCGCCAGGTGTGAAATTTGGTGAGCTGCTCGCAGATTTCGA
>PLRZ01000556.1 GCA_003164075.1 Bryobacterales bacterium | reverse complement strand
CAATTTCGCGATGTGGAGAGTGGCCACTTACACGTGGCCGCGATCGAAAACGCTGGCCTTCTTCAGCAGCTTGGCGAGTCGCGGTGTCCGCGCGGTTGGGGCGTTGAGCGCCGCCTGGAACTCCTCCCACTGCCCGGCGTTCAAGCCGAACCGCCGGCGATCGGGCAAGGACTCCTCGGCGCGGGCCAGGGCACTCTCCAGAACGAATTCACTCACGGAGCGGTGGGTGGCAAGCGCGGCAGCCTGGAGCGTGCGCTTTGCCGACGGCGTCAGCCTAAGGTCCAGCTTTTCGTTTCGGGTTTCAAGCTTCGGCATGGCGCGTCCCGTTCCTTCCCTGATGACAGCATACCATCCGCGTCCGACAATGTCAGTACACCTGCCTTTCTCCCNNCCGCTTACCTATATTCATTCCCCCGAAGAGCAGCGAGTGGTTCTGGTGCTGGAGGAAGTGAGCCGCGGGTCCGCCGATTCTCCCCCTCTCCCGCTGTGGACCTGGAGCATCACCGAGGGCCTGCGCCGCGCCGGATCGAGCGCGGAACCCGGCGCCGAAACCGCCCGAGGAGTGCTCGATTTCATCGTGGCCTGCCAGACGCCCGCCATCTTCCACCTCAAGGATTTTCACGAGCCGCTGCGCGAATCCTCCGAGGTGCGGCGCCGCCTGCGCGATGTCTACGAGAGTTGCCGCGACCAGCGGAAATTCGTCGTCATCACGTCTCCCGTGCGGTTTCTGCCCGAAGAGATCGAGCGGAGCGTGTTGTTTCTGGAATTGCGCCCGCCCGACCTGGTGGAACTAGTGGAGTTTCTGCGCGGCGAAACGCGGCAGAACTCGCTCGGCGAGGCTCCCGAGGCCGTTCTGCAACAGGTGGCGCGCGCCCTGCAGGGCCTCACGCTCGACGAAGCCCGCTATGCCTTGCGCCGCGCGCTGGTGGGCGGCCGGCAACTGGGGCACGACTCGCTCCCCGCGGTCCTCGAAGAGAAGCGGCTGCTGGTGAACCGCAGCGGCGTGATCGAATTCGTGGATTCGGGCACCGACCTGAACGACGTCGGAGGGCTGGACGGCCTCAAGAAATGGCTGCTGGAACGCCGCAAGCTGTTCGAGATGCGCGAAAGTATCAGCGCTGAAATCGTTCCCAAAGGGCTGCTCATGATGGGCATTCCAGGCTGCGGAAAGAGCCTCTGCGTGAAGGCCATCGCTTCCTGTTTTCAGCTTCCGCTGTATCGCGTGGACATGACGGAGATCTTCTCCGGCCGGCACGGCAAGCCGGAAGGCGTGTTCACGCAGTCCTGCCGCATGATGGAAGATATGGCGCCGGCGGTACTGTGGTTCGACGAAATCGAGATGGGCCTCAAGACTACCGAAACGGGCGGCGAACAAGGGCGTATTTTCGGGTTCTTCCTCACCTGGATGCAGGAGAAGACGCGCGGGCTGTTCGTGGCCGCCACGGCCAACCGCATCGAGTCGCTGCCCGCGGAAATGATCCGCAAGGGCCGCTTCGACGAAGTCTTTTTTGTCGACCTGCCGCTGGAAGATGAAATGATCGAGATCTTCCGCATTCACCTCCTGCGCCGCAAAGTGGACATCTCGAACTTCAATTTGCCGCAGATGACGCAGTTCACCGTGGGGTGGACCGGCGCGGAGATCGAACAGTGTGTAATTTCCGCGATCACGCGGGCGCGCCTGGCGGACCGCGAGGTGACGGAGTCGGACCTGATCGGCATCGCGGCCAAGTTCGTGCCCTTGTCGCGCACCATGAAGGAGCAGATCAGCAAGATCCGCGGCTGGGCCTTCGAGCGGGCCATCCGCGCGTCGCCGCACCGCCAAGACGGGTGAGATCTCGTGGAGCCCTCCGAATCTCTTGCCAGGGAGCGGTGAGTGGGCGAAAGTGTTGCCGTCCCGGCGCGGAACGCTCAAGTCCAGAACTCCTGATGTCGGCCGGGNNCCACGACGTCAGGAGTTCTGAAGTCATGTTCCCTGCCGGAAAGAAATGCGTCCCGGCGCTTCCGCGGCGAACCCGTTGTTACAATCGTCATTGATATGTTGCGACGGCTCATTTTCCTCCTGGCAGCGGGTTCGCTGGCGTTCGCGCAGAAGCGGCCGTTTGACGTGAACGCCATGATGGAGCTGAAGCGGATCGGCGATCCGCAGATCTCCCCCGACGGCAGATGGATGGCGTTCACCGTCCAGACCGTCGACGTGGCGGCGAACAAGAAACCGTCGCAAATCTGGATTGTGGCCGGTCCGGACGGATCGGCGGGGGCCACGCCTCGCCAGATTACCCACGATGGCGAATCCAATCAGCGGCCGCGCTGGTCGCCGGATTCCCGGCGGATTGCCTACATCTCCAACCGCGGCGGTTCGTCCCAAATCTGGCTGATGGACCCCGACGGCGGCAACGCCAAACAGATCACCAGTCTCTCCACCGAGGCCGATGGCGAGCTTTTCGCGCCCGATGGAAAGAACCTGGTCTTCACCAGCGAAGTCTATCCCGATTGCGGCGCCGACGATGCCTGCAACAAGCGCAACCTCGAGGCCGACAACGCCGGCAAAGTCCACGCCCGTATTTACACCGAATTGCTGTACCGGCACTGGACCGCCTGGCAGACCGCGCGCCGCAGCCACCTGCTGGTGGTCCCCGTATCGGGCGGAGCGGCCATGGATCTCACGCCCGGAAAGAACACGGTCCCGCCCTTCTCGCTGGGCGGTCCCGACGATTACGACATTTCACCCGACGGCCAGGAGGTCTGCTACTCCAAGATCGCCGACGCCGTACCGGCCGCCAGCACCAACGCCGATCTCTACGTGGTCTCCATCAAAGGCGGAGACGCGGTCAAGATTTCCTCCACGCCGGGGGCCGATTCCAGCCCGCTCTACTCGCGCGATGGCAAGTACATCGCCTGGCGCGCGCAATTCCGCGCCGGCTATGAGAGCGACCGCTGGCGCCTGCTGGTGCTGGAACGCGCCACCGGCCGGCTGACCAACCTCACCGAAACGCTGGACCGCTGGGTCAACAGCTTCACCTGGTCGCCCGATTCCGCGCGGTTGTTCTTCACCACCAACGATCGCGGCCGGCAATCCATCCAATTGATTTCCGCGACCGGCGGCGCCACCCGGCAAGTGGTCAGCGGCGATAGCGAAGTGGACGACATGCAACTGACGCGCGACGGCAAGACCATGGTCTATACCGAGCAGAGCGGCGTGGCGCCCATCGAGATTTATCGCGTGGCCTCCTCAGGCGGCGCACCCGTGGCCATGACGCATCTGAACGACGCAGTGCTCGCGGCGCACCAGATGACGCAGCTCGAAGAATTCTGGGTGACGGCGCAGGATGGCTCGCGCGTGCAGAGTTTCGTGGTGAAGCCCTACGGCTTCCAGGAAGGCCGCAAATATCCCGTGGTATTNNNNCGACGAGATCAACGGCGATTGGGGCGGCAAGGCGTACGACGACATCATGGCGGTCACCGACCACGTCGCGGCCGAAGTGCCGTATGTGGATGCCAGTAAGATGGTGGCGGCCGGCGCCTCGTACGGCGGTTATATGATCGACTGGATGCTGGGCCACACCCAACGCTACAAAGCGCTGGTGACGCACGATGGCGTCTACGACCTTGCCAGTGAATTCGGCGCCACCGAGGAACTCTGGTTTCCGTTGTGGGAATTCGGCGGGACGCCGTGGGACAAGCCCGAGGACTACGAAAAGTGGTCGCCGAGCCATTACGTGAAAGATTTCCATACGCCCACTCTGGTGGTGCACGGCGAGCAGGATTTCCGCGTGCCGTACACCCAGGGGCTGGAGCTTTTCACCGCGCTGCAGATGCAGAAGGTGCCGTCGAAGCTTCTGCTGTTTCCCGATGAAGGCCATTGGGTGTTGAAACCGCAGAACAGCCTGCTGTGGTACAAGACGGTAATCGATTGGCTGAAGAACTGGGTGACTCAGTGAGAGCAATCATAGGCGTGGTCCTCGCAGTAGTTGTGTTGGGCGTCGCGGGCGCGCTTTTCGCGCTATCGACGCACACCGAAGTAAATGTAAGCCCGCTCACGGTGATCGGCGCGTCCACGCCGGTGACGGTGAGGCTGGCGAATTCGCACGGCGAGCGCAGTGTGGCGGCATGGGTGGAACAGGATGGCAAACGCTATCCCCTGTTCGAAGACAAGGCGCCCTCGCGGCGTCTGTTTTGGCACCGGCACGAGGCCCCGCGCCGCGTCACCTTCGAAGCGGGCAAGGTCAAGGCCCCCGACTTGAAAGAGGGCAAAGCGCGGCTGGTGGTGGAGGCCGTGTCGAACGACCTGCGCGGCAGCACGGATTCGGCGGCTGCCGACGTCAACGTAGTGCTGGCGCCGCCGCGGGTGATGGCGGACGATCTGCAACATTACATCAATCAGGGCGGGATGGAACTGGTGTTGATCACGCCCGGCGGATCGTGGAATGAAGCCGGCGTACACGTGGGGAAATACTCGTTCCGCAGCTTCCCGCTGCCGGGACATCCCGACCAGCGCTTCTCCATGTTCGCGTATCCGTGGGATCTGCCGGCGGACGTCAAGCCGGAGGTCTTCGCCCGCAACCTGGCGGGCGCCGAAGCCACCGCCACGTTCTGGTTCAAACTCTTTCCCAAGAAATTCCGCGCGCGCGATTTCCCCGTGGATGACGCGCTGATGGAGAAACTGGTCAACTCCGTGGATCCCACGAATACCCTGGCGCCGGGCAAGGATCTGCTGGGCCGCTTCCTCTATATCAACGGCGATCTGCGGCGCAAGAACAATCAACAACTAGCGGACCTGCGCTTCAAGACCGAAGAGAAGATCCTGTGGAACGGTCCGTTTCTCCACTGGGGCAAAGAAGAAGCCAACTATGCCGATCTGCGCACTTACATGAGCCACGGCAACAAAGTGGACCAGCAGGTACACCTGGGCTTCGACCTTTCGGACACGCAGAACACCCCCGTGAAGGCCGCCAACGACGGTAAGGTGGTGTGGGCGTCGGACATGGGGATCTACGGCAACTGCATCGTGCTGGACCACGGGTACGCGCTGCAATCGATCTACGGTCACCTGCGGCAGATCGATGTCAAGGTCGGCGATGTCGTACAGAAGGGCCAGAAGATGGGGATCGAGGGACAGACGGGGTTAGCCGGCGGGGTGCATCTGCATTTCGGCATGCAGGTGGATGGCGTGCAGGTGAATCCGCGCGAGTGGTGGGACGAGCACTGGATTCA
>PLRZ01000345.1:4515-4978 GCA_003164075.1 Bryobacterales bacterium | reverse complement strand
ACTCCGGTTGTTTGGAGGTTCCGATGGAACGAAGAGATTTCTTGAGTATAACGGTGCTCGCCTGAGCGGCGTGGACGGCGCTCTCCGCTTCCCGTGTCTCCGGGGCTAATGACAGGCTTCGCGTCGGCTTGATCGGGTGCGGCGGACGCGGCACCTTCGACGCACGGCTGATGCGCGGCACGCCGGAGGACATCCAGGCCGTTGCGCCAGAGAATTACCACGGCGGCAACCTGGATCCGCGCCTGAAGGAACCCCGCAATGTGGAGATTGCCACGCTGTGCGATGTGTACGGGACGAGGCTGAATAACGCCAAGAGATGGGCGCCGCAGGCCAAGGTCGAGACCGAGTTTCGCAAGGTGCTGGACGACAAAGACATCGACGTGGCGATCGTGGCCACGATGGATCAGTGGCATGCGCAGATGACGATCCTGGCCTGCGAGGCCGGCAAGGACGTCTACCTCGA
>PLRZ01000345.1:0-4503 GCA_003164075.1 Bryobacterales bacterium | reverse complement strand
GCGGCAAAATCGGCGAGGTTCATTTCGTCCGCGTCTGGAACTACATGAGCCGCTCGAATTTTCCGCCTGTACCCGACGCCGAGCCGCCGGCCGATCTCAACTGGGATGCGTGGCTAGGCCCGGCCCCCATGGCGCCGTTCAACCGCAACCGGCTCAACTACCGGTCTTTCATGGATTACACCAACGGAATAATCAGCGACTACGGCAATCACCGTTTCGATTCGGTGCACCAGATCATGGGTGTGGATACTCCGTTGAAGGTCTCCTCTTCCGGGATGCGCTTCGACAAGAATCGTGCCGGCGACATACTCGATTTCCAGCAGGCGACCTACGAGTACCCGGACTTCATTATGAGCTATGAGGCCTGCGTCTACAACGGCCACGGTTTGGGAGGCCGCACCCCGGGGATGAGATATTACGGGGCCCGCGGCGCCGAAGACCGGCCGCATGGGATGGCGTTTTACGGCACGGAAGCCGCTTTGTTCGTGGACCGCATCGGCATGGAGCTGTATCCCGAAACGCGCGGTGGTGGACGCGGCCGCGGCGGGCCAGACGCTCCGCCCTCGCCGCCCGTCGAGCGCATGCACATCAATGAAGATGAGCCCACGCCGCTGCATACCAAGTATTTCGTGGATTTTGTGCGCAGCCGGAAAGAACCGTTTGCCAACATTGGAGTGGGCGTGCGGGCCACCACCATCGCCTGCATCGGCAACGTAGCTTACTGGACGGGCCGCAAGCTCCAGTGGGACGGCGAAAAGGCCGAGTTCCGCAACGATCCCGAGGCCAACGGCTACCTGTTCCGTCCCTACCGGAAACCCTGGGACCTGGTGAAGTTTGCGTAGGGCGCCAGGCTCCCGCATTTCTCATCGGGTTTCGTCGCGAGGCGCTTGAGAGGTAGTGGGGGGCGGGCCTGCGAGGGTTTGGTGGTCACGTCTCACAACAGGCCTCCGAACTCCTGATGTCACCGGCATTCCGGAGCCGCCGGGGAATCGGACTGAGCCACCGCCCCGCACAAACAAATTCAGCCACCGATGAACACCGATGAACACAGATAAGAAAAACCTTCTTTATTGGTCTTATCTGTGTTCATCGGTGTTTATCGGTGGCCAATAATGTCTTTGCCCGGATTCGAAGAGATCACTCTCATTCCACGACTTCAGGAGGTCTGAGGCCTCTTGCAGTCCCTGCTTTCGCGGCGCAGAATGGTCGTGCGTCGTCTTAAGCGACTCGCCGCGTCGCCACGATGGATCGGGCAGAGATTGGACGTATACGCCGCCCAACCGGACTTGTGCCGCACACGGTCCGGATACGGCGTTGGAGGAGATCTCTGGCATTCCGGCCCTGAGGGCGAATTTAATGGGCGCCTTTCGCATGGTATGGTATTTGGTATGGCTACCACGAAGATCACCATCACGCTTGAGAACCGTCAGCTTGAGGAAATTCGCGCACTTGTCGCGGCCGGAACGGCGGCCAGCGTTTCGGCCTTCGCGAAGCATGCGATTGGAGTTGCTCTCTTCGATGCGGCAGGATGGAGGGAAATGCTGGAAGACGCGCTGCAGCAATCGGGCGGCCCGCTAACGAAAAAGGAGCGCGCGTGGGCTGACGCGATCCTCTCTCCCCGCCAACAGAAGAGAGTTTCCAGAAAAGGGAAGGCGGCGTGAACGGCATCACTTTCGACGCTGGCGGGCTGATCGCCCTGGACCGAAACGACCGCCGCGTGCTCACACTCATCGCGCGCGCGACAGAGCGTGGCATGCGTATTACAATTCCAGCTACGGCGCTGGCACAGGCCCTTCGGAACCCAGCCAGGCAGGCCCGCCTCGCCCGGCTCATTCGACAGCCCGGTACGGACCTTATTCGGCTGGACGGACCGGACGCGACGGCTGTAGGTCGATTGTTGGCGCGAACCGCCACGGCCGACATTGTCGATGCCCACGTCGTCATTTGCGCGCTGAGGGCCCGGCAGGCCGCGGTAACCAGCGATGCCGGCGATCTCAGGGGAATCGCTCCGGAGCTGCAGTTGGTGGTCGTCTGACACCCCATTGATGGGTGGGTCGGATTGCCGGACCTGTGCCCCGGGGTCGGCCACTCGGACATTGGACCCAAACGGCGTTGGGAGAAGTTGGCGGATTAGGAACGGGGGGTTGCCCGGGGCGCCCTCACCAAGGACGGCATTTCGCGTATCGTCAATGGGCTGTAAGAAGAGTCTCACGCAAAGTCGCAAGGGCGCCAAGAACACCTCTGAAGCTGCGGGTTTTGACGTCTTGCCGGTTTGAGGTCGAAGACCTCGCCAGAACTTCTCATGGCACACAATTGTACCCCCGGCAGCTACCAAGAAGACCTGTTTATCTATTGATTTCAGGCTCGGCGACTACAGGCCGGCCGATTAGTCCTTAAGCGATCTGGGGAGGTCCATCACCGGTGAACGCTCCCTTACGGTTAATGCCGCATACTTTTCCCACAACTGGGATTCTGCATTAGTTGTGGGGCAGGCAATCCTGCCTGCAGCCGCCTTTCCAGGCGGCTTTTCGGGCCATCTACGAGTGCTCGTGGTCCGAAAGAGCCGGCTAAAAGCCGGCTGCAGCCACGATTGGCTGCCCCACGAATTATGCAGAATTCCGTCTCTGCCAAACTAAGTGGCATTGACCGTGAGGGAGCGTTCACTCTGACGAATTCTGCAAGTACAGAACTCCTGAGGTCGTGGAATTTGCAGTGAGCCCGCAGGTGGGGCAGGCGGTGCTCGCCTTCGCTCGATCCTATTGGAACAGCGGGCCTAATTCAGCGCGGGCNNCACCGCCTGCCCCACCTGCGAAGGGAGGTCTGAAGGTCGTTTTTAGCCGTTCTCGAAATCGTCAGTTGCCCGGCACCTGCCGATGCATGCCAGGGCATTTTCGGCAATCGAGCTCCAAGATACTCATTCTGCTCGGCCGGACTATGGCAGCCGGAGTGCGTTTTGGGCCATGAGATGAGTACGGCTGAATGGCATCCGAGCGTGAATCCCTGGCTGATCGCCGNNTGACCAGTTACCTGGTGGCCAACGCGGTAGTGCTGCCCGCCAGCGGCTGGTTCTCGCTGCGGTTCGGCCGCAAGCGCTTCCTGCTATTCTGTACCGCGTTATTCACTTTCGCCTCGTTCCTGTGCGCGTTTGCTCCCACCATGCCGGTGCTGGTGCTGGCGCGCATCCTGCAAGGCGCCGGCGGCGGAGCTTTGCAGCCGCTCTCGCAAGCCATCCTGCTGGAGAGTTTTCCGCGCGAGAAACATGGCATGGCGATGGCGATGTTCGGCCTGGGAGTGGTGGGCGCGCCCATCATCGGTCCGTTTCTGGGCGGGTGGTTGACCGACCATTACTCGTGGCGCTGGGTTTTCAACATCAACATTCCCATCGGCGTGCTGGCTATGTTTCTGATGGCGCGATTCGTGGAGGATCCGCCGTATATCCGGAACGCCAAGCCGGGGCGAATCGACGCCATCGGTTTCGGACTACTGACGGTGTGGCTGGCGACGCTGCAGATTGTGCTCGACAAGGGACAGCAGGAGGATTGGTTCGCGAGTGCGTGGATCGCCTGGTTCAGCGTGATTTCGGTAGCGGGGCTGGCGGCGCTGATCGTGCGGGAACTGCGTACGCCCGAGCCGATTGTGGATCTGCGCGTATTTCGCAATCGCAATTTCTGGGTGGGCACCGCCACGACGGCGATCCTGATGGGCGGCATGTATAGCGCGCTCGCCATGCTGCCGCTTTTTCTGCAGACGCTGATGGGCTACACGTCGGAAAATGCCGGACTGGCGACCGCGCCGCGCGGCATCGGGGCGATGGTCGCCATGCCGATTGTCGGGATCCTGATGGCCTACGTGGATGGCCGGTTGCTGATGTCGGTGGGCGTGGTAATGATCTCCGCGGCCACCTTCATGTTCGGCAACCTGACTCTCGACGTGTCCATGGCGAGCATCGTGGGGCCCAATCTCCTGAAGGGCATGGGTATGGGTTTTGTGATGGTGCCGCTGATGACCATCTCGTTGGGAACGCTGGCCCGCGAGAAGATCGGCAACGCCAGCGGCATCTTCAACCTGATGCGCAATCTGGGCGGCAGCATCGGGATCTCGGTCTCCACCACATTCCTGGCGCGTATGACGCAAGTGCACCAGGCCGATCTGGTGAGTCACATGACACCCTACGATCCGGTGTTCAGCGAGCGTCTGACGGCGCTTACCGCGGGGTTAAGCCGCTACTCGGCGCCGCCGCAGGCGCACATGCAGGCCTACGGGGTGCTTCAGGGAATCCTGCTGCAGCAGGCCAATCTGAAGGCCTACGTGGATATGTTCCGCTGGACGGCGCTCCTCATGGCATTGTGCCTGCCGGGTGCGTGGCTACTGCGGAAAGTTGCCGCGAAGGGGATCGCGGCGGTGCACTAATTTAAGGACAGAACTCCTGATGTCGCCCCGCAATTTCAAAACTGGCCGGGAAAATGGGCTGAGCCATTCCTTTCGATGGCGAGAGCTTCGCGG